>NZ_JBDOQU010000002.1:0-425782 GCF_039839375.1 Inquilinus sp. CAU 1745
ACGCACCCACAAATTGCGCCGCTTCACGGCGGCCCGGCCGGGCCGCCGTGAAGCAGAACAAAACCAGAAATCTGTCAACGATCCTAACGGTCTATAACGTCAACTATGTTCCCGGTTGCTCACTTGGTAGCCCTCTCCCCGCCGGGGAGAGGGTTGGGTGAGGGGCGTTGGTTCTACCCCTCCCAGGCCAGGTATCCGGCGGCGGAGCGGCGGCGCCAGGCGTCGGGGTCGGGTTCGGCGAGCTTGCCGGCGGCGGCGCGCTTGAGCGTTTCGCGCAGGCGGCGGGCGACGATCTCCGCCTGTCCCTCATGGAGGTTGCAGGGGTCGAACTGGATGATCCCCCGGTCGGACTCATGGTCGCGGATGATGATGGCGGGCTCGCCTGCCGCCAGGTCGGCCGCGATGGCGAGAGCCGACGCCCCGGCCCGCCGGGGATCGACCCTGACGACCAGCCGGTCGAGCGGATTGTCGGTCGGATCGGGCTCCAGTCGCGCATCCACACCTTCGAACCCTTCCGCCGCCTGGAGCCATGCCCGCGCCGCCTCGTCCTCCCGCGCCCGCACGGCCTCATGGTCGCGGCGGGACCAGGCGGAGAGCGCGGCCATCACGCCCGCGATCGTCTCCTTGCCGACCTTCATGCCGCGGCCGACGCCGCCATTCTGCATGTAGGCCGCGCGCACCAGATCGCGCCTTCCGGCGACGATGCCGCCGGTCGGTCCGCTGAGGAACTTGTGCGCGGAATAGATCACGATGTCCGCGCCGTCGCGCAGGAAGCCCGCCAAATCATATTCCGACGCCGCGTCGACGATCACCGGCACGCCGCGCTCATGGCACAGCTCCGCGAACCGCTTCAGCGGAAGCTGGCCGTAATCGACGACGTGATGCGAGACGACGTAGAGCGCCGCCGCCACGTCGTCCTCCAGCGCGCCGGTCAGATTATGCTCCACCGCCAGCGTCGCCGTGCCGATCGGGACGACCCGCGCGCCGGCCAGCCGCACCGCCTGCTCCACCGGCGCGCCATAATGGCAGAGATGGCCGGTCTGGACGATGACCGCATCCTTCATGCCCGTGGCGTCGGGCAACTGCTCGATGCGCGCCATGTCGGGGCCGGTCATCGCCGCGGCGATGGCGATCGTGATGCCGGCGCTGGCCGAGGCGGTGACGAAGCCGCTCTCGGCGCCCGTACTCTCCGCGATCGCCTTCGCGGCGCGGCCGTGCAGCTCATGCATGTTGACGAAGCGCGGCAGGATCGCCGCCATGGCTTCGGTCACCTCCGGCACGGCGATCGACGCGCCGAGCGAGGTCATGGTTCCAGAAACGTTGATGACCGGCCGCAGCCCTGCGGGTCCGTAGAACGCATCCCAGTTGCTTGTCACTTCATCTTCTCCAGAGCCAGCCTCGATCTACCTTGCTATCGGAGGCAATTCCATTGTAAGGGAAGTCCGTCCTTCACGAACGGATTCCCGATGAGCGAAGAAAACCGATCCCCCAAGCCCCGCACCCGGACCAGCGGCATTGACCGGGCGCTGCAGATCTTCGACATGCTGAGCGACCGGGGGGAGGCGTCGAGCGCCTATGACATCGCCAAGACCATCGGCGCGCCGATCTCCACCGTCTACGCCCTTGTCGACGAGCTGACGGAGCGCGGGATGCTGTCCCGCCCGCAGGGCAAGCTGGTCTGGCTGGGGCCGCGCGTGCTGCGCTACGGGCTGGCCTATGAACGCCGGATGGACATGCTGACGGAAGCCAAGCACGAGATGGCGCGGCTGGCCCGGACGCTGGGCGAGACGGTGCAGGTCTGCTACCGCGACGACGATCTGATGGTCGTCGCGGCGATGGCCGACGGCGAGGGACATTTCCGCGTCGCGTCGGACGTGGGCACGCGGGTGCCGCTGAACTGGACGGCGTCGGGCCGGCTGCTGGTCGGCCATCTGCCGGATGCGGAGCGCCGGCAGGTCTTCCGCAGCATCGCCAAACCATCCCCCACCGGCCTTGCGGAGATCGACGCCGACGTTCTGGCCGACCAGGCGGGAATCGACTTCCAGGACGGGCTGGCGGTGCAGATGGGCGCGTCGGAATTCGCCGTCGCCTGCATCGCCGCGCCGATCCGCAACGGGGCCGGCGAGTGCGCGATGACGATCTCCATCGTGCTGGCCGAACAGAAGGCCCAGTCCCATCTGGAACGCTACGGGCAGGCGGTGCGCGACGCCGCTTCGTCCGTTGAGCGGGCGCTGGGGCGGGAGAGAATCCCGGCCGGTAATGACGGCGTCGGCCTGCGCATGGGCGCCCATTGAGGCGATCCTCCTCCGGTTATTCCTCGACCTCGAAGATCGCCTCGATCTCCACCGTGATGTTGTTCGGCAGCGACCCCATGCCGACGGAGGACCGGGCATGGATTCCCGCTTCGCCCAGCACCTCGTTCAAGAGGTCCGAACAGCCATTGATGACGGCCGGATGCTCCGTGAACTCCGGGGTGGCGTTGACCATGCCGAACAGCTTCACGACCCGGCGAACCCTGGACAGGTCGCCAAGATGCTGGCGGGCGACGGTCAGCAGGTTCAGCCCCACCATGCGGGCGTGGGCATAGGCTTCCTCGACCGTCACCTCCGCCCCGACCTTGCCGGTCAGAAGCCGACCGTCCTCCGTCACCGGTCCCTGGCCGGAAACGTAGAGCAGGGTTCCCACCCGCACGCAGTTGGCGAAATTGCCGATCGGCTCCGGCGGCAGGTCGGGAAGGAGAAGCGCCATCCGGGCAAGCCTGTCCTCCGGCGACAGCCTCACGGCCTCGCGCTCTGCTTCATAGGGCATGTTCAGAATTCTCCGATACGGATACAGGCTGCATGATGGCTGTCGCCCAGCGGCAGGGGGGGCGGTATCACCTCTCCGCAGCGTTCGCGGGCATGGCGGCAACGGGTGCGGAAGACGCATCCCGAAGGGGGGAAGAAGGGGCTGGGCATGTCCCCTTGCAGGATTTCGCGGTCGATGGTGACAGTCGGATCGGGCGTCGGCGCCGCCGAGAGCAGCGCCTGGGTATAGGGGTGGGCCGGCGCGCCGTAGACCGCGCGTCCGGGGCCGCTTTCGGCGATCCGGCCCAGATACATCACCACCACCTCGTCGCAGAGATATTCCACGACGCTGAGATCGTGGGCGATGAACAGGATCGTCAGCCCCCGCCTGTCCCGCAGGTCCTGCATCAGGTTCAGGATCTGCGCCTGGACGGAGACGTCGAGCGCGGAGACGGATTCGTCCGCGACGATGAATTCAGGCTCCACCGCCAGCGCGCGGGCGATGCCGATGCGCTGCCGCTGGCCGCCGGAGAATTCGTGCGGGAAGCGCGCCATATGGTCGGCCGACAGCCCAACTTCCTCCAGCAGGCCGGCGACGATGTCCCGCCGTTCCGCCTTGCCGGAACCGATCTTGTGGGCGATCAGCGCCTCCGCGATGATCTCCCGGACCCGCATCCGCGGGTTGAGGCTGGAGAACGGGTCCTGGAAGATGATCTGCATGCGTTTGCGCATGGCCTTCATCGCAGCGTCGTCCAGCTTGGTGACGTCGACGCCGTCGAACATCACCTCGCCCGCCGTCGGCTCGGTCAGCCGCAGGATCGACCGGCCGAGCGTGGTCTTGCCCGAGCCGGATTCCCCGACCAGCCCGACCACCGCCCCGCGCGGCACGTCGAACGACACGTCCCGCAGCGCATGGACCTCTCCCCGCGCCGTCGGGAACGCCTTGGACAGCCCCCGGATGCTCAGCAGGATGTCGGGAGTTGCGGCCTGCGGGTTCATGGCGCGCTCCTCCTCAATTTCCAGCAGCTCGAAAGATGCCCCTTGGCGACGGGAGCCAGTTCGACCGGCTCATGGCACTTTTCCTCCGCCAGGGCGCAGCGGGGCGCGAAGCGGCAGCCGGGCGGCATGTCGTAGAGCGACGGGACCGCGCCGGGGATGGGCGTCAGCCGCCGGCGCATCCCGGCATCGTCGACATCGCGCCGCGCGTCGGGGATGGAGGCCAGCAGCCCCTGCGTATAGGGATGGCGCGGGGCGGCGAACAGGTCGCGGACCTCCGCCTGCTCCACCACCTCGCCGCAATACATCACCGCGACCTCGTCCGCGACCTCCGCCACCACGCCCATATTGTGGGTGATGAACAGGATCGACATGCCAAGTTCGGCCTGAAGCCGCTTCATCAGATCCAGGATCTGCGCCTGGATGGTCACGTCCAGCGCGGTCGTCGGCTCGTCGGCGATCAGCAGCCGGGGATCGCAGGCCAGCGCCATGGCGATCATCACCCGCTGCCGCATCCCGCCGGACATATGGTGGGGATAGTCGTCCAGCCGCTTCTCCGCGCTGGGGATCTCCACATGGCGCAGGATCTCCAGCGCCCGCGCCCGCGCCTCTGTCCGGCTCACCGGCCGATGCAGCCGCACCATCTCCGCGATCTGGTCGCCGACGGTGAAGAGCGGGTTGAGCGAGGTCATCGGCTCCTGGAAGATCATCGAGATCTCCCGCCCCCGGACGCCGCGCATGGTCTTCGCGCCCGCCTGGGCGAGGTCCAGCACCTCTCCTGAACTGGTGCGGTAGAGGATGCGCCCTTCGACGATCTGGCCCGGATAGCCCAGCAGCCGGAGGATGGAGAGGGAGGTGACGGACTTTCCGGACCCGGACTCCCCCACGATCGCCAGCGTCTTGCCCTTGGGCAACGAGAAGGAAACGTCGCGGACCGCCTTGGCGGTGCGGTTCTTGTAGACGAACCAGGTGCTGAGACGATCGACCTTCAGCGCGACATCATCGGGAAGGCCGTCAACGGCTCCGGAGGGGCGGGAGGCCGTGGCGAGCGCCGTCATGTCCCACCCTCCCCCGCCTTGGCGCGGGCCGCCGGCCGCAGCGCGTTCCCGCGCACGGCCCAGCGCGGTTCGAACATCCGGCGGACGCGGGCCTTGTCGCCATGGCTGTCGATCAGCGTCTCGTCGCAATCCACCACATCGAAGAGCGTGAAATCGGCGGGGCTGCCGGGTTTCAGCCCGTCATCGCCGGCCAGGCCCAGGAAGTCACGCGGGCGCTTGGTGATCGCGGCGACGCAATCCTCGAACTCCAGCCCGGCGGCATGGACCTTCGACACGGTGGTCGCCATGTCGAACACCGGCCCGTCGATATTGTGGCCGTGCAGGTCGGTGGAGATCGAATAGGGCTTCAGCCCCTCCCCGATCGCCCGCTCCGCGACCCGAAAGCTGTAGGAAGCCGCGCCATGGCCGATATCCATCAGCACGCCCTCCGCCGCCAGCCGCTTGGCGAGCGCCATCAGCGCCGGCGTGTCGGCGATGGAGCCCGACCGCTTGCCGTTGAAGCAGTGGGTGACCACGTCGCCGGGGGTCAGCAGGTCCAGCACCTCGTCCAGCAGCGGCGGCGGCTCCCCGATATGGACCATGAGCGGCAGGCCCGCGATCTCCGCCACCCGCTTGGCGATCTTCGCCGGGGTGATGCCCCAGGCGCCGACGATCACGCCGCTGGCCCTGACCTTCACGCCGCAGATGACGTCGCGGTTGGCCTCGATCACGTCAAGCGTCCGGTCGACATCGATCGACCGCATGTCGATCAGCTCCGGCACCCGGTTGCAGGCGACAAGGCCGATGGAGCCGATATTGATGAAGGCCTTCACGGTCTCCATCTGCCGGTCGATGACATATTCGCGCAGGCCGTGGAAACTGGCCTCCCCGGCCGAGCCGGCGTCGGCCAGCGCGGTGACGCCGCGCTTCATGCCCACGGCGTCGGCCCTGACCGATATGTCGGTGCCGCCATGCCAGACGTGGACGTGCAGATCCGCCCAGCCCGGCGATATCCACGCGCCGGCGCCGTCGATCAGTTCCGCGTCCGGCGACGGCGTCGTGGCGACCAGCCCGTCGGCGTCGATATGGATTGTGGCGGTTCCTACCGCCGCGCCGCCGGCGAAACCGATCGGCCTGACGTTGGAAAGGGTCAGCCCGGCCATTCTCAAAGCTCCTTGGAAATGCGCGGATCGAGCGCGTCGCGCAGGCCGTCGCCCGCGATCTGGAGGGACAGTACGCAAAGGGTGATGGCGATGCCCGGCACCAGGATCATCCAGTCGGCCGTGCCGACATACTGGCGGCCGGCATTGATCATCGTGCCCCAGGTCGGGGTCGACGGGTCGACGCCGACGCCCAGGAAGGACAGCCCCGCCTCCGACAGCATCGAATAGGCGAAGATGAAGGTGCCCTGCACGATGATCGGGGAGACGATGTTGCGCAGCACATGGTTGAAGAGGATGCGCCAGGTGGATACGCCGAGCGCGCGGGCCGCCTCCACATAGGCAAGCTCGCGGATGACCAGCGTCGAGGCGCGGACGATGCGGGCGATCCGCGGGGCGTAGACGATCGACAGCGCCACGATGACGTTGACGATCGACCCGCCCAGCGCCGCGACCAGGGCTATCGCCAGCAGGATGTCCGGGAAGGCCATCATCGCATCGATCAGGCGGGAGACCGGCGCATCCAGCTTCCGGAAGAAACCGCCCAGCAGGCCGAGGATCACCCCGAAGAAGGAGGACAGCACGGCGACCCCCAACCCGACCATCAGCGAGACGCGGCCGGCATAGATCGCGCGGGTGAAGATGTCCCGTCCGAACTCGTCCGTTCCCAGCCAGAATTCGGCCGAAGGCGGCTGGAGGCGGTTGCGGAGCGACATGGCGTCGGGCTCCACCGGCGATATCCAGGGAGCCAGGATCGCCGCCGCAGCCATGATTCCCAGGATGGCGAGGCCGATCATGACCGACCGCCTCTGGGTCATCACCTTGAGGAAGCTCGTTTCCATGGACATGGCGGAGACGGTCATGCGCGGCCCCTCAATATTTCACGCGCGGATCGATCGCGAGATAGATCATGTCGATCGCGAAGTTGATCAGCACGTAGAGCCCGGTCACGACGATCAGCGTGCCCTGGATCAGCGGATAGTCACGGCGCAGCACCGCGCCCACCACCAGCGAACCGACGCCCGGCAGGTTGAACACCCGCTCCGTCACCACCGCGCCGGAGATCAGCAGCGCGAAGGTCAGCCCGACCACCGTGACGATGGGGATCAGCGCGTTCTTGAAGGCGTGGCGCAGCACCACGCGCCATTCGCTCATCCCCTTGGCCCGCGCGGTGCGGACATAATCGTCCGACAGCACGTCGAGCATGGAGGCGCGGGAGAAGCGGATGATGATCGCGGAATTGACCAGCCCCAATACGATCGCCGGCAGGACGAGGTGGCGCATCCGTTCGAAGAATCCGGCGTCGGGCCCGCCATAGCCGGAAACCGGGAACCAGCCGGCCCCAGTGGCGAAATGCTGCTGGAAGAGGAGCCCCAGCCAGAAGCTGGGAATGGACGCCACCAGCATCGCGGTCGACAGCGATCCCTGGTCGAACAGCGTCCCGCGCGTATAGGCCGACGCCACGCCGATCGGCAGGGCGATCGCCACGGCGACGATGATGGACATGAGGGTGAGGAAGATCGTGGGTTCCGACCGCGCCGCGATCACCTGGAGCACCGGCCGGTCGAAGAAGATCGATTCCCCGAAATTGCCTTGGGCGACGCCGATCAGGAAGGTGACATACTGGACCGGGATGGGTTGGTCGAGTCCCAGCCTTTCCTGGAGCGCGGCCACGTCCGCCGGCGTGGCCTCAGGCCCCAGCATCATGGCCGCCGGGTCGCCCGGCGCGATGCGGACGATGACGAACACCGTCGTCAGGACGATGAACATCACGATCAGCATGCCGACGAGGCGCTTAAGGATGTACCGCGTCACGGGAGAACCTTCCTCGGGGAACGTAGAAAGGGGGCCGGCCCGGCCTTCAGGACCGGGCCGGCCCGCCGGTCACTATTGCGCCGGCTCTTCAATCTGGGCGTTCCAGAAGAACGGCCAGGGCGTCTCCGGCACCCCGGTGAGGGCTGGGTTCCTGGCGCTGACGGCGTTGAAGTTGCCGACCTTGTAGAAAGCCGCCTGCTCATAGAGCAGCCCCTGGAGTTCGGCGAACAGCGCCTGGCGCTGCTCCAGGTCGGTGACGGAGTTCAACTGCGTCCAGACCTCTTCCTTCTCCGGATCGTCCCAGCCCACGCGGCTGGTGGAATCGTACATGCTGGTCAGCGCCGGCTCCGGCAGGAACGGCGAGTGGGTGATGTAGATGTCCCACAGTTCCGGATTGTTGCGCCGTTCCGACAGGGTCGCCCAGTCGGTCACCTGCATGTCGACGGTGAAGCCCGCCTGCTCAAGATAGACCTTCGCGACCTCCGCCATCTTGAAGTGGAAGTCGTACTGGTGGGAGGTCAGGATGCGCAGCGGCGTGTCGTCATAGCCCGCCTGCTCCAGCAGTTCGGCCGCCCGGGCCGGATCGGCCTGGTTGTAGAGTTCGACGCCGGCCGTGTTGTGCCAGACATGGCCTTCCGGGAACATCGCGCCTGCGACCTTGAAGAAGCGGTCCTCGCCGAACGCGGCCAGCAGCATGTCGTCGGGGTTGAGCGCCGCCTGCACCGCCTGCCGGACCAGCGGATCGGTCATCAGCCCCTGCTTCAGGTTGAAGGCGAAGACCGGCCAGCCGAACGGTTCTAGCAGGACCGGTTCGACATTCTCGCTCTCCTCCAGCCGCGAATAGGATTCGTTGGGCAGGCCGTCGGCATAGTCGAACTGGCCGGCGACCGCACCTTCGATGCGGGTGTTGGAATCCGGCACCGGAATGAAGCGGATCTCGTCCAGATACTGGTGACGCTGGCCGAAGGCGGCGTCCGCCGGCTCGGTGCGCGAGACATATTCGTCGAACCGGCCGACCTGGATGTACTGGTCGGGCGCATGCTCGATCAGCTCATAGGGGCCGGTGCCGACGATGGCGCTCAGCTCGTCCCCGATCACCTCCTGCGGCACCACGATTGCGGCGGAGTTGGAGAAGGCCAGCAGCGACAGCAGCGGCGAATAGGGCGTGTTGAGGCTGATCTGGACGGTGAAGTCGTCCACCGCCTCGATGGAATCGATCTTCTCCGCCACGCCCTTGCCGCGCGTCGCGAGTTCGGTCCAGCGGACGAGCGAATCGACGACGTCGTGCGCGTCCATGGTCGACCCGTCATGGAAGGTGATGCCTTCGCGGATGCCGATGACGTAGGTCTTCCCGTCGTCGGAGATCTCCGGCATGTCGGTCGCCAGCAGCGGCCGGACGTTCCATTCGGAATCGAAGGTGTAGAGCGTCTCGAAGAAATGCTGGGTGACGATGCTGACCACGTCGGTGGTCGACAACACCGGATCGAGGGTCGGCGGTTCGCCGATGATGGCGACGCTGATCACGCCGCCGGATTCCTCGTCCTGCGCCATGGCGGATTGCGGAAGGACCGTGGCGGCCAGCAGGGCCGTCAGGCTGGCGAGGGTCTTGAAACGGGGCATCTGGGCTTCCTCCTGTTCGGTTATTCTTCTGTAACGTAATAACCAATATAACAAAGGAATAATGACTCCGGGCGCGCGGAATTGTCAAGCGGATCGGGTCCGCTTGTGGGTCGGTGGATTTTGTCTGGAGAACCAACACCCCTCACCCTCCCGCTTCGCGGGTCCCTCCCTCTCCCACAAGGGGCGAGGGAAAAAAGGTAGCCCTCTCCCCTCGTGGGAGAGGGTTGGGTGAGGGGGGTTGGTTTGGCTTTTAAAGCACAGCCGCCCGGCAGGCCCTGGCTTCGATCTCTTCCCACGCGCCAGCCTCAAGGTCGGCCGCGCCCGCCAGCCACGACCCGCCGACGCACAGCACGTTCGGCAGCTTCAGCCAGTCGGCAGCCGTTTCCTCCCTGATGCCGCCGGTCGGGCAGAAGCGCAAATCGGCGAAGGGACCGGCGAGGCTGGAGAGCATCGCCCGGCCGCCGGCGGCCTCGGCGGGGAAGAATTTCAGTCGGGAGAAGCCGAATTCCAGCGCCCGCATCGCCTCCGACGCCGTGGCGATGCCCGGCAGGAAGGGCAGACCGGAGGCGTTGGCCGCCTCCGCCAGGGCGGGCGTCAGGCCGGGGCTGACGCCGAACGCCGCGCCGACCTTGCGCGCGGCCTCGAAATCCGCTGCCGTCGTCATGGTGCCCAGCCCTACGATCGCGTCTGGAACCTCCCGCCGGATCGCCGCGACGGCGTCCAGCGCGGCGTCGGTGCGGAGCGTCACCTCCAGCACCGGCAGCCCGCCGGCGACCAGCGCACGGGCCAGCGGGACCGCGTGGTCGACCCGCGCGATGGTCAGCACCGGGATCACCGGCGCGCGGCGCATGATGTCTTCGATGGTCATGCTTCCTGGTCCCTCACAAGGGCGAAATGGCTGGGGTCCGGCATGGCGGAGCGCGGGATGATCGCGCCGCGATGGGCGATGACGGCCGCCGCGATCCAGTGGCCGCGCAGCGCCGACGCACGCTGGTCCGCGCCCAGCGCCCGGCCGGAGAGATAGCCGGCGTTGAAGCTGTCGCCGGCGGCCGTGGTGTCCACCGGATCGACCTTCACGGGCACCGGCGCTTCGAACGCGCCGTCCGGCCCGTCGATCCAGCAGCCGCCGGGACCATGCTTCACCACAACTTCCGCGATGCCGGCCTCGCGCAGCCGGCGGGCGCAGGAGGCGGCGTCCGCGTCCCCATGAAGGGCGGCTTCATCATCCAGGGTCGGCAGGGCGATGTCGGTCCGCCGCGCCATCTCCGCGAAGACCGCCCGCGCCTCGTCCGCGCTATCCCAACCGCGCGGCCGGTAGTTGCTGTCGAAGGCAACCAGCGAGCCCCCTTCCCGCGCCCGGTCGAGCGCGCCGAACAGCCTTTCCCGCCCGGCCCGGCCATAGAGCGAGAGGCTGATGCCGGAAAGGTAGATGAGTCCGTAGCCCGCGAGCGCCACCGCCAGATTCTCCGCGTCGGGCAGGTCGAACAATTCCCGCGCCGGGCTGCTGTCGCGCCAGTAATGGAAGCTGCGTTCGCCCTTCTTGTCGGTGCGGATCGTGTAGAGGCCCGGCACCCGGCCGGCCAAGCGGCGCACCAGCCCGGTGCCGATGCCCTCCTCCGCCCATCCGGCCATCATGGCGTCGCTGTAGGGATCGTCGCCCAGCGCCGTCGCATAGTCCACCGATGCGCCCAGCCGCGCCAGATAAGCCGCCACGTTCAGCGTGTCGCCGCCGAAGCCGATCGTGGCGCGGTCGCCCTCCAGCAGCCTGATCTCGACCATGCATTCGCCGATGGAAACGAACCTGGCGGACGGCTTCATTCTGGGACTCATGGGCTTCCTTGAGACTCGGGAGGGAACGGACGGGCGATCCCTTCCGTACTAGCGCGAGGAAGCCCGGAAGGCGAGCCGGGAGTTGTCGGCCCGGGAGTTGTCGGCCCGGGAGTTGTCGACGACGCGCCGGCGCCTCCGGAAGGTTACTGCCAGGCCGGCTCGCCCAGATCGAGCGTGTCCTGATCGGTCAGCGCGCCGGTCGCGGCGCCGGCGAGAGCGCCAAGCGCCGATGCGGTGAGCAGGTCGGCGTCGGTGAGGAAGGCCGTCGCCGCGCCGGCCGCCGCGCCGAGCCCGGCCCCGCTCAGGCCGCGCTCCCTGGTCGTGTTGCCGCAACCGGAGAGGACGAGCACCGCCAGCAGGGTGACGATCGGAAGAATGGCGAATCTTTTCATGGACTGTCCCTCCCGGCTCATTGCTGGCGCGATGCGCAATATTCGGTGATCCGCTCCACTTCCGCGCGGACGGAGGCGTCGCTCATGTCCTCCTCCAGCATCTCGCCGCGGGCGCGGAGGTCGGCCATGGTCCAGTGCCGTCCCATCTCGTTCGCCACGCACCCGCAGACCGACGCGCAGAAGGCGTAGGAGTTCCGCTCCTGGCAGGCGGGCACGCACTGGTCGAACGTTTCCTTCAACGCCGCGTCGGGGATCCTCTCCTGGGCGTGCGCCAGCAGGGGCACGGTCAGCAGAATGGCTGTCACTATCGCGCGCAAGGCTGCCTCCTGTTTCATCGGTGGCCATCGCCACAATTTTCGTTCTTCTTTCGACAACAGGACCGGCGGCGGACGGTTCCCCTCCCGCTATTACGGTTTCACGGGGTTGTGGCAGCAGGCCTTGATGAGGCCGAACACGCCATGGAGCATCAGCCCGGCGGACAGGGCGAGAAGCACGAAATCCCCAAGTGGCACGCTCGCCAGCGCCGTAAGGGCGGCGCGCACGCCCCCGGCGGCCGAAGCCTCCACACGCCAGGCCGCGGAGAGGAAGAGGACGCCGACCATGCCGAATATCACGGCCCTCGCCCCGAAACCCGCCCTGCCGACGAGACGGATAGCGACCATGGCGCGATCGCCGGCGCTCATGTCCCGGAAGATATCCCGCCGGGATCGCAGGATCTGAAGGACGCCCACTACGATCGCGCCGATCCCCACGGCCGCGACAAGCCAGTGGCCCAGCGGCCAATCGAGGACGCGGCCCGTCCAGACCACCAGGAATGCGGCCTCCTCCCGCAGTTCCTCCCTGACATGGGCGCTCCGGTCGAGCGCGATGACGGCCGCCAGGAGCCCCAGCCCGGCATAGAAGAAGGCTTCCGCCAGCTTGCCGGCGCGCCGGAACAGCCCTCTGGCGCCCCAGCCATGGCTGCCGAAATCCAGGAGAGCCTCCAGGCTCCGCCAGCCGGCATGGGCGCAGAGGCCGAGAGCGACCGTCAGCAGGAGGAGCCATCCGCCGGGAAGCTCGTCAATGATCGAGAACGCCTCCCCCAGGCTGGGCGGCGAGGTCTTCCCGAGAGCGGCCGACATCGCCAGCAGGCCCACGAACAAATAGAGGAGGCCGTGGGTCGCGTAGCCTGCCCGCGCGAGGATCCCGAGCATCCGGGCGCCGAGCGCGGTTCCCCTGATCGCCGTCCTCAACCGGCCGGCCAGCGCCTTCGACAGGGCGACCGTTCTCCCGATCCTGCTCATGGGCGTGCGCGGCGGCGCGAAGGCGATTCCCGCCGGGACGACGGGTTCCCGCTCAGGAACAAGGCGTCTGGAGCAGCAGCCGCTTCAGGTTGCCGGAGATGGGGTCCTCCCCGATCCAGAGTTCCAGCATCGCATCGATCAGGCTGTTGCCCGGCTGGGTGACGACGGCGTCTCCATTGACCCGGATCGCGGTGCCGCTGTCCGGCGCATAACCGATGGTCACGATGTCCCCGCCGCGGATGTCCTTGTAGAAGCCCTGCAGCGTGCGCAGCATCTCCTCCGATATCTGGTCCTCCAGGCGCGACCGCCATTCGTCGGGCAGATCGTCGGGCACGGAGCCGTCATAAATGATGTTGAGCTGGACGAGCTTCGTCGTGGCCGGGTCCATCACGGCGTCGGCCGGCGGAGCCGGCAGGTAGAGCGAGATCACATAGACATCGACGAAGAACATCATCTCCCGCGTGCCGCAGCCGGCCAGTTCCAGCCGCTGTTCGGAATAGACGCTCTCCGGAGCCAGCGTGACGCCTTCGATCTCGACGGCGAGGCCGTCGGCCGTCACGAGGATGCCCCCCAACCCAAGGACCGCTGTCATCGCCCGGAAATGCCAGATGCTCATGCGTCGCCCGTCCTCCGGTCGTCGCAGCGCCACGACGCGCCGGTATAGCTTGTTTCCCGAACCGCTCCCGCCCGGAAACGTTCCCGCATCCCTCGCGAGTCTGGCGGGATCGATGCCGCCCCCGCTTCGTCACCGGGGGAGCCGTCAGGAAGCCGCGCGGTCCGGCGCCCGGTCGCGGTCGAGCGCCGCCTTGAGCGCCGCCTGATCCACCTCGCACCCGGTAAAGATGCGGAAGGCGTCGACGCCCTGGTGGAAGAACAGCTCGTAGCCGCTCATGACCTCCAGCCCCTTGCTGCGGGCATCCTGGAGGAATTCGGTTTCGACCGGCGTATAGACCGCATCGAAGGCCCAGCTTCGGCCGGCCAGGAGCGGCTTCGGAATCGCGGAGCCGGGATATCCCACCATGCCCAGCGGCGTGCAGTTGACGACGCCGTCCGCGTCCGAGACCGCTTCCCCGACAGAACCGGCGACCGTCACCCGCATCGCCGGGGCGGCTTGCCGTAGCACGACGGACAGGGCGTCCGCCTTGGCGAAATCGCCGTCGAACAGGCGCAGTTCCGCCGCGCCCAGCGACGCCAGGGCGAAGCCGACCGCCTTGCCGACGCCGCCCGCCCCGGCCATGGCGACGATTCCGGGAGCGGCGTCCGGGAAATTCTCACGGAAGGCCGAGACGAAGCCCGAGCAATCGGTGTTGAAGCCGAGCGGACCGCCTTCCTCGAAGGTGACCGTGTTGCAGGCCGCGATGGCGCGAACACGCGTATCCTCGATCCGCAGCCGGGCGACCACCTTCTCCTTATAAGGATAGGTGATGTTCAGGCCGCGGAAGCCTTCCGCCTGGCAGCGGGTGAAGACCGCGTCGAAATCGAGATCGAGGTCGGGAGGCACGAGCGGTTCGTAGCTGACCGACAGGCCGCAGAGTTCTCCCGCCAGCCGATGCAGCCTCGGCGACCGCGACCGCCCGATATTGTCGCCGATGAGTCCCAGTCGAACGGCCATTGGAAGCATTCCGTGCAGGGTCGGCCGCGTCCGCGCGGCCCTTGAAACGGATAGCCCAAAGCCGGATTCACTTCAACTGGTGAAACGGTTTATATCATATATTCCACATGTCGATCCGACGTTTCACCGAATGGTGCCGGTCGCCAGCGCATGTTCGACGCCGCCATTGACGTGCCGCTCCAGAACGGAGGCCGCGGTGTCGGCGTCCCGCGACAGGGCCGACTCCAGCAATATCCGGTGCTCCTCCGCCGCGATGTCGCCGCGGAAGGACAGCGCGATCATCTGGTAGCGGAGATATTTGTCGAACACGCCCGCATGAGTTTCCATCAGGACCCGCGACCCGCAGGCGGAGATCAGCGCCTGATGGAATTCCCAGTCATAGCGCTTCCACAGTTCGGTGTCGCTGTGGTCGCCGGCCTTCATCCGCCGCTCCATGCTTGCCAGCTTGTGGTGCGCGG
This sequence comes from Inquilinus sp. CAU 1745, assembly GCF_039839375.1. Classification (NCBI taxonomy): domain Bacteria; kingdom Pseudomonadati; phylum Pseudomonadota; class Alphaproteobacteria; order Rhodospirillales; family Rhodospirillaceae; genus Inquilinus; species Inquilinus sp. CAU 1745. The sequence continues at coordinate 14,990 of NZ_JBDOQU010000002.1, forward strand.
CGACGACCCGGCCTTCCCATTCCATGTCGCCGTCGGCGAAGGACTGGTTCAGCGCATGGCTTTCCAGAAGCAGGCGCAGGGCCGCCAGTTCGCGCAGATTGGCCACCGAAACCGGAGCCACCTCAAAGCCGCGCTGCCCCTCGGCGGAGACAAGACCTTCGGAGGTGAGGCGGTTCAGTATCTCCCGCAGCGTGCTGATGCTCGCCTGGTACTCGTCCTTCAGACGGTCGAGCCTGAGCTTCTGGCCGGGCTTGGCGCGGCCGAAGACGATATCGTTCCGTATCCGGCGATAGGCGTTCTCTCCGATGGTCTCGGGAACTCCGTCCATTGCGAGCACGTGCGGCTTCTTCCGTTCATTTCAGGAATGTCGGAGATAGGTGCCGCAGCCCGCCGCAACTTGCAAGGGCCGGAGCGCGACGCGCCGATCCACCGTAATTCTCGGAATGATAAACTGACAAATTTCAAAATATCCTACAAAACGAGTTTTGCGTATTGAAATATGAGTCCGCCGGTGCGATGAATCCCTGACAATGACGCGCCCGAGAAGCGCCCGCAATCCACATTCAAGGGGAGGATTTCCATGACGATATCGACTACACGCCGCACCGTTCTTGCCGGCGGCGCGCTGCTGCTGGCGGCGTCCTTCGCGCCCGCCATGGCCCAGGAGGAGAAGCCGACGCTGCGGTTCTCCGCCGTGTTCTCCGAACAGGACATCAGGGCGGACATGATGGAGATGTTCGCCGAGGAGATCGCCGACAATTTCACCTTCGAAGGCTACTACGGCGGTACCCTCTTCCGGCAGGGCACCGAACTGGTCGCGCTCCAGCGCGGCAATCTGGAGATGGGCAACGTCGCCCCGCAGGACATCGCCACCCAGATCCCCGAATGGTCGATCCTGACTTCCGCCTACCTGTTCCGCGACGCCGAGCATCTGAAGACCTTCTTCAACAGCGACGTGGGCGCCGAGATGAAGCAGATGGTCGAGGACCAGCTTGGCGTCCACATCCTGGGGCCGACCTATTTCGGCACCCGCCAGGTCGGCCTGAAGCCGGAAATCAGGATCGAGACGCCGGCCGACATGGAAGGCATCAAGCTGCGCATGCCCGGCGGCGACGCCTGGCAGTTCCTGGGCCGCGCGCTGGGCGCCAACCCGACGCCGATGGCCTATGCCGAAGTCTATACCGGGCTCCAGACCGGCGCGATCGACGGGCAGGACAACCCCCTGCCGAATGTCGAGAACATGAAGTTCTACGAGGTGATGTCGCAGATCGTGCTGACCTCCCATCTGGTCGGCTACGATTTGCTGGTCGTCTCGTCGGACGTCTGGAACGAGATGTCGCCGGAGGTGCAGGAATCCTTCCAGGCCGCCGCCGACAAGGCGATGGACTGGAGCACGGCGGAGCATCTGAAGCGGGAGGAGGAACTGGCCGCCTTCTTCGAGGAGCAGGGGCTTGAGATCTACAAGCCCGACGTCGACGCCTTCCGCGAATACGCCCAGGAGATGTATCTGAACTCCGACCTGGCGGAGAACTGGCCGGAAGGAATGCTCGACCGGATCAACGCGCTCTAGTGCGATGATTTCAACGCTTGGGAACCAAGCGTTGAAAGCTGAATCGCACTAGATTCAGTAAGTTGGTGTTCCGATTCAGCCGACGGATGGGAACCATCCGTCAGCATCGGAACACAAGGAAGATGGAAGTCGGCCGCCGGCGGCGCTGCCCGCCGGCGGTCGGTGTCGCGATAGTGGGGAGGTAGCGCGGATGACGGTCGAGGGCCTTCGAAGGGCTGGAGGATGGCTGAGACGGCGCGCGGAGAACGTCATCGCGCTGATGCTCGCCGTCATGTTCCTAGCCTTCATCATACAGATCGCCTTCCGCTACCTGCTGAACTTCCCGATCGGCTGGACGTCGGAACTGACCCTCATCATGTGGTTGTGGCTGGTGCTCTGGGGCGCGGGCTTCGTGCTGAAGGAATCCGAGGAAATCCGGTTCGACCTGCTCTACTGGATGGTCGGGAAGGGCACGCGGCGGGTGATGACCATCATCTCCGCCGTGGCGCTCCTGGCGCTCTACCTCCTCTCCCTGCCCGCCGTGGTCGATTATGTGACCTTCATGAAGGTCCAGGAATCCTCCTATCTGAACATCCGGTTCGACCTGCTCTACTCGATCTACGTGCTGTTCGCGGTCGCTGTGATCGTCCGCTATGGCTGGATCCTCCGGCGCGCCCTCGGCGGGTCCGCCATGGAAGAAGAATTCGACCCGACGAAGACAAGCTCCGGCGTATGAATCTCACCAGCCCGTTCTCGCTCGCCATCCTCGCCATCGTCACCCTCAGCCTTTTCGGCCTGCCCATCGGGCACGCGATGATCGGCGGATCGATCCTCTATCTCTTCCTCGCCGGGCTCGACATGGGCACGGCGGCCGAACAGCTTCTGAACGGCATGTATACGAGCTACATCCTGCTCGCCGTGCCGCTGTTCATCCTGTCGGCGGAGATCATGAACACCGGCAGCATGACGGAGCGCCTGCTTCGCTTCTGCGACGCGATGGTGGGACGGTTCCGGGGCGGGCTGGCCCAGGTGAACGTCATCCAGAGCATCATCTTCGCCGGCATGTCCGGATCGGCCATCGCCGACGCGGCGGGCACCGGCAAGATGATGCAGAAGATGATGACCCAGGACGGCAAGTACACGCCCAGCTTCGCCGCCGCGCTGACCGCCGCCTCGTCGGTCATCGGGCCGATCATCCCGCCCTCGATCCCGATGGTCGTCTACGCGCTCGTCTCCGACGCGTCGATCGGATATCTGTTCCTGGGCGGGGTCGTCCCCGGCCTGCTGATGGGCCTGTCGCAAATGGCGATCATCGCCGTTATCGCCAAAAAGCGGAACTTCCCGGTCGAGGCGCCGGTGCCGGTGCGCGAACTGCCCGGTATCACCATCCGCGCCTTTCCGGCGCTGATGATGCCGGTCGTCCTCCTGGGCGGCATCTATAGCGGCGTTATGACTCCGACCGAAGCGGCGGCGGTCGCCGCGGCCTACGCCTACCTGATCTCCGCCCTGCTCTACCGCACGGTGACGCTCAAGAGCACCTACCGGTCGCTCCTGTCCAGCGCGCGCACCACCGCCTCCATCGGGATGCTGATCGCCGGGGCGCTGGTGTTCAACTACGTCGTCACGATCGAGAACATTCCCGACGCGCTTGCCGCCTACCTTCAGGCGCATGAGCTTTCGCCGCTCGCCTTCCTGATCCTCGTAAACGTCGTCCTCCTGCTTCTCGGCTGCCTGCTGGAAGGAACGACGATCCTGCTGATCATCATCCCCGTACTGGTGCCGACGGCCCAGGCGCTGGGCGTCGACCTTGTTCATTTCGGCGTCGTGGTGGTGGTCAACATCATGCTGGGGCTGGTCACGCCCCCCTACGGGCTTCTGCTGTTCATCATGACGAACATCGCCAAGGTGCCGTTGCGCGACATCGTGCGGGACATCCTGCCCTTCCTGTTCGCCATGATCGCGTCGCTCGCGCTCATCACCTTCGTCCCCGGGCTGGTGCTCTTCCTGCCCCGGCTCTTCGGCTATCAGGGGTAAGGACCGGCAAGATGGCGAAACCGCTCTATATCCTGAACGGCCCCAATTTGAACCGTCTGGGCACGCGCGAACCGGAGATCTACGGCCGCACCACCCTGGCGGAGGTAGAGGCGATGTGCCGGGAAGCGGCGGGCAACCGGCCGGTCGAATTCCGCCAGTCCAACGCCGAACATGAGATCATCGGCTGGATTCACGAAGCCATCGACGAAGGGTCGGGGATCATCATCAATCCCGCCGCCTTCACCTTCACCTCGATCGCCATCCTCGACGCGCTGAAGATGTTCCCCGGCCCGATCATCGAGCTGCACATCTCCAACATCCATCGCCGGGAGGAGATCTATCACCACTCTCTGGTGTCGCCGGTCGCGACAGCGGTGATCGCCGGGCTGGGTCCGCGCGGCTATGTCGCCGCCGTCCGGGCGATGGCGGAGATAGCCGAGGCGGAAGGCCCGCCATGAAGACCTCCATCGCCACCGTTTCGATCAGCGGCGACCTTCGGGAGAAGCTTTCCGCCATCGCGGCTGCCGGATTCGACGGGGTGGAGATCTTCGAGACCGACTTCCTGGCCTTCGACGGCACGCCGGCCGAGGTCGGGGCCATGGTGCGCGATTGCGGGCTGGAGATCACCATGTTCCAGCCCTTCCGCGATTTCGAAGGCATGCCCGAACCACAGCGCAGCCGCGCCTTCGACAGGGCACGGCGCAAGTTCGACCTGATGGGGGAGTTGGGCACCGATTTGATGCTCATCTGCTCCAACGTCTCGCCGGTGGCGCTCGGCGGCATCGACCGCGCGGCCGACGATCTGAGGGAGCTGGGCGCGCTGGCGGCGGAGCGCGGGCTGAGGGTCGGCTATGAGGCGCTGGCCTGGGGCCGCCATGTCAGCGACCATCGCGACGCGTGGGAGATCGTGCGCCGGGCGGACCATCCCAATGTCGGCCTGATCCTCGATTCCTTCCATACGCTGGCGCGCAAGATCGACGTCGAATCGATCCGTTCCATCCCCGGCGATCGCATCTTCATCGTCCAGCTTGCCGACGCGCCGCTGATCGATATGGACCTGCTCTATTGGAGCCGCCATTTCCGCAACATGCCGGGCGAGGGCGATCTGCCCGTTGTCGATTTCATGCGCGCCGTCGCCGCCACCGGCTATGCCGGCCCGCTGTCGCTGGAGATATTCAACGACCAGTTCCGCGGCGGCTCGCCCAAATCGATCTCCGTCGACGGCAAGCGGTCGCTGGTCTACCTGATGGACCAGGTCGCCCGCGCGGAGCCCCAATTGGCGATCGACCTGCCGGCAATGCCCGACCGGATCGCCGTCACGGGCGTCGAGTTCGTGGAGTTCACCGCCGACGAGGAGGAAGCGGAGGAGCTGACCGGCCTGCTGCGGACCATGGGCTTCCGGCTGGCCGGGCGGCACCGGAACAAGGAGGTCGCGCTGTACCGTCAGGGCGGCGTCAACATCGTCGTCAATACGGAGAAGGAGGGGCTGGCCCATTCCTCCTACCTGGTCCACGGCGCCAACGCCTACGCCATCGGGCTGAAGGTCGAGGGCGCGGCGGCGACCGTGGCCCGCGCCCGCGCGCTGGGTGCCGAACCGTTCGAGCAGCGCCGGGGGCCGGGCGAGTTGGCCATCCCGGCGATCCGGGGCGTCGGCGGCGGCGTGATCTATTTCCTCGACGATCGAAGCGACCTTGCCCGCGTCTGGGAGGTCGAGTTCGAGCCCGTCACCGGCGGAAGTGACTCCGGGCCGCGAGACGCCGGGCTGCTGAGCGTCGACCATATCGCCCAGACCATGAATTATGAAGAGATGCTGACCTGGCTGCTCTTCTACACCTCGATCTTCCGCACGCGGAAGCTGCCGATGGTCGACGTGGTCGATCCCGGCGGGCTGGTGCGCAGCCAGGTGATCGAGAGCGACGGTGATAACGGTACCGCGCTGCGCCTCACGCTGAACGGCGCGGAGAACCGCCGGACACTGGCCGGCCGCTTCATAGCGGAAAGCTTCGGCTCCAGCGTTCAGCACATCGCGCTCGCCTGCGACGACATCTTCGCCGCCGCCGCCGCGCTGCGCGGTAACGGCTTCTCTCCGCTGCCCATCTCCCCCAACTATTACGACGATCTGGAGGCCCGTTTCGGGCTCGACCCCGGCCTGACGGACCGGCTGCGGGTGGAGAACATCCTCTACGACCGCGACGAGCGGGGCGACTATTTCCAGCTCTACAGCCGCACCTATGGCGACGGCTTCTTCTTCGAGATCGTACAGCGCGGCAGCTTCTATGGCGGCTATGGCGCGCCCAACGCCCCCTTCCGCATCGCCGCCCAGAAGCGGGACTCTACGCCGCGACTTCCATAACGTGATCGGCGATCGCCAGTGAGGCGGTCAGGCCGGGCGATTCGATGCCGAAGAGGTTGACGAGGCCGGGCACGCCATGGACCTGCGGCCCCTGGATCATGAAATCCTGGGTCGCAATCTCCGGCGGCACGATCTTCGGCCGTATGCCGGCATAGGCCGGGGCCAGCGCGCCGTCCTTCAAATCCGGCCAGTAGCGCCGGACCGCGCCGTAGAATTTCTCCGCCCGCGCCGGATCGACATCGTAGCCGGGCTCGTCGACCCACTCCACGTCAGGGCCGAAGCGCGCCTGCCCGGCCATGTCCAGCGTCAGATGAACGCCGAGCCCGCCCGGCACCGGCACGGGATAGATCAGCCGGGAGAAGGGGGCCTTTCCGGCCAGCGAGAAATAGCTGCCCTTGGCGTAGCGGGCGGTCGGGATCGTATCGCCGGGTAGACCCTCGATCCTGCGGGCGAGCGCCGGCGCGTGGAGCCCGGCCGAATTGACGAAGAGTCGGCAGCGGACGGTCATGGGATCGTCGCCGCCGACATCCAGCACGATCCCCTCCTCCGACGCGCGGCCGCCCAGCACCGGGCTGTTCAGCGCCAGGACCGCGCCCGCATTCTCCGCATCGCCCAAGAGCGACAGCATATAGGCATGGCTGTCGATGATTCCCGTAGATGGGGATAAAAGAGCCCCATGGGTGGCAAGCGCCGGCTCCATCGCCCGCGCCTCTTCGGCGGTGAGCGCCCGCAGGTCGGTCACGCCGTTGGCGGCGGCGCGTTCCATGATGGCGGGCAGCTTTGCTGCCTCCTCCTCGCTGGTCGCCACGATCAGCTTGCCGCAGGCCCTGGCCTCCACCCCCCGCTCCGCGCAATAGGCGTAGAGGGCGTCGCGCCCGGGGACGCACAGCCGGGCCATCAGGCTTCCGGCGGCATAGTAGATGCCGGCATGAATGACCTCGGAATTGCGGGAGGAGGTGCCCTCCCCGAACGCGCCGGCAGCTTCCAGGATCACCACCTCGCGTCCGGCGAGCGCCAGTCTGCGCGCGATCGCCAGCCCGACGACGCCCGCCCCCGCGACCACGCAGTCAAGAGTCTCGATATGCTGTTCGGGCAAGGGTCGCTTCCATCGATTCTTTCGCCGGCGACCTGAATACACGAACCGCCCGCCGACGGGCCAGCCTCCGGAACCCGCCTTCTCCGACGCCGTTCCCATGATTGGCGAGCGTGAACGGGATTATCCGATGCGGAGGAGTTTCGAGCGGCGGAGCGTGGAGGCTGAACTGATGGAGGGCGAGGATGTCCGTCCGAAGGACCTTCGCGCCTGTCTCAGAGACCTCGAAACCGTCAACACGCTGACGCTCGCCCGCCGGCCGACGCTGGCCTGGCTCGACCGCGCGATCGGCGACAGCGGCGCGGAAACGGTCAGCCTGCTGGATGTCGGGTCAGGGCGCGGCGACTTCCTTCGGCGGACGCAAAGCTGGGGCCGGCGGCGGGGCGTCACGATCGAGGCGGTGGGCGTTGACCTCAACCCGTTGAGCGCCGTCGCGGCGCGGGAGGCGACGCCGTCCGGGTTGGACATCGCCTATCACACCGCCGACATCTTCGCGTTCGACCCGGGCCGGCGCTTCGATTTCGTCGTCAGTTCCCTCTTCACCCATCATCTGTCGGACGAGGCGGTGGTGCGGTTCCTGCGCTGGATGGAGCGCGCCGCGGTCCGCGGCTGGTTCGTCAACGACCTCCACCGCCATGCCATCCCGTTCCACGGCTTCCGGCTGATGGCGCGGATCGCCGGCTGGCACCGCTTCGTCCGGCATGACGGCCCGGTGTCGATCGCCCGCGGCTTCCGGCGTGCGGACTGGCTGCGGTTCCTGGAGGCGGCGGACCTCGACCGGTCGGCGGTGGAGATCGGCTGGCACATGCCCTTCCGCCTCTGCGTGGGGCGGCTCAAGTGACAGGGCGAACAATCATCGTCGGCGGCGGCCCGGCCGGCGCGGCCGCTGCCTGTCTGCTGGCGAGGGCCGGGAGGCCCGTCCTTCTGATCGAACGCGACGCCGGCCCCCAACACAAGATCTGCGGCGAGTTCGTCAGTGTCGAAGCCCGGGCGGGGCTCGCCGCCCTCGGCATCGACATCGCGCGGCTGGGCGCGTCGCCGGTCGACGCCGTCCGGCTGATCCATGGCCGCGATGCCGCCCGCTCCCGCCTGCCCTTCCGTGGTTTCGGCCTTTCCCGCCGGGCGATGGACGAAGCCCTGCTGCGCAAGGCCGCGCAACTGGGCGCGACCGTGATGCGGGGCACGGCTGTACGGGGCGTCACCCCAACCGGCGGCGGCCTTGCCATTGAGACGGCGGGGCTCGGACGGATCGACGCCGACACCCTCTTCCTCGCCACCGGAAAACATGAACTGCGCGGCGTCCGGCGCGCGCCGGGCCACGAACCCGATGGGTTGATCGGCTTCAAGATGCATTTCGCCCTCTGTCCTGCTCAGCGAACGGCGCTGGAGGGCCATGTCGAGATCGTCCTCTACGAAGACGGCTATGCGGGGTTGCAGATGGTGGAGGCGGGGGCCGCCAATCTCTGCCTGCTGGTCCGGCGGGATCGGTTCGCGCGCGCCGGCGGGCGGTGGGAGGATTTCCTCGCCGGCCTGCGCCGGGAATGTCCGCATCTCGACCGGCGGCTGGAGGGCGCGGTCGCCCTGCTGGAGAAGCCGCTGTCGATCGCGCGGTCGCCTTACGGCTTCGTCCACCGCCCCGGCGCGGCGGACCCGCCGGGCCTGTTCCGGCTCGGCGACCAGGTCGGCGTCATCCAGCCCTTCGCCGGCGACGGCATGGCCATCGCGCTCCACAGCGCGCGCCTCGCCGCCGAAACCCATCTCGCGGGCCGCCCTGCCCTGGAATTCCATCGCCGGGTCCGCCGCGACATCGGCGGCCGGATCCGCCTGGCCTCCCTGCTCTATGCCGCCGGCCGCACCGGCCGGGGCCGCGCCGTCCTCGTCCGGGCCTCCCGCCTCTGGCCCTGCGCCCTCCGCCTCACCGCCGCCGGGACCCGTCTTCCCCGCTCAGCCTGGGAAGCTTGATGCCCGTCAGCGATGCTTCCTCACATGGTCGATGAGCGCGCGCAGCTTCGGCGCAAGGTTCCGGCGGTCCGGGAAATACAGGAAGAAGCCGGGGAACGGCGGCAGGTAATCCTCCAGCAACGGCGCCAGCTCGCCGCGCTCAATATAGGGCCGGAACGTCTCTTCCATTCCGAAGGTGACGCCTCCGCCTGAGCAGGCGATGCGGATCATCAGCCACATGTCGTTCGTCGCCACCTGCGGGTTCACCGCGACGTCGAATGCCCGGCCGTCCTCCTCGAATTCCCAGCGATAGGGGACGACGCCCGGAGCCGGCCGCCAGCCGATACATCGATGGCCGATCAGATCCCGCGGATGCGCGGGCGCACCATGGCGCTCGATATAGCTTGGCGCGGCGACGGCTAGCTGCCGCTGATCTCCGGATACCGGAATCGCGATCATGTCCTGCTCGATCACCTCGCCCAGACGCACCCCGGCATCGTACCGCTCCGCGACAATGTCGAACTCCTCATCGGTGATGGTGATGTCGAGTTCGACGGCCGGATGGGCGTCGATGAACGAGGCCAGCAACTCTCCCGAAATGAAGCGCTCGGCGATGGAGGAGACGGCGAGGCGCAGGAGCCCGCTCGGCGGGCCTGCGAAATCGCCGGTCGCCGCCACCGCCGCATTCAGTTCGATCATGGCCGGTCGGACGCCGGCATAGAATTGTTGTCCGGCTTCGGTCAGGCTGACGCTGCGCGTCGTGCGGTTGACGAGCGCGATCCCCAGCCGGTTCTCGAGGCGACGCATTCCCTGGCTGACCGCCGAGCGGGTCACGCCCAGCCGGTCGGCCGCCGCCCGGAAGCTTTTCGCCTCGGCGACGGCGACGAACAGCTCGATGGTATTCAGATCGACAGCCATTGGTTAGTGCTGCTTACCACCGCATGCATCAATCGGCAAATCGTTGTGATCAAACGCCGATCTTAGGTGTTTAGCGTTCGGAAGCCTCTGAACGCCTCACATCATCAAAGGGACGATAGAAATGACCATCGACAAGGTTGTTCTTGTTACCGGCGCCTCCAGCGGCATCGGCGCCGGCATTGCTCGGGAACTTGCCGCCGGCGGCGCCAAGCTCATGCTGGGCGCGCGCCGTACGGACCGGCTCGAGGCGCTGGCCGGGGAGATCGCGGCTGAGGGCGGTGCTGTGCTGACCCGCCGCCTGGACGTCACAAACCGGACCGATGTCTCGGCGTTCGCCGAGGCGGCCCAGGCGGAATGGGGTCGGGTCGACGTCATCGTGAACAACGCCGGAATCATGCCGCTTTCGCCCATGGCGTCCCTGAAGGTCGACGAATGGGACCGGATGGTGGATGTAAACGTCAAGGGCGTACTGCACGGGATCGCGGCCGTGCTTCCCGGAATGCTCGCGCAGGGCTCCGGGCACGTCATCAACATCGCTTCGGTGGACGCGCTGACCGTCTCTCCCACGGCCGCCGTCTACTGTGCGACGAAATACGCCGTGCGGGCGATCTCCGACGGTCTCCGGCAGGAGAACGATCACCTGCGGGTGACGTGCATTCATCCGGGCGTGGTGGAGAGCGAGCTTGCCGACACCATCACGGACGAGTCCGCGGCCGAGGCGATGAAGACATACCGGGCCGTCGCGCTGCAGCCCGACGCCATCGGGCGGGCCGTCCGCTACGCGATCGAACAGCCCGAGGATGTCGACGTGAACGAGATCGTCATCCGCCCGACGCGGGCGGCGCACTGACGGGCGCCCCGCCTGCCGCGATGGAATGGCGGGGCGCTAGTGGCCGAATCCTATGGGCTCGCGACACCATGGCGCAGCCGTTCCCAGGGATTCGGCCAGCATGTCGGCCAGGCCGCGACCGGCGCTGCCGTCCTCGTCAAGCTGCGGATTGTAGATGGTGACCTCCAGGCCGACCGCCCTTCCGCTCGCCAAGGCGATCCGGAGCGCATTCCGCAATTCATCCCACGACAGACCGCCCGGCATACGGAAATCGACCGCCGGCATGATTGAATCGTCGAGGCAATCGACGTCGAGATGGATGAAGAAGCCATCCAGTTCCGGTCGCGTCAAATGGTCGACCGCCGCACGGGCGGCGCTTTCCACGCCCATGCTGCGCACATTGTCGAGGTCGTAGGCGCGAAGTTCCGGGGGCAATGGCTGGCTGCCGAATTCGGCCTGATCCTCGTGATCGCGAAAGGCGAACGCGACTGCATCTCCGGCCCGGACCAGCGGATAGCGGCCCTCGAGGTCGGTCAGCAGGGCCGGCCCGTGCCCGGTGACGAAGGCCAGGTCCATCGACGCCCCCTCGCCGTTGGGCTCCGCGTCGGGCTGGAAGAAGTCGGCGTTGCCGTCGATGAAAAACAGGCCATAGCGGCCGCGCCGCCGCAACGCGAGCATGGAGCCCAGCACGATCGTGCAGTCGCCGCCCAGCACCACCGGGAATTCGCCTGCGTTCAACACTTCCTCTACGGCGTCAGCGAGCTTGGGCGACCACGCCGCGATGGCCTTTGCGTTCAGGATCCGGGTTTCGGAGTCTGGCGTCCGATCTTTCGGCGGCGTCGCCAACCGCCCGGCGCGGCGTGCAAGGATGCGATCCGCCAGGCGCAGCTCAAGAAGTCGATCGGGCAAGCCCTCCACGCCGTCAGTCGCCAGACCCAACGTGGAAGGTGCTTCGAGGACTGCATAGGGTCGGATCGGCATCTACGGTTCCGGTCGCTGCGGACTGGAACGTACGCATTGTTGGAATGGTTGCTGGCAACGAAGCTGTCGGGAGCCGGCTTCTTTCTTTGACAGTCGATCGAAAGAAATCGTAGATTCGGCAAAGTTTGCGCAACCTTTGGAGCGGCACTCCACTCTCGGCGCTTGCGGCCGCCATGTGGCGGGGCGCCACTCCGCCGGTTATGCTTCCGGCAGATGTCATCCGCCCAATCAATCAACTAGTCTGGGGAGGAATCAACATGGCACTATCCGTAAGGACCCTGATCCTGGCAGCGACCTCGGCGGTGATTCTCGCCGGTCCGGCGGCGGCGCAGGAGCAGCGCACGCTGACGATCAACACCGACGCGTCGGACCCGGCGCCCAAGCAGGCGTTCGAGGAACTCGTCGCGGCGTTCGAGGCCGAATATCCGGAAATCGACGTCGTCGTGAACACGTTCGACCATGAAGGCTACAAGACGCAGATCCGCAACTTCCTGACGGCGGAGGCGCCGGACCTGGCGAACTGGTACGCCGGCAACCGCATGAGGCCGTATGTCGAGGCCGGGCTGTTCGAGCCGGTCGACGATGTCTGGGAGGAAAACAATCTGGAGGAGCAGCTTGCCTCCGCAGCGTCGGCCATGACCATGAACGGCCACAAATGGGGCGTGCCCTATACCTACTACCAATGGGGCCTATATACCCGCTCCGACGTGCTGGCCGAACACGGAATCGAAGAGATCGCGACCTTCGACGACCTCATCGGCGCCTGCGAAACGCTGCGCGCGGCCGGCCTGACGCCGATCGCGCTGGGATCGAAGGCGCTGTGGCCGGTTGCCGGGTGGTTCGACTATCTGAACCTGCGAACCAACGGCTACGATTTCCACATGCAGCTCACCTCCGGGGAGATTCCGTTCACCGACGAGCGCGTGCGCGCCACCTTCGAAAACTGGCAGCGGATGCTCGACGCGGAATGCTTCATGGAGAACCATGCCGCCGTCGATTGGCAGCAGACCATCCCGAACTTCGTGAATGGCGAGGCGCCGATCATGCTGATGGGCAATTTCGCCGTCGCGCCCATGCTTGAGGGCGGGCTGACGCCGGAACAGATCGAATTCGTGCAGTTCCCGGTCATCAATGAGGAGGTCGGCATGGCCGAGGACGCGCCGACCGACACGATGCACATCCCGGCCAATGCCGACAACAAGGAGGACGCCAAGACCTTTCTCGCCTTCCTTGCCCGTCCGGACGTGCAGTCGCAGATGAACGCCACGCTCGGCCAGCTTCCGATCAACAACCAGTCCGATGTGCCGGAAGACAAGTTCCTGGCCGCCGGCTTCGAGATGCTGTCCAACACCGAAGATCTGGCCCAGTTCTACGATCGCGACACCCGCGCCGAGATGGCCAAGGCGGGCATGGAGGGCTTCCAGCAGTTCCTGGTGCAGCCCGAGATGCTGGACCAGATCCTGGAGCGGCTCGAGCAGCAGCGCCAGCGCATCTACGCCGCCGAGGAGTAGGCGGCGAGGGAGCGGACGGCCACACCGCCCGCTCCCTACCATGCCGTCTTCCTGTTGCCGTCACGGGCGAAAAGGAGATTTCCATGAAGGGCATGGCGTGACGGCGACGACCGGAAGGCCGCCGGCGAGACCATCAGCGACGTTCTGGGCGCGCAACCAGCGCCGGCTTGCACCATGGCTGTTCCTGGCGCCCGGCGCCTTCATGTTCGCCGTCTACGTCGTCGCCCCGATCTTCGAATCCATCTGGATCAGCTTCCTGGACTGGGACGGGCTGGGCGAGGCGCGCTGGATCGGCATCGGCAATTATGTGGAACTGAGCAGCGACCCGGCGTTTTATACCTCGCTCTACAACAACGTGCTCTGGCTGGTCCTCTACATGCTGGCGGTGCCCGCCGGCCTGTTCATCGCGCTGTTCCTCAACCAGACGGTGACGGGGATAAGGCTCTATAAGTCGTTGTTCTTCTTTCCCTTCGTCATCAGCCAGGTCGTCGTCGGGCTGATCTTCTCCTGGTTCTACGCGCCGGGATTCGGGCCGCTTTTCCTGTTCTTCGAATGGCTGACCGGCGAGGGCGTGGCGGTGCTGGCCGAGCCCGACTACGTGACCTTCGGCATCATCGCCGCCGGCCTCTGGCCCCAGATCGCCTACTGCATGATCCTTTATCTCACCGGCCTGAACAACGTCGCGGCCGACCAGGTCGAGGCGGCGCGGATCGACGGGGCCAAGGGATGGCGGATGCTCTGGTACGTGATCCTGCCGCAATTGCGGCCGGCCACCTTCATCGCAATCGTCGTCACCGTCATCGGCGCGCTCCGCTCCTTCGACCTCGTCTCCATCATGACCGATGGCGGGCCGTTCGGGTCCAGCCGCGTGCTTTCCTATTACATGTATGAGCAGGCGCTCTCCGAATACGGTTTCCGGATGGGCTATGGCGCGGCGATCGCCGTCGTCCTGTTCGCCATCATGATGGTCTTCATCACCGGCTTCATCTGGCGGATGCTGCGCAACGAGCGGGGGGCCTGAGCGATGTTCCCCAAACCGGTCGAGAAAGCCTCCCCCGCGATCCGCATCGGCTATCAGATCGCCCTGCCCGCAGCCTTGATCCTGTGGCTGCTGCCGCTGATCGGCGTCGCCATCACCTCGGTGCGACCGGCCAGCGATCTCGCCTCGGGCAACTATTTCGGCGTGCCGTCCTACTTCGCCTTCGAGAACTATGTGACGATCTTTCAGGAGTCGCCCATCGGGCAGTACATACTGAACTCCTTCAAGGTCACGATCCCCACCGTCATCGGCACCCTGGCGCTGTCCTGCATGACCGGCTTCGCGCTGGCCGTCTATGGTTTCCGCCTCAATCTCACCGTCTTCTTCATATTCGTGGCCGGCAATTTCGTGCCGTTCCAGATCCTGATGGTGCCGGTGCGGGACCTGACGCTGCAGCTCGGCCTCTATGACACCGCGCTTGGGCTGATCCTGTTCCACATCGCCTTCCAGACGGGATTCTGCACGCTGTTCATGCGCAACTTCATCAAGGCGCTGCCCTACGAGCTGATCGAAGCGGCGCGGGTCGAGGGGGTGACCGAGATCAAAATTTTCTGGCATATCGTGCTGCCGCTGATGCGCCCGGCGATCGCGGCGCTGTCGGTCCTCATATTCACCTTCATCTGGAACGACTATTTCTGGGCGACCGTGCTGGCCCAGAGCGACACGACCCAGCCGGTGACGGCGGGCATCTACTCGCTGAACGGCCAATGGGTGGCCGCCTGGCATCTGGTCACGGCCGGCTCCATCGTCGCGGCGCTGCCGCCGGTTCTGATGTTCTTCCTGATGCAGCGCCACTTCATCGCCGGCCTGACGCTCGGAGCAGTGAAATAATGCAGACTTGGCGTCTGGACTGCCCGGCGTTCACCCTGCTGCTCGCCTCGCCGGAAGGCGGCGTCCCCGAAGCGATCTATTGGGGACCGCCGCTGCCCGCCGGGGAGGATGCGGACGACCTCGTCGCGGCGTCCCGGATGGACATCGCCCGTGGCATGCTGGACCGACTGCCGCCGCTCTCGCTCTGCCCGGAAGCGCGCAACAGCTTCCCCGGCATCCCCGGCTTCGAGATCGAGGGGCCGGAGGGCCCCGCCTATCCGAAGCTGGAGCTGCGCGATGTCGAGGCGACGAACGACCGGCTCCGCTTCGACTGTTCGGACCCCACCGGCGGCTTCGTCTGGCGGGCCGAACTGACCATCCATCCCGAAGCCGACATGCTGGAAATGACGGCCGAGTTCGCGGTTCCGGACGACCATCGAATCCTCTGGCTCTCCGCCCCGATCCTTCCCGCATCGCAGGCCGCCGTCGAGACAATCGATTTCGGCGGGCGCTGGTGCGGGGAGTTCCAGTCCCAGAGGCTTCCCTGGAAGCAGGGCGCGCGGCTGCGCGACAATCCGACCGGCCGCAGCGACCATGCGCATTTCCCCGCCCTGCTGACGCATGAAGCGGGGACCAGCAACACCAGCGGCCATGTCCAGGCATGGCATTACGGCTTCTCCGGCGGTCACCGGATGATCGCTGAGGAGTTGCCCGACGGAAGGCGCCAAATCCAGTTCGGCCATCGCCGCAGCGCCAGGACCGCGCCGCTCTACGCCACCTTCTCCACGGAAGGCTTCAACGGCGTCGCCGACGCCTTCCACCGCCATGCGCGGCGGATCATCGTCAGCTTCCCCGACCCGAAGCGCCCGCGCCCGGTCCATTACAATTGCTGGGAGGCCGTCTATTTCCGCCACTCGCTCGATGAGTTGAAGGAGATCGCCGGCCTCGCCGCCGATATCGGGGCGGAGCGCTTCGTCCTCGACGATGGCTGGTTCAAGGGCCGCGATAACGACAGGACGAGCCTCGGCGACTGGGAGGTCGACAGGGCGAAATGGCCGGGCGGGCTGACGCCCCTGATCGACCATGTGGCGTCGCTCGACATGAGTTTCGGCCTCTGGATGGAGCCGGAGATGGTGAGCCGGGACAGCGACCTTTATCGCACCCATCCGGATTGGGTTCTGGGACCCGACGACCAGATCCCAGGCCGCTGCCAATACGTCCTGGACATCGCCCGCCCTGATGTCCGCGACCATCTTTTCACCCGCATCTCCGCCCTGCTGGCCGAAAACGCGATCGACTATGTGAAATGGGACCACAACCGGATCCTGCCGCTGCCGGACACGCGGCAGGCGGAAGGGATCTACGCGCTTCTCGACCGGCTGCGCGACGCCCATCCCGACGTCGAATTCGAAAGCTGCGCATCGGGCGGCGGGCGGATCGATTTCGGGATATTGTCCCGCACACATCGCGTCTGGCTGTCGGATTCCAACGACGCGCTGGAGCGGCTGAGGATCCAGCACGAGGCGGCGCTCTTCCTGCCGCCGGAGATCACCGGATCCCATGTCGGCCCGCGCCAATGCCATACCTCCGGCAGGGTCCTGCCCATGGGCTTCCGGGCCTGGGTGGCCGCGCAGCGGCACCTCGGCTTCGAGATGGACCCGCGCGAACTGACCGATGCCGAGCGGGCGACGCTGAAGAAGGTGACCGGCTGGTGGAAGGACAATAGGCGCTGGACCATGTCCGGCAGGCTCCATCGCCTCGACAGCGCCGATCCCGCGATGACTGCGGAGATGACGATCGCCGACGATGGCGGCCGCTTCGTCCTCTTCGCCGGCCAGTCGACAACGACCACCCAATCCCTGCCCCGCCCCCTGCGCCTGACCGGCCTTGAACCGGACAGGAGCTACGCGCTGCGCCTCGTCAATCCGGAGGATATCCCGGCGATGGGCCGCGGCCCCAACGCGCTCCGCGAGGGAAGGACCGTCCGGGCCTCCGGCGCCTTCCTGATGAACCACGGCGTGTCTCTGCCCGTCGGCTTCCCAGCCACCATGTTCGTGATTGAAGGCGAAGCAGCATGATCCGCCGCAGCCTGGGCGTATGCTACTACCCGGAACACTGGCCGGAGGAGCAATGGGCCGACGATGCCCGGCGCATACGCGAGACCGGGCTGACCTATGTCCGCATCGGCGAATTCGCCTGGTCCCGGCTGGAGCCGAAGCCGGGCGACCTCCGCTTCGACTGGCTGGACCGGGCAATCGAGACGCTCGGCGTGGCCGGTCTCAGGATCGTGCTCGGTACGCCGACGGCGACCCCGCCGCGCTGGATGCTGACCAAACATCCCGACATGCTTCCGGTGGACCGTGAGGGGCGTCCGCGCGGGTTCGGATCGCGCCGCCACTACTGCTTCTCCCATACGGGCTATCGCGACGAGGCGGCGCGCATCACCCGGCTTATCGCCGAACGCTATGGCCGCCACCCCCACCTCGCCGCCTGGCAGACCGACAATGAATATGGCTGCCACGACACAACCCTTTCCTACAGCCCCGCCGCCCGCACCGGCTTCCGCCGCTGGCTTGGGGAGAGATACGGATCGGTCGAAGCCCTCAACGCGGCCTGGGGCAACGTCTTCTGGTCGATGGAATATGGGAGCTTCGAGGAGATCGACCTGCCGAACCTGACGGTGACCGAAGCCAATCCTAGCCACCGGCTGGACTTCTCCCGCTACAGCTCCGATCAGGTGGTCGCGTTCAACAGGCGCCAGGTCGACATCATCCGCGCCTATTCCGACGCGCCGATCGCCCACAACTACATGGGCAAGGTCGTGGAGTTCGATCATTACCGCGTCGGCGCGGACCTCGACATCGCGAGCTGGGATTCCTATCCGCTCGGCTTCCTGGAGGACCGTGTCGACGAGGGCGACGAATGGAAGCGCGCCTTCCTCCGCCAGGGAGACCCCGACTTCCAGGCCTTCCATCACGACCTCTACCGCGCGGTCGGCCGCGGCCGCTGGTGGGTGATGGAACAGCAGCCGGGCCCGGTCAACTGGGCGCCCTACAACCCCGCCCCGCTGCCCGGCATGGTGCGGCTGTGGAGTTGGGAGGCTTTCGCCCATGGCGCGGAGGCCGTCTGCTATTTCCGCTGGCGTCAGGCTCCGATGGCGCAGGAGCAGATGCATGCGGGCCTCTTGCGGCCGGACAGTGCGGACGCCCCGGCGCTGGAGGAGGTCGCGCGCGTCGCGAGGGAATTCGGCAACGGCGCGGAGGTCGCCGAGGCCGCCAGGGCGAAGGTCGGCCTCGTCTTCGACTATCAGTCCGCCTGGGCGTGGGCCGCGCAGCCGCAGGGACGCGGTTTCGACTATTTCCGGCTCGTCTTCGAAACCTATCGCGGCCTGCGGCGGGCCGGCCTCAATGTCGATATCCTGCCGCCCGGCACGGATGATCTCGCCGGCTACGCGCTGACGCTGGCCCCCGGCCTGCTGACCTTCAGCCCGCCCTTGCGGAAGGCCATCGCCGCCCATGACGGGCTCGTCGTGCTGGGGCCGCGCACCGGATCAAGGACCGAAAACTTCGCCATCCTGCCCACCCTGGGACCGGCCATCGACGGCCTCGACGTCAGGGTCGCCTATGTCGAGACACTGCGTCCGGACGCAGCCATGCCGCTCGAAGGAGGCGGCGCCTTCCATATATGGCGCGAGATCACGGAGGGCGCGGCACCGATCGTCGAACGAACCGCCGACGCCGCCGCCTCGGTCAGACGGCAGCGCAACCTTATCTATCTCTGCGGCTGGCCCGACGGCATGGCGATGGCCCGCCTGCTGCGCGGCTTCGCCGAAGAAGCCGGCCTTCCCGCGCTAACGCTGCCCGACGGGCTGCGCCGCCGGGAGACCGAGGAGGAGGTGTTCTGGTTCAACTATGGCGCGGAGGCCGTGGCGCTCGCGGAAGCCGCGGGCGACGATTCCCTGCCCGCCCACCTTGCCGCCGCCGACCTTCACCGCCAGCCGAAGCGGTGAGAGAACCGCAACGTCAGCCGGCAAGGATTCTCCAGCGCCTCGCATACTCCGCGAACCCGGCCGGCAGGATGTCTTCCGTCGCCGCGACGGCGGGCTGCGCCGCCGGCAGACCGCCGGCCAGGAGCGCGGCGCCGGCGCTGGTGCCCGTCGAGCCGCTGGCGCTTTCCACGGGTCGCCCCGTCACGGCCTTCAGCGCGGCGGCGAAGAGCGCGTTGCGGGCGAACGGCCCTTCGATGACGACAGGGCCGGACGGCGCGGCCAGTTCAAGGCATTCGGAAGTCATCAACGCCGTATAGAGCGAGGCGACCGCCGTCCGCTCGGCGGCCGAGAGGGTCGCCGGGTCGACCGTCCAGTGGCCACGCCCACCGGGGAAGGGACCGCACGGTCCGACGAAGGACGGCAGCGCCATGATGTCGTTCTCCACGATCCGGGCCACCGTTCCGGCATCCGGCGTTTCCGGCCGCCCCTCCGTCAGCAGGTCGAACTCCCGCCCGCCCATGAAGCGGGCGGATGGAACCGGACGGCCATGGGCATCGACATTGGCGAGCGTATCGCGCGCCGGATCGAGCCGGGAAGGATCGCCGCCGACACCGAAGAGGATGATCCAGGTTCCGGTCGACACCACGGCGAAGGGCGAGGGCCGCGCCATCAGGTGCGGCAGCAGCGACGCGTTGGAATCATGCAGGCCGGTATGGACGGGGACAGGCCGGGCCAGACCCGATTTCACGGGGCCGAGCACGTCGAAGGCCGACCGCACCGGCGCCATCAGCGGCCGGACGCCCAACCGGTCGACCAGCGTCGAGAAGGTTCCCGCGGCGGGATTCCAGAGATCGGTGTGGCATCCCAGCGACGTCACCTCCGTCGCCGCGATGCCGGTCAGCCGCCAGCCCCAATATTGCGGGTAGGTGACGATGCGGCGGACCCGCGAGAATGCGTCCGGGAAGCGCCGCTGCTGATAGAACAGCTGTGCCCCGACATTGAGCCCGAGAGGAAGGCGGGGCGAGCGCGTCTCAACGAACGGTGGGCGGAGCCGGTCATATTCGTCGGCCAGCGCGTCCGGCCCGTCATGTTCGTAGTCCAGCACCGGCAGGGCGAGGCCGTCATCGCCAAGCAGCGCGGCGCTGGCCCCGTGGGCGGTGATGGATATCGCATCGAACCCCCGATCGGCGGCGAAATCCGCCAGCCCGTCCATGAAAAAGGCGAACAAGGCTTCGACATCGAAATGCGGATAGGGACCTGCCCGGCGGACATCGTTGGGCATCGTCCGCATCGCCGTCTCGGCGCCCGTCGCGCGGTCGACCGCCGTCAGCTTGGCGTTGGTCTTGCCGACATCGATCACCGCGATATGCGCCTGTCCGCTCATCGGATGGCGCTCATTCCATGTGAAAGAGCGTGACCAGCGGCGACTGGACCGGCGAATTGTCGGGGTTCGTCTCCATGATATCGGCCATATGCGCCCACCAGCGCCTCATCACCGGATGGCTGGGCAGCGCGTCCATGCCATGGTCGCGCGATCGCCACAGGACGCCGAACAGGAGATTGGTTTCCGGGTCCCAATGGATCGAGTAATCCGATATCCCGGCGTCCCTCAGCAGCGACGAGAGTTCCGGCCAGATCGCGTCGTGCCGGCGGCGGTATTCATCCTCCTGGCCCGGACGCAGCTTCATCCTGAAAGCGTATTTCTCCATCCCGCTCATGCCGGCTTCCTTTTCAGGCGGCGGACGAGGGTCGGCAGGGCGATGACGCCGATCAGCAGGGCGCCGATGAAGATCGACATGACGATGCCGGGCACGTTGAGGAGGCCGAGCCCGAACGTCACCAGCCCCATGACGAACGCGGCGAGCACGACGCCGCCGATGCTGCCCGATCCGCCGAGGATGCTGACCCCGCCGAGAACGACCATGGTCACGATCTCCAGCTCCCAGCCGAAGGCGATCGATGGCCGCGTGGAGCCGAGCCGCGCGGTCAGCAGAATGGAGGCGAGGCCGCTCATCGCCCCGGTCAGGAGGAAGAGGATGAACTTCACGCGTTCCACGGGCACGCCGGAGAAGCGGGCGGCCAGCGGGTTGTTGCCGACGACATAGATCTTCCGGCCGAAGGAGGTAGCGTGGAGCAGGATCGCGAAGGCGATGGCCAGCAGGGCGAACAGGAAGAACTCGAACGAGATCACCCACCAGACATAGCCCTGCCCCAGCCAGGCGAAGGCCGGCGGGTAGTCGCCATAGGCCTGATCGCCCAGCACGACATAGGAGATTCCGCGAAAGAGGCTCATCGTCCCGATGGTGACGACGATGGAGGGCAGGCCCAGCCTGGTCACCAGGAAGCCGTTGAACGCCCCGCAGAGGAGGCCGACGGAGAGGCCGATGAGGATCAGCCCCGGCGCGCCGACGCCGAACTGGGCGGCCGCGCCCATCGCGGTCGAGGCCAGCGCCATGATGGCCGCCACGGAAAGGTCGATCTCGCCGGAGATCACCAGCAGCGCCATCGCGAATGCGACGATCGCCTTCTCCGTGAAGTTGAAGGTGGCGTCCGAGAGGTTCCAGACATTCAGGAAGTAGGGCGTGGCAAAGGAGTTGGCGACGAAGACCGCCACGGCCACGCCCAGCAGCAGGACTTCCCAGCTTGCCAGCGTGCGGGCGAGCGGCGTGCCGAGCCGGTCGGGGATATGGCGTCGGGCGAGATCGGTCATGACGCGGCCCGTTCCTGGCGCAGGATGAGCCTTCCGCCGCGCCGTTCCTGCCGGGCGTTCAGCGCCACGGCGGTGATGATGACACCGCCGGAGATCGCCATCTGCCAGAAGGGCGAAACGTCGATGACCGGCAGCGCGTTGGCGATGACGCCGAGGAAGAGAGCCCCCAGCACCGCGCCTCCGGCCGTCCCGATCCCTCCGGCGATCGAGATGCCGCCGATGACGCAGGCGGCCACGACATCCAGTTCGAACCCGCCGGCAATATCGACATAGGCGACGGCGAAGCGGGCGACCCAGAGATAGCCGCAGAAGCCGGCCAGCGCGCCGGAGAGGACGAAGGCGAGGAAGCGGGTCCGCCCGACATCGATGCCGGCATAGATCGCGGCGGTCGGGTTGCCGCCGGCCGCATGGAAGGCGCGGCCCAGCACGGTGCGGGTCAGCAGCACGGTCAGCAGGGCGATGATGAGGAGCGCGATACACGACATGACGGGGACGCCCAGCACCTCGTGGCGCGGAAACTGGAGGAAGGGGCCCGTCAGCTCGTGCGCGTTGACCCAGCGCCCGCCGGACAGCACGAAGGCGAGCCCGCGATAGATGGTGAGCGTGCCCAGCGTGACGACGATGGGCGGGATATCCAGCTTCCACACCAGCACGCCGTTGAACGCGCCCAGGACCGCGCCGATCCCGATGGAAAGCAGGACCAGCAGGGCGAGCGGAAGGCCGGGATATCCCGCATTCAGCATCGCCACCGCCATGCCCGTGAAGGCGAGGTTGGCGGCGACGGAAAGGTCGATGCAGCGGGTCAGGATCACCGCCATCTGGCCGAGGGCCAGAATGATGAGGATCGAGGTGTTGTTGAAGACGTTGACCAGGCTGCCCGGCGTGGCGAAGGAAGGCGAGCGTAGGGAGACGAGGCCGATCAGGAGGATGACCGCCAGCGCCAGCAGCACCTCCCTTGTGCGCAGGAAACGCGTCATGCCGCTTCCCGTTCGTTGCCGGTGGCGGCGCGGACCAGCGTCTCCGCATCCAGATCCGCCCGGTCGTAACCGCCGACGACCAGCCCTTCGCGCATGACCAGCACCCGGTCGGCCATGCCGAGGATTTCCGGCAGTTCCGACGAAACCATGATGACGCTGAGCCCTTCCCTGGCCAGTTCGCCCATGAAGGCGTGGACGGCGGCCTTCGATCCGATGTCGATCCCCTTGGTCGGCTCATCCAGGATGATGACCTTCGGCCGCGTCGCCAGCCATTTGCCGATGACCACCTTCTGCTGGTTGCCGCCGGACAGCGTGCCCATCGACTGCGACAGGGCCGCGGCCCGGAGGTCCAGCCGTTCGGCGTATTTCCGAGAGAGGGAGAATTCCTCGGCCAGCCTGAGGAAGCCCAACCGCGTGGTGCGGCCGAGCGACGGCAGCGAGATGTTCTGGAAGATCGGCAATTGCAGGATCGCGCCGTGGCGGCCCCGTTCCTCCGGCACGTAGACGATACCGGCGCGGATCGCATCGGCGGGGGAGCGGATGGATATCTCTTTCCCCTCCAGCAGGATCCGGCCGCCGCCCGGCCGGGTGATGCCGAAGAGCGACTGACAGAATTCCGACCGTCCGGCGCCGACCAGCCCGTAGAGGCCCAGGATCTCCCCCCGCCGCAAGGTGAAGCCGATGTCGCGGAACTCGGTCGGATGGGAATAGCCTTCGACCGAAAGGACCGGCGCGCCTATGGCGACCTCGGTCTTGGGAAACACCTGCTCGACCACGCGGCCGACCATCAGGCGCACGATCTCGTCATGGCCGATGTCATCCATGCGCCCGGCGCCCACGGCCTTGCCGTCGCGGAAGACGGCGTAGCGATCGGCGATGCGGAAGACCTCGTCGAACTTGTGGCTGATGAAGAGGATGGCGCGCCCCTCCCCCTTCAGCGTTTCGATGATCCCGAACAGATCCTCGACTTCCCGGTGGGACAGGGCGGCCGTCGGTTCGTCCATGATGACGATGCGCGCGTCCACCGACAGCGCGCGGGCGATGGCGACAAGATGGCGCTGGGCGATCGCCAGATCCTTCAGCCGCGCCCTTGGATCGAGATCGGCGCCGATGGAAGCGAGGAGACAGGCGGCGCGCTCGTGCATCGCCTTGACGTCGACGAACCCAAACCGGGTGCGGGGCGCGTGGCCGATGAAGATGTTCTCCGCCACCGACAATTCGTCGAACAGCACCGTTTCCTGATGGATGGCGGTGATGCCGTGGGCGACCGCGGCCTCCGCCGTGCGCAGATCGACCGGCCTGCCGTCGATCAGCACCTCGCCTCCGTCCGGCCGGTAGATTCCGGTCAGGATCTTGACCAGCGTGGACTTCCCGGCCCCGTTCTCGCCGATCAGCGCGGTCACCTCGCCCGGCGCGAGGTCGATATCGACCTCGTCCAGCGCCTTGACGCCGGGGAACGTCTTGGAGATGCCGCGCATGGCGAGCAAGGGCCGCCGGTCCGGCGTCTGGGAAGGATTCGGCATGGTCTGCATGTCAGCGGGCGGGGGAGGGCCTGACAGGTCCGGCCCTCCCCGTTCCATCGGATCAGAAGATCGACGCGAATTCGTGGACGTTCGACGCGTCGTAGACGAAGGGTTCGGCCATCGCGGCCTCCCCGTTCTCGCCGACGGTGAGCATGCCCATCCGTCCCATGTCGATCTCCGACCCCGGTTCGCCCGTCGCATTCCCGGCGGCCAGATTGTAGGCGATCATCGTGGCGGAGTAGCCGAGGTCGATCGGGTTCCAGATGGCGAACGACTTGGTCGCGCCGGAATCGATCGCGCCCGCCATCTCCGACGGCAGGCCGAGACCGGTCACATAGACCTCGCCGATCCGGTCGGCGTCGGCCACCGCCTGGGAGGCGGCGAGGATGCCGACGGTCGTGGGCGCGACGATGACGTCCAGGTCTGGATAGTTCGTCATCAGCCCCTGGGCCTCGCGGTAGCTCTTGTCCGCCAGATCGTCGCCATAGACGATGTCGACGAGGTTGAGCCCCGGGAAGTCGGCAAGCTGGCTCTGCATCTCCTCGATCCAGATATTCTGGTTGGTCGCCGTTGAGGTGGCCGAGAGGATGGCGAAGTTGCCTTCCCCGTTCTCCATATGGTCGGCCGCGAGCTGCAGGCACATCCGGCCGATCAGCTCATTCGAGGACGGGTTGAGATGGACCTGCCTGCCTTCGGGCGCGACGCCGGAATCCCAGGAGATGACGGTGATGCCGCGATCCATCGCGCGCTGGAGGATCGGCACCAGCGCGTCGGGATCGTTCGCCGACACGGCGATGGCGTCGACATTCTGCGCGATCAGCGAGGTGATGATCTCGATCTGGCCCTCGGCGGTCGGCGCGGTGGGGCCGGTATAGATGATCTCGACATCGCCCAGTTCCTCGGCCGCCTCCTGCGCGCCGCGATGGGCCGCCTCGAAGAAGCCGTTGCCCAGCGATTTCACGACCAGCGCGATGCGCGTCCCGTCCTGCGCCGCCGCCGGGGCGGCGATGAAGGCGACGGCGAGCGCCGTGCCGGCTGCCAATGTCTTGAAGATGTTCATATCGTCCTCCCTTTATATGCGTTGCGTTGAACCGCTTTCGGACCTGTGCGCTTTTCCTCAGGCGACCGAGATTTCCTCCTTCCCTTCGGTGGCGGAAGTAGCCGCCACGATCAGCGAAACCCCCGCCGCCTCGATCATCCGTCGCGCCGGGTCGGGAATGCCGTCGTCGGTGACGATCGTCGAAACCCTGTCCAGCGCGCAGAGGATGAGGCTGGAGCGGCGGGTGAACTTGGTGCTGTCGACCAGGACGATCAGCTCATCGGCCTGATTGATCAGCTTCTGTTCGGCCTGGATCAGCAGCGCGTCGGATTCCATGACCCCCAGCGCCCCGACGCCCTGGGCGCCCATGAACATCCGGCGCGCATAGAAATTGCGCGTCACGTCGTTCTCGAACGGGCTCAGGATGATGTTCTGCTCACGATAGATGGCGCCGCCCGGCAGCATCACCGTGTTCTTGGAATGCTTCAGCAGGTGTTCGGCGATCGGGAAGGAATTGGTGAACACCTGCATTCGGCGCGACGCCAGGAAATGCACCATCTGGAAAGTTGTCGTCCCGCCATTGACGATGATCGGGTCGCCATCGTCGCACAGCGCCACGGCCGCCCGCGCGATGGCGCGCTTCTTGTCGCCGTTGACGCTTTCATTGACCTTGTAGGGACGCCCGGCGAGGCCGGTGAATTGCGGCGGGTTGATCGCTTCCGCTCCCCCGCGCACCCGGCGCAGCCGGCCTTGGACATGGAGGGCCGCGATGTCGCGGCGGATCGTCGCCTCCGAGGCGCCGGTCAGCTCGACAATGTCCTGGATCGTCACCACGGGCTTTTCCTGAATGGCGCTCAGGACAATGCGGTGACGTTCGCGTTCGTGCATTCGCTTCGACCCTCCGTCAACTCACCGATCCTCATCCCTCTTCCGATATTCTGTCAATCATAAACGATCATTTTCAGTCATATTGCATCGCACAATGATAATATATGATCGGTTTCGATTGACGAAGGAGGGCGTCCGCGCGATATCTGGACCCGGATGACAAAGCCCCGGGAGATGATGATGGCCGCTGTCCGCTTGCTGGAGAACCGATGGGACGACGCCCACGCGGCGGGGCTGGATCAGCGGCAATTGCTGCTCTACCGGTCGAACCTGCTGGGCGCGGACAAGCGGATCACCAACTATGGCGGCGGCAATACATCGGCCAAGGTGACGGAGACGGATCCGTTGACCGGCGAACCGGTCCCGGTGCTGTGGGTCAAGGGCTCCGGCGGGGATGTTGGCACCATCAGGATGGACGGCTTCGCGACGCTCTACATGGACAGGCTGGAGGCGCTGAAGGGGCTCTATCGGGGTGTGGAGGACGAAGACCGGATGGTCGGCTACCTGCCCCACTGCACGTTTGACCTGAACCCGCGGGTGGCGTCCATCGACACGCCGCTGCACGCCTTCGTGCCCCACGTCCATGTCGATCACATGCATCCCGACGCGATCATCGCGATCGCGGCGTCGGAGAATTCCAGGGAACTGACGGCCGAGATCTTCGGCGACGAGATCGGCTGGCTGCCCTGGCGGCGGCCCGGCTTCCAGCTCGGCCTCGATCTGGAAGCCTTCATCAAGGCGAACCCGAAAGCCAAAGGCGTGGTGCTGGAAAGCCACGGGCTGTTCACCTGGGCCGACGACGCCAAGGATTGCTACGAGCTGACTCTGGAGATCATCAACCGGGCCATTCGATGGCTGGCCGAGCGAACGGAAGGCAAGGCGGTCTTCGGCGGCGTCGCGGTCAAGAGCCTGGGCGAAGCGGAACGCCGCCGGATAGCGGCCCGGCTGATGCCGGAAATCCGTGGCCGGATCGGCGGCAAGGAACGCAAGCTGGGCCATTTCGACGACCAGGACGCCGTACTGGAGTTCGTCAATTCACGGGACCTGGAGCCGCTGGCCCGGCTGGGAACCAGTTGCCCGGACCATTTCCTGCGCACCAAGATCCGGCCGCTGGTCCTGGAATTCGATCCCGCCCGCCCGGATGTCGACGCCGTCCTCGCCGGGCTGGATTCGGCGCTGGCCGACTATCGCGCGGACTACACCCGCTATTACGAAGCATGCCGGCATGAGGACAGCCCGGCGATGCGCGACCCCAACCCGGTCGTCTTCCTGATGCCCGGGATCGGCATGATGACCTTCGCTCGCGACAAGGCGACGGCGCGAATCGCGGGGGAGTTCTACGTCAACGCCATCAACGTCATGCGCGGCGCATCCACCGTGTCGACCTATCAGGGCCTGCCGGAGCAGGAGGCGTTCGATATCGAATACTGGCTCCTGGAGGAAGCGAAGCTTCAACGCATGCCGCGGCCGAAGAGCCTGGCCGGGCGGGTCGCCTTCGTCACCGGCGGGGCGGGGGGCATCGGCAAGGCGACGGCCGCCCGGCTGATGCGGGAAGGTGCCTGCGTCGTCCTGGCCGATATCGACGCACCGGCGCTGGAGGGCGCGCGGGAGGAACTGGCCGCCCATTTCAGCGCCGATCAGGTGTCCGGCGTGGCGCTGGACGTCACCGACGAAGCCGCCGTGTCGGCCGCTTTCCGGGCGGCGTCCATCGCCTTCGGCGGAGTCGACATCCTGGTGTCGAACGCCGGCATCTCCTCCTCCGCGCCGGTGGAGGATACCGAGCTTTCCATGTGGAACCGCAACATGGACATATTGGCGAAGGGCTATTTCCTCGTCTCGCGGGAGGCGTTCCGCCTGTTCCGGCGGCAGAAGCTGGGTGGCAATATCGTCTTCGTGGCGTCGAAGAACGGGCTCGCCGCCTCGCCCAACGCATCGGCCTACTGCGCCGCAAAAGCGGCGGAGATCCACCTCGCCCGTTGCCTGGCGCTGGAGGGAGCCGACGCCGGCATCCGGGTCAACACCGTCAATCCCGACGCGGTGCTGAGAGGATCGAAGATCTGGACCGGCGAATGGCGGGAACAGCGCGCCGCCGCCTATAACATGGCGCCGGACGAGCTGGAGGAGCATTACCGCAAGCGGTCGATGCTGAAGCTGAACGTGCTGCCGGAGGATATCGCGGAGGCGATCTGTTTCCTGGCCGGCGACGCCTCGGCCAAATCGACCGGCAACATCATCAATGTCGATGCGGGCAACGCGCAGTCCTTCACGCGCTGACGCCCGGCCGTCGACAAGCGGGAGGATCCGGATGACCCAGGGACCCATTTCGGCCGATATCCTGACGGCGGAGAACGAGAAACGTATCGGCGACCTGGAGCGGGACTACCGCTCGCTGGGCGAACGCCTGTCGCGGCGCGGCGTCGATATCGACGCCGTCACCGCCAGGGTGGCCGGATTCTCCGTCGCCGTGCCGTCCTGGGGTGTCGGTACGGGCGGCACGCGCTTCGCCCGCTTCCCCGGCCCCGGCGAACCGCGCGATATCTTCGACAAGCTGGAGGATTGCGCGGTCATCCACCAGTTGACGGCGGCGACGCCCACCGTCTCCCTGCACATCCCCTGGGACAAGGTGGAAGACCCCGGCCGGCTGAAGGCCCATGGCGACGCGCTGGGGCTCCGCTTCGACGCCATGAACTCCAACACCTTCTCCGACGCGCCCGGCCAGAAGCTGTCCTACAAGTACGGTTCGCTCAGCCATACCGACGCGGCCGTTCGCCGGCAGGCGGTGGAGCACAATCTGGAATGCATTGAGATCGGCCGGGCGCTCGGCTCCACCGCGCTGACGGTCTGGATCGGCGACGGGTCGAACTTCCCGGGGCAGAGCAATTTCACCCGCGCGTTCGAACGCTATCTGTCCTCCATGGGCGAAATCTACACGGCACTGCCTGAGGACTGGCGGCTCTATACCGAACACAAGATGTATGAGCCGGCCTTCTATTCGACGGTGATCCAGGATTGGGGGACGAACTACCTGATCGCCCGGACGCTGGGTCCGAAGGCCTATTGCCTCGTCGATCTGGGCCACCACGCGCCCAACGTGAATATTGAGATGATCGTCGCCCGGCTGATCCAGTTCGGCAAGCTGGGCGGCTTCCATTTCAACGACAGCAAATATGGCGACGACGATCTGGATGCAGGCGCGATCGACCCCTACCGGCTGTTCCTGGTGTTCAACGAGCTGGTCGACGCCGAACGGCGAGGCGCCGACGGCTTCCGGCCCGCCCACATGCTGGACCAGTCGCACAATGTGACCGACCCGATCGAGAGCCTGATGTCGAGCGCGGGCGAGGTGCGCCGGGCCTACGCTCAGGCCCTGATCGTCGACCGCGCGGCGCTGGAAGGCCATCAGGCCGAAAACGACGCGCTGATGGCGGCCGAAACGCTGAAGCGGGCATTCCGCACCGATGTCGATCCGATCCTGGCGAAGGCCCGGCTGGATGCCGGCGCGGCGATCGATCCCGTCGCCGCCTATCGCGCCAGCCGCTACCGGGAAGCCGTCTCGGCCCGGCGTCCGGCCTCCGCGGGCGGCGGTGGAGGGATCGTCTAGGACGCTTAGCTCAGCGAGAGGACCGGTCCATCGAGGAGCCGCATCAGGTCCCCGAAATATCCTTCCGAACGCGCCGGCCGAGTGGGGTCGGAGGTTATCGCGACGGCAAGTCCGCGTTCGGGATGCGCCGCGATGATCTGCCCGCCATAGCCCCGCGCCATCACATAGCCGGACGTGCTCAGGAACCAGCCATATCCATAGTCCAGGCCGGAATAGGGGGATTGCGTGCGAGGGATCGACGAGGCGGCGATCCAGTCGGCCGGGATGATCTGCGCACCCCCATAGCGCCCCCCGTCGCGCATCAGCATGGCGATCCTGAGCATGCATTGCGGCGTCAGGCTCATCTCGTTGCCGCCGAGGAAGTACCCTTGCGGTCCCCGCACCCAGGGCGCGAAATCGATGTCCAGTCCGGAGCCCAGCCTGTCGCGCGCCAGTTCAAGCAGGCTGTCACCGGTGGCTGCCGTCAGCGCCGCCCCCAACACATGCGTCGTACCGGTGGAATAGATCATCCGGCCGCCGGGCCGCGCGACCATGGGACGGCTGAGCGCATCGGCGATCCAGTCGTCGGAGGCCACCCAGCCGCCATAGTTGGCTCCCGACGTGCTTTGGAGGCCGGCGCGCAAGGTCACCAGATCCTCCATCGTGATGTCCGCGACCCCTTCGGTCGCGTCAGACGGAATGATATCGGGGGCCACGTCCCCCAGGCGGGCGTCGACGCCGGCGATCTCGCCGCGGTCGATCGCCGTGCCCAGCAGCAGGGCGACGATGCTCTTCGAACATGATTTTATGTTCGCCGGACGATCCAGCCCCGGCCCGCGCAACACTTCCGCGACGATCAGTTCATCGCCGAGCTGAACCTGAAGCGAATGCAGTTGCACCATCCCCTGAAGGGCGGCGCGCACCTCCCCAACCTCCTGCGCCGCCGCCCGTCCGACGAACGGCGCGGCGAGACCGGCCAAAAGGGCGGCGGAAAAGGTCCGGCGGGAGATCATCCGGAGCGTCTACAGCGCCGCCGTCACCTGGATCTCGACCTTGTAGTCCGGCGTTGCGAGGGCGCTTTCGACGCAGGCGCGGACGGGCGGATTCGCCGGATCGATCCAGCGGTCGTAAACGGCGTTCATCTCATTGAACCCCGCAATGTCGGCAAGCCAGATGTTGCAGGTCAGGAGCTTCGACTTGTCGGTCCCGGCGCGGGCCAGCAGCGCGTCGATGTTGGCCAGGATCTGGCGTGTCTGCTCCGCAAGGTCGGCCTTGGGATCGTCGCCGACCTGGCCGGCGAGAAAGACCGTGCCGTTATGGATCACGGCCTGGCTCATGCGTGGGCCGGAATCCAGCCGTTCGATGCTCATATCGTTTACTCCTCAAGCGTGGAAAAGCGGCCGGGCGACAGGGCAGCGGGATCGACGCCGGCGCGGGTGAGATCGTGCGGAACGCTTTCGCCGAGCACGAGCGCGCCGGCAAGCATCCCCATTGCGGGGGATGTCTGGATACCATAGCCGCCCTGCCCGGCCAGCCAGAAGAATCCTTCCGCTTCCGGGTCGTACCCGACCACCGGCGTACGGTCGGGCGCGAAGGTGCGGAGGCCGGCCCAGCGATGCGCGATCCGGCGCACGGGGATGTCGACAGCATTCGTGAAGCGATCGACGGCGACGGCGATGTCCATCTCCTCCGCCTGGACATCGTGCGGCTCGACCGGCGTTTCGTCGGCCGGAGAGATCATGATCCGGCCGGATTCGGGCTTGAAGTAGAAGCTTTCGGCCACGTCGCCGGTGAGCGGCCAACGGGAGACATCGTCCCCATCGCGCGCATCGACCACGATGGCGGTGCGCCGGCAGGGGACAAGGCCGACCGGCCGCGCGCCGGCCAGCGCGGCAACCGTATCGGCCCAGGCCCCGGCGGCATTGATGACGATCGGGGCTTCGAAGATTCCCGCCGGCGTCTCCACGCGCCAGACGCCGCCATTCCGGGTCATCCGCCCCACCCGCGCGTCGGTCACCACCCGGCCGCCGGCCTCCCTCATCGCCTTCAGGAAACCGAGATGCAGGGCGTTGACATCGATATCCGTGCTGTCCGGCTCATAGGCCGCTCCGATAAGGCGGTCGCGCTTAACGCGCGGCGCCAGCCGAAGCGCCTCGTCGGCCGTGATGCGATCCATCCCGTTGCCCCCGGCGACCAGATCGTCGAGCGCTTCCTCCTGTCCTTCGAAGGCCAGATGCAGGCTGCCGCGCGGGCCGAGCAGGCTGTGTTCGGCGAATCCGGCCGGCGGGTTTTCGAAGAACGAACGGCTCGCCGCCGTGAGCGACCGGATGGCGCGATTGCCGTAATTCTGGATGAAGATCGCGGCGGAGCGGCCGGTCGAGTGATAGCCCGGCTGCGCCTCCGCCTCCAGCACCAGCGTCCTGGCGCGGCCGGCCAGGAACGCCGCAGCCGATGCGCCGGCCATGCCCCCGCCCAGAACGATCGCGTCGGCCGTTTCAGCGGTCATTCCGCCCATCCTCGAACCCCTTCAGAAAGCTGCTGAGATTGCCGCCCAGTTCCCGGCACATATAACCGCCCTCCTGCACGATGACGGTTGGCAGATCAAGCCCGGCGATGACGCGGGCGATCCGGCCGAAGCCCCCGGTCGTCACCTTGAGCCCGGCCAGCGGGTCGCCTTCGAAGGGATCGAGGCCGAGCGCGACCACCAGCGCATCCGGCGCGAAAGCGCGGATGCGGCTCAGCGCCTTCTCCAGCACTTCCAGATAACCATCGTCCGCCGTACCGCGCGGCAGCGGCAGGTTGAGATTGTAGCCAAGACCGGGGCCGACGCCCCGTTCGTCTGAATGCCCCCAGAAGAAGGGATAGAACCGCACCGGGTCCGCGTGGAGGCTGACCGTCAGCACGTCGGCGCGGTCGTAGAATATCCCTTGCGTGCCGTTGCCGTGGTGCAGGTCCACGTCCAGGATCGCCACCCGCGCCGCCCGCTTTCTCAGATACTGGGCGGCGATCGCCGCGTTGTTGAGGAAGCAGAACCCGCCCGCCATACCGGCGAAGGCATGGTGCCCCGGCGGCCGGCAGAGAGCATAGGCCACGGCCTCACCGCCGCCGAGGACCATTTCCGCCGCATGCGCCGCCGTATTCGCGCTGGCGCAGGCCGCTTCCCACGTGCCGTCGGAGATCGGGCAGGCCGTATCCGCCATGTGATAGCCCGCCTGGCCGACGGCGGAAGCCGGATAGCCGTCCGCGCGCCCATTGGGATGGATGTTCGGTACGACCTCCGCCGACGCGCCGTCGATCCGCCGCCAGCGGGTGTAGATCGTCTCCAGGAACTGGAGGTATTCGGGCGTATGTACGGCGGCGCGGGGACCGGCCCCGTGATCCGGAGGCGCGACAAGCTCATGCCCCGCCTCACCGACGGCGGCCAGAAAGGTTCGCGCCCGCTCCGGGACTTCCGGATTCGGCTGCGGCGCGCCGGAGACCAGGAAATTCCTGGGGTCGTGCAGCATCTGCGCTTCGTCGAAGACAACCTTCATGGGACGATTCCTCGGAGTAAAGGCCCTAGAAGGCGACGCGATCGCCGCCCTTGAGCGCCAATGCCGCGCGCGCCTCGGCCGGGGTCGCCACCTCCAGGCCCAGGGCTTCGACGATGCCGCGGATCTTCGTGACCTGCTCGGCGTTGCTTCGCGCCAATTGGCCGGAGCCGATGGTGAGCGAATCCTCCAGCCCCACCCGGACATTACCGCCCAGGATCGCCCCCATGGTGGCGAGCGGCATCTGGTGCCGCCCCGCGCCAAGCACCGAAAAGGCATAGGCGTCGCCCAGCAGCCGGTCCGCCGTCCGCTTCATGTGCAGGAGGTTATCCGGGTCCGGGCCGATGCCGCCCAGAATGCCGAAGATGAACTGCGCGAACAGCGGCGGCTCGACCAGCCCGCGCTCCAGGAAGTGGGCCAGCGTGTAGATGTGGCCGACATCGTAGCATTCGAATTCGAAGCGCGTGCCGTGCCCCTGTCCCAGATCCTTCAGGATGCGTTCGATGTCCGCGAAGGTGTTCCTGAAGATGAAGTCGCGGGTGGATTCCAGGTAGGGCCGCTCCCAGTCGTGCTTCCAGGCGTCGAACTTCGCGGCCGCGCCGAAGATGCCGAAATTCATCGATCCCATGTTGAGCGAGCACATCTCCGGCGCGGCCCGGAGCGCCGCCTCCAGGCGCTGGTCGACCGACATGTTGTGGCCGCCGCCGGTGGTTATGTTCAGGACGGCGTCGCAGGACTGCTTGATGCGCGGCAGGAACTCCATGAACAGGTCCGGGTCGGGCGACGGCCTGCCGGTTTCCGGATCGCGGGCGTGGAGGTGCAGGATCGCCGCCCCGGCCTCCGCCGCGCCGATCGCCGCTTCGGCGATCTCCGTCGGCGTTATCGGCAGATGGTCGGACATGGTCGGGGTGTGGATCGACCCCGTGACGGCGCAGGTGATGACGACCTTGCGGGCGGCCATATGGTTGATCTCCGGATCTTCGGGAATGTCTAACGGCGCGGCAAATCGAGTTCGTCGGCGAGCGCGGAGAGGCTGTCCCGGAGAATCGAGACGATCGCGTCGATCTCCTCCGCCGTGACGATCAGGGGCGGACAGACCAGTATGTGGTCCCCCGACAACCCGCCCCGGGTCCGCCGTGAATAGACGATCAGTCCGCGATCGTAAGCGAGGTCGACAAGCCGCTGATGGGCATTCAGTCCCGGATCGAGGGTCGCGAAGCTGTCGCGGTCGGCGACCATCTCGAAGGCGGTCAAAAGGCCCTTACCGCGAACGTCGCCGATGAACGGGAACGCCTCCATCAACTCCCCGAGGCGCGCCATCAGATAGTCGCCCATGCGCGCCGCATTGCCGGTCAGGTCACGTTCCAGCAATTCGCGCAGGACCGCGCGGCCGGCGGCGCAGGCGAGCGGGTTGCCGGCATAGGTGTGGCCATGGATGAATCCGCCCTTGTCCAGCACCTGCTCGACCATCCAGTCGGGCGCGACCATGGCGCCGAGCGGGCTGTAGCCGGCGGCGAAACCCTTTGAGAGGGCGACCAGGTCGGGCGTGACGTCCCAATGTTCCGCGGCCAGGAACTTGCCCGTGCGGCCGGCCCCGGACATCACCTCGTCATAGATCAAGAGGATGCCGTACCGGTCGCATATCTCCCGGATGCGGGGGTAGTAGCTGTCGGGCCCGACCAGCGCGCCGGTCGAAGCGCCGCCCACCGGCTCCATGATGAAGGCGAGCACGGTTTCCGGACCCTGGCGGAGGATCTCTTCCTCCAGCAGGTCGGCGTAGCGCAGGCCCCGCTCCTCCATGGTCAGCGCATCGCGGTCTCGATAGGCCGTCGGCGCGGGAATCTTCGGCATCTCGCGCATCATCGGCGCGAACGGCGCGGTCATCGGCGCGTAGCCGGTGACCGCGAGCGCCCCCAGCGTGCCGCCATGATAGGAGGGGAAACGGGAGATGATCTTGTACCGGCTGCCCTCACCGGCCGCGAGAGCGTATTGCCGGGCCATCTTGAGGCAGCTTTCGACCGCCTCCGATCCGCCGGAGACGAAGAACACCTTGTCGAGGCGGTCCGGCATGACGGCCGCAAGCTCCCGGGCCAGGTCCTCGGCCGGGTCGTTCTCGAAATGCAGGCGGTAGGCGAAGGTCACCTTGTCCATCTGCGCCTTCATGGCGTCGAGCACGCGCCGGTTGGAATGGCCCAGATTGGCCACCATCGCGCCCGACGACCCGTCGATATAGCGTCGTCCGGAGACATCCCACATGTAGATGCCCTCGGCCCGGTCGATCGGCGGGCGGCGCAATCGCGACTGGTAGAACAGGTGCGACGGCTGGTTGTGACCGGCCGGAGCGGCGGGTTCGGCGAACATGGGGGGATATCCTCGTCTGCTTAACGATCCGGCGGCAGGAGCACGCAGTCGCGCGGGCGGATGCGCAGGGCGACCCTGTCTCCCTCCCGGAAAGGATGCCGGTCGATCGGGTTGATCGCCTGCAGGCGCATGTCGCCGACGCGAACGAAGTACCGGGCGGAAAGGCCCAGATAATCCACCGTCTCCACCACGCCATCGAGCACCGTGACGCCGCCGTCGGAATCGAACCGTTCGCCGAGCAGCAGCCGTTCGGCGCGCAGCACCATGCTTACCGCTTCACCCTTCCGGGCGGTGCGGGCGCCGGTTTCGGCGACGACCTCGGCCCCTCCGGGCAGGGTGACCATGGCGACGCCGTCGGCGATCCCGGCCACCGTCCCCTGGAGAAGGTTGGAATGTCCCAGGAAATCCGCGACGAAGGCGCTGGCGGGCAGGTTGTAGACGGTCTCCGGCGTTCCCTCCTGCTCGACCACGCCGCTGCGCATGACCACCACCCGGTCCGACATGGCCAGCGCTTCGGACTGGTCGTGCGTGACGAAGATCGTGGTCACGCCCAGTTCGCGCTGGATGCGCTTCAGCTCGACCCGCATCTCCTCCCGCAGATTGGCGTCGAGCGCGGACAGCGGTTCGTCGAGCAACAGGACATCCGGCTCGAACACGATGGCGCGGGCGAGCGCGATGCGCTGCTGCTGACCGCCGGACAGCTGGCTGGGATACCGGTCGCTGACCTGCGGCAGCCGGACGAGATCGAGCGCCTCCTGAACCTTGCGGCGGGCGGTCGCCTTGTCCGCGCCGCGGTATTTGAGCCCGAACGCGACGTTGTCGAAGACCGTCTTGTGCGGAAACAGGGCGTAGTTCTGGAACACGATGCCCAGATTCCGCTTGTGGATCGGCAGGGCGTTGACCCGCCTGCCGGCGATCAGGATGTCGCCGTCGCTCGGCTGCTCCAGCCCGGCGATCATCCGCAGGGTCGTCGTCTTGCCGCAGCCCGACGGCCCCAGAAGCGTGACGAACGCACCCTGCTCGACCTTCAGCTCGATGCTTTCCACCGCCACGAACGATGCGAAGCGCTTGACGACGCCGCGCAGTTCGACGGCATGGGCGCGGTCTCCGGAAGCGATCGCCCCCTCCCCGGTGGGGAGAGGGCGATTCTGGCTGCTGTCGGCCATCAGAACCCGCGCTGGACGCGGCTGAATTCGGCCGACCACTCCTGCTGATTGCCGTTCCAGTAGGCAGGCTCGGCGAATGTCAGGTTCTCCAGCTTGCCGGTCGGATCGAAGGCCGGCATGTTCGGGATCTTGTCCCCCAGATCAACCTTCTGCGGGTCGAGCGACGGCGGGTAGTTCTGCCCCTCCGAAACGGCGATCGCGACCTCCGGCTCAAGCATGTAGTTGAGCAGTTCCTCCACCTCGGGCAGCGGACTGCCCTTCAGGACCATCAGGCACTCCTGCCAGGCGAAACTGCCCGGCGGATCGTGGTAGCCGATCGGATGCCCTTCCTGCTGAAGCGAGGCGATACGGCCGGACCAGCCCTCGGTCACCCATATCTCGCCTTCGGCGAGCAGGCTCATGAGTTCGGCACCCGAATTCCAGTATTTCAGCACAAGGTCCCGATGCTGCCGGACGGCGTCCCAGGCCGCCTCGAGATCCTCGATATTGTTCGGATCCTGGCCCGTCTGGAGGGCGGCGTACCACATGCGGGTGCGCCAATCCGAAAAGCCGCCGATCTTGTCCTTGTATGCGGGGTCGAGCAGGATGCGCGCACCCTTCTCTTCCATTTCCTCGCGGCTGATCTGCTCGGTATTGTAGGCGAGCCCGGTGGTCCCGTAATCGTAGGGCGCCGCGGACAGTTTGCCGTCGGTGACCGCCCGGTAAGGCGTCATCATCGCCGGCATGACGAGGGCAAGGTTGGGGATGTTCTCCTCGTTCAGCACCACATCGTAGCCGAGGTCGACGTAGCGGGCGTAGTCGAAGACGCCGGAGGCGAGGAAGACGTTGAATTCCCCTTCCCTGCCGGCCTTGACCCTGGTCAGGTATTCGTCGCTCGACGCGAAGGTGCCGTCGATCACCTCGATGCCCGTCGCCGCGGTGTAGGGATCGAAAGCGAATTTGCGGAACGCCTCGGACACCACCCCGCCCCAGCCATCGAACCGCACCGATTCGACCTCCGCGGCCCGCGCCTGGCGGGTCAGCATCATCATCGGCCCGCCGACCAGCCCGGCGGTGGCGCCGGCCGCGCCGAGAAGACCCAGAAACGTTCGGCGCTCGATATCGCCGTTGCGGTAGCGGTCGAGCAGCCGTTCAAGCCGTTTGGTCGTATCCATGGGTAAAAGCCTCCTTGGTTGCGTTCTTGTTGGTTTTGGTCGATCGGGGTTCATGTCCGCCCCCGGGCAAAGCGGCGCGCGAGGATGCCGGCTGCGAGCGGCAGGGCGACGGTGATCACGATCATCACCGTTCCGAGCGCGTTGATCTCCGGACTGATCGAATTCCGCAGCATGGCGAAGATCTGCGTCGGCACGGTCTCCGTTCCGGCCGATTTCCAGAACAGGGTTGCGGTGACATCGTCGAAGCTGATGGTGAAGGCGAACAGCATCCCCGCCAGCACGGCCGGCATGAGCAGGGGCAGCGTCACCTCGAAGAAGGTCTGGAGCCTGTTGGCGCCCAGCGACAGCGCCGCCTCCTCGAACTCCCGTTTGATGCCCACCAGCCTCGCCTGGACGACCAGCAGCACGAAGGGCAGCGTGATGATGACGTGCCCCATCAGCAGGAGAGCGAAGCTTTTCGGCACGGCCAGCCAGCGCAGGAACAGGAGCAGCGCCACCCCCAGCACGACCTCCGGCACCAGGATCGGCGCGATCAACGCCGTGGTCACCAGGTTCTTGCCGGGGAAATCGTACCGCACGATCGCCATAGCCGCGGGAATGCCGATCGCCGTCGCGATGATCGAGGTCAGGGCGCCCAGCACCATCGATGTCTGAAAGGCCCTGACGATCGCGGCGTTCCCGGCCAGCTCGATGAACCAGCGCAGGCTGAAATTCTCGATCGGGAACGAACCGAACCGGCTTTCCGCGAAGGACAGCAGCACGACCGCCGCGATCGGCACGAACATGAACACGTAGACCAGGAAGGTGATCCCGCGCGTCAGCGTCCAGCCGGACAGGATGCGCCCCGTCATCGGAAGTCCCCCGTCATCGGAAACTCCGGGCGATCTGCTTCAGCCCGATATAGCGGTTGTAGACCGTGACCAGCGCGCCCAGCAGGATCAGCAGCAGGATGGACAGCGCCGACCCCAGCGGCCAGTTCAACTGGATGATCACCGCCTCGTAGATCAGATTGGCGAACATCGCCTGACGCGGGCCGCCCAGGATCAGCGGCGTGATGTAGGTGCCGGCCGCCAGCACGAAGCAGAGCAGCGATCCGGCCGCCAGCCCCGGCAGGGACAGCGGGAGGGTTACCTCCCGAAAGGACTGCCACGGCGTGCAGCCGAGCGTCCGCGCCGCCGCCTCCAGATTCCGGTCGATGCCGTCCAGGCTGACATAGACGTTGAGGATCATGAAGGGCAGCAGATAGTGCGTCAGGCCCAGGATCACCGACGGTTCGTTATAGAGGAACTGCACCGGCTCATCGATCAGGCCCAACCCCAGCAGGCCCGCATTGACCGCCCCCGACGCGCCCAGGATGTTGATCCAGGACAGGGTGCGGATGATGTAGCTGATCCAGAACGGCAGCATCAGCAGCAGGATCAGGAGCGTCTTGTCGCGCATCCTGGTCCGGGCGAGGAAATAGGCCGGGAAATACCCTACCACCGCGCAGATCAGCGTCGTCGTCAGCGCGATGCGGAAGGTTTGCAGCAGGATCGCCCGATAGAACGGGTCGGTCAGCACCTCCCGCCAGTTGTCGAGGTAAAATCCTGCCTGATCCGCGCCCGTCGCGCCTCGCAGCCAGAATGAATAGACCAGGATGAATCCCGTCGGCACGACCAGCAGCAGCGCCACCGAAGCCAGCGCCGGCGTCATCATGAGCCAGGGCCGCGCGGTCCCGGTCGTGTTGTCGTCCACCGCCGTTTCCGCCATTCCCCCCGACATCCCACCTTCCGCTGCCGGCGCTGATGCACCGGATACTGTTCAGGATTAGGGCGCAGGCCTGGACATTGCGCAAATAGATATGAAGAATGACGGGTATAGTTTAAAACTATGGGACCGGCGATGCCCGCCATCGGCACATTGGAGCGGATCACCCAGGAGCTTGACTGGAACCTGCTCCGCACCTTCATGGTGATCGTCCAGGAAGGCGGGATCACCAGGGCGGCGAACCGCCTGCTGCTGCGCCAGCCGACGGTGAGCAACGCGCTGAAGCGCCTGGAGGGACAGTTGGGCCG
Source organism: Inquilinus sp. CAU 1745 (assembly GCF_039839375.1). Lineage (NCBI taxonomy): Bacteria > Pseudomonadati > Pseudomonadota > Alphaproteobacteria > Rhodospirillales > Rhodospirillaceae > Inquilinus > Inquilinus sp. CAU 1745. Next base: position 55,018 of record NZ_JBDOQU010000002.1, read on the forward strand.
TCGGCTGATCCTGCGCGGCCCGGGGCAGTTCCAACTGACCCAGCATGGCGAACTGCTCCACCGCGAATGCGTCGAGATCTACGGCAACATCTCCCGCCTCGCGGTCGTGCTGCGCGAGGTGAAGGAGGAGATCTCCGGGCATGTCACCATCGCCATGGCCAGCCACGTGACATCGCCGATCTTCGACGAAGTGCTGGCGGCGTTCCGCGAGGAACATCCGAAAGTGACCTACACGATCGACATCGCGACCAGCGTCGACGTCGTCCAGGCGGTCCTGCAGAAGACCAGCACCGCGGGTGTCTGCCTGGTCCATCGGCATAATCCCCGCCTGCGCTACCAGCATATGTACCGGGAACATTTCGGCTTCTTCTGCGGCCCTCGCCACCGCTTCTTCGGCCGCGCGGGCGTGACGATGCGCGACCTGCGCAGCGAGCCCCTGGTCTCGTTTAAGACCGACCGGACAACCGATGCGCTGCGTCCGGTCGCGCTGCTGCGCGCGGCGGAGAATTTCGAGGACCGGATCGTCGGCACATCCAGCCATCTGGAGGAGGTGCGACGGATGATCGTCGCCGGTGTGGGCATCGGTCCGCTGCCGATCCACGTCGTCGAACGCGATGTTCGCGACGGTCTTCTGTGGCGGCTGCCGCCGTTCGAGAACCCGCCGGCGGTCGACATCTTCCTGGTCACCAACCCGCTGGTCCATCTGAACCGGGCGGAGCAGCACTTTCTCGACACGCTCATGGCCCGCATCGAGGCGACCCCGCCGTCGGAGCGCGTCTACCCCCCCGAATTCGCCTGACCGTCAGAAGAGACCTAAGCCATGCCCAGGCAGGATTTCCGCTTCTCCTTCCCGTTCCGCGTTCGCTATGCGGAGGTGGACCAGCAGGGCATCGTCTTCAACGCCCATTACCTCACCTACTTCGATACGGCGATCACGGAATATTTCCGCTGGCTGGAGTACGACTATATCGGCCAGCCCGCGCGCACCGGGACCGACTTCCACGTCGTCCGCTCCCTGATCGAATACGCCTCTCCCATCCGCTTCGACGAGGAGATAGACATCCTCGTCCGCGCCGGCCGTATCGGCCGGTCGAGCCTGACTTTACTGCTGGAAATCCACGGCAAGGGCCGCGAGGATCTGCGCGCGACCGGAGAAATCGTCTGGGTCAACGCGGACCAGACGACCCGCCGATCGACGCCGATCCCGCCGGACCTGACCGAGCGACTGGCCGCGATGGGGGAGGCATACTTATGAATTGCCGATGATGTGAAGCATCCCCTTTCCACCCTTCACGGCCCTTGTCGAAAGGCGTCGATCGAAGGTTGCAAGCTTTCCACCGTTTTTCCCAGCAAGCGCCAATAGATAGCTATCCGTAACTTGGGCTGAGGTCAGCACTTGCGAAACATCAACATAGGCAGAGTCGATCAGGCTTAGACTATCGGACCAGAAGACGTGTCCAGGCAATTCCCGCATCTTGCGAACAATGGTCGCGATATCCGCGGTCGAACCTGGCATATTGGGGTATCTGGCATGACCAACAATGCGGATCACGCCATTCTCCGTGATCGGACAGGTGGCCCACGAAATCCTTCCGGCCGCTTCGAACCAGTTATGCGCGGCGTCATGGCTTACGTGAGCGGGATCGATCAGGGCGATGAGCACATTGACGTCGAGCAGAAAAGTCACGGCAATTCGTCACGAAGCGTGTTGACAGTCTCAAGCGTGACCACGGTCGCTTCATCCGATACCGAAATAAGGGGGATGCCGTTTCGTGTAGCCGGCGCCGACGGGCGTCGCAATGCACGGCGCGCCAGATCGGATACAACTTCTCCCAAACTCTTGCGCTGTTGTTGCGCGATCGCCTTTGCCGCGACCAGAACATCATCATCGATTGCCAATGTCGTTCGCATGACAGCCCTCAAAACGCATCAATCATCACGCATCATATAATCTGATTATGCCGATGCTACAATCGGCGGGCCGTCGAAATTTTCAGGAAGAGACGATACGACCGCGATCGTGACGGCACGGGCCGCTTTGAGAAATAGCGCCGACGCCAGCGCAGCACGATCGTTCGAAACTCGCGGGCCTCACTTCACATCGTTGAAATGATCATGAGAGAAATGAACGGACTCAAAAACGTCGAGCCGATTCCGGCCAGAAGCATCAGACGCCCGACCACCATCCGCGTGTTTTCCGCCAACTGGGTGCTATGGGCGGTATCGTAGTCCTCAAATGTCTCCGCACCGTACTGGTTGCGTCGACCGAACCGCGCACGGTCAACGCCTTTCATCATCCGGTAGCCGAGCACGATGGCAAGGATGCCCCCACCAGCGAACAGTGCGATCAATACAATAAAAACCGTCCAATAATAGGTCATCGGCAATTCTTCCCCTCGATATGCGGCATCGGATCAGGATCGTTCAGGGTCGGGGCATTCAGCCACCCATCCGGTCGGATCGACCGCGAAGGCGCGCCCCCCGCCGCCGGGATACCGGCCCGCCCGCAACGCCGGCATGTCGGGCACAACGCCGCTGAAATCCGCATCGACCTCATAAGCGGCGTACTCGCGACCGGTCGGCGCGGCGCGGCTATAGACAGCGACCACAAAGGGCTGACGGCCAGGCAGGGTGGCCAGCATGACCTTTTCTCGACCCATCGACGCACCGGGGTACTGTGGACAGCCGAGCGACCGCAGCGCGACGCCACGGCTGCGCAGGGCGTCCGTGACGTTGTACCGGCCCTCCGAGCCCTGCTCCTGCCAATCGAAGCGGATACCGGTTGCCGTGTGCGAGACGGCGACGCCGGCAGGCATGACCGCCCCCGGTGCGGGCACTTGCGCTTGCGCTCGAGCCGTATCGTCATCGGCAACGCTCATCGCGAGTATGGTTTCCGCCATCGGCCCCGCCGCCATGGCCCATCCCCATTTGACCTGGCACTCACCTCGCGCCCAGGGCGCCGCAGCGGGCGCACGCTGCACCCACTCCTGTTCGCAAGCTTCGAGAAAGGCGGTTTCTGTCTGGATGACCGGAAATGATTCCGTCTGTGCTACCGCGCATCCGGTGCTTGCGATCAATGCCACGACCGTGATTAGCGAATACGTCTTCATGCCAGAGAATAGACCCATGCCCATGGCAAACCGCATATCCTGAACACAAGGACCGACAGCGCCTTGGCGGGCCGGCATCTCATGTGGGTACGCTGATCAAATGTCCGGTTCGTCCCTTGTTCAGGGGAGAAAATCAGGTGCGCGGATGGGAGAAGTGCACTGACGAACAGCCGGCGTTCGCGATCCTCGGCGTCAGGGACCGCGATAGCGCAAGGCGTCAACCAGTAGCGAGAATGCCGGCGAGGAATGGCGGCGGCTGGGATAGTAGAGGTGATAGCCGGGAAAGGGTCCGCACCAATCCTCCAGCACCCGGATCAGGCGTCCCCCGGCAATGTGCTCCAGCGCGTGGTCTTCCGGCATATAGGCGAGCCCCAGCCCCGCGAGCGCCGAGTTCAGCCGCAAGGCGATATTGTTGAAGACGAGCTGGCCCTCGACGCGCACCTTCAATTCGCGCCCATCCTTGTCGAACTCCCACGGGAACAGGCCGCCATAGGTCGGCAGCCGGATATTGATGCAATTGTGCGGCGTCAGATCCTGCGGCGTCTCGGGTCGGGGACGGTTCGCGAAATAAGCGGGCGACCCGACGACCGCCATCCGCATCTCCGGCCCGATCCGCACCGAGATCATGTCCCTGGCGACCTGTTCGCCCAGACGAATCCCCGCGTCATAGCCTTCGGCGACGATGTCGGTCAGGCCATAATCGACGATGACCTCGACCTGGATGTCGGGATAGTCGGGCAGGAACGTCGCCAGCGCCGGCTGGAGCAGGCTGATCGCGCAATGCTCGCCCGCGGTGATGCGGATCGTCCCCGCCGGCTTCTCGCGCAGGGCGCTCAGCGCGGCGATTTCCTGTTCGATCTCCTCGAACCGCGGCGCGACCGACCGTAACAGGCGCTCGCCCGCCTCGGTCGGCGCGACGCTGCGCGTGTTGCGCGTGAGCAGCCGCAGCCCCAGCCGCGCCTCCAGCCCCTTGATGGTCTGGCTGAGCGCCGACTGCGAGACGCCCAGCTTCGCCGCCGCCCTGGTGAAGCTTCGTTCCCTTGCGACCACAGCGAAGGCAGCGAGATTGTTGAAGTTCTCGCTCGACATTCATTAGCCCACCTTATTGAGGAATGCCGATTATAGCGTCTAATCGCGAAGCAAGGCGAGCGCCATATGGTCTTCATAGCGACGGCTCCCCGATCCAAGGAGGACCAGATGAACGATCTCTCCCGACGCACGATACTGACCGCGCCGGCGCTGCTGTCTCTGGCGGCCACCACCACGGCGTGGGCAGAGCCGGCCGATATATCGCGACGCGCAGGCTCGGCGATTCTCGTCGCCTATTTCACCCGCTCGGGGAACACGCGCGTCATCGCCGGAACCCTCCAGCACGCGCTTGCCGCGGAGCTGTTCGAGATCCGCCCGGCGCGGCCCTATCCCGAGGATTACGAGCAGACGGTCGAGCAGGCGCGGCAGGAGCGGGATCGGGGTTACGAGCCGCCGCTGGAGGCGAAAGTCCCTGACATCGCGGCCTGTGAGACCTTGTTCCTGGGCTTCCCGATCTGGGGGCAGACCACGCCGCCGGTCATCCGTTCCTTCCTGAGGGCGCATGATTTGACGGGCAAGACGCTGCGCCCCTTCATCACGCATGGCGGCTACGGCCTGGGCGACAGCCTCGCCGTCCTTGCCGACCATGCGCCGGGCGCGCGGATCGAGCCTCCCTTCTCGATGGAGGCCGACCAGGAACGGCGATACAGCCCCAATAAAAGGAGATGGAAATGAAGATGCGTAAACTGGGAAGTTCCGGCCTTGAAGTCTCCGCGCTCGGTCTGGGCTGCATGGGCATGAGTTCCGCCTATGGGCCGCCCGCCGACAAGGCGGGGATGATCAGGCTGATCCGCGATGCGCATGAGCGCGGCGTCACGCTATTCGATACCGCCGAAGCCTACGGTCCCTTCGCCAATGAGGAGCTGGTCGGCGAGGCGCTGGCGCCGATCCGCGATCGGGTGGCGATCGCCACCAAGTTCGGCTTCGACATTTCCCCGACCGGCGAACGCGGAGGCGGCCTCAACAGTCGTCCGGAGCATATCAGGCAGGTCGCCGAAGCCGCTCTCAAACGCCTGCGGACCGATCGCATCGACCTCTTCTACCAGCACCGCGTCGATCCCGACGTGCCGATCGAAGATGTGGCAGGCGCCATCAGGCAGCTTGTCGCCGAGGGCAAGGTCGGGCATTTCGGCCTTTCGGAGGCGGGGATCGAGACGATCCGCCGCGCCCATGCCGTCCAGCCGGTAACCGCGGTGCAGAGCGAATATTCGTTGTTCTGGCGCGGCCCGGAAGCGGAACTGCTGCCGACGCTGGAAAAGCACGGCATCGGTTTCGTGCCGTTCAGCCCGCTCGGCGCCGGTTTCCTCACCGGCAAGATCGACGAGAACACCAAATTCGATCCGACCGACTTCCGCAACGCCGTCCCGCGCTTCTCACCCGAAGCGCGCAAGGCCAACATGGCGCTGGTCGGGATCGTCAAAACCGTCGCCGGCCGGAAGGCCGCCACGCCGGCGCAGATCGCGCTCGCCTGGCTGCTGGCGCAAAAGCCCTGGATCGTGCCGATCCCCGGCACGACAAAGCCGCACCGGCTGGAGGAGAATCTGGGCGCGGTGGACCTTGATCTGACAACCGACGACCTGCGGGAGATCGATGCGGGCGCCGAAGCCGTCCAGATCGTAGGCGCCCGCCTGCCCGCGGCGGCGCTGGCCCAGACCGAGGATGCATCATGAACGGTCAACGGCAGGATCACCTCCAGCAGGAGCAAGACATGAAACTCTATCGCAACGGCACTCAGCCCTCGCAGAAGGGCCCGGCGGAATGGTTCACCGGCTCGGTCCGCATCGATCCCCTGAACGCGCCGCCGGCGCGCGCGGCCTCGGCCAGCGTCACCTTCGAGCCGGGCGCGCGCACGGCATGGCATACGCATCCGCTCGGCCAGACGCTGATCGTCACCTCCGGTGCGGGCTGGATCCAGTGCGAGGGCGAGCCGATCGTCGAGATTTACGCCGGCGACGTCATCTGGTTTCCGCCCGGCCAACGTCACTGGCACGGCGCGACGCCGACCACGGCGATGGCGCACATCGCCATCCAGGAGGCGCTCGACGGCAAGACGGTCGACTGGATGGAGCATGTGACCGACGAGCAATATCTCGCCGGCCCCGCCCGCAGCGGGCAATTACAATGACAGTACTGTTGTTGTAACCATTCCGACCGCTTGATTCTGGAGGAGACGCAGCATGGATCAATTCACCGGCGGTTGCCTATGCGGCAACGTCCGGATCGTGGCGTCGGGTCTCCCATACCGGGTCGGCCTTTGTCACTGTCTCGACTGCCGCAAGCACCATGGGGCCCTTTTCTACGCTTCCGCGGTGTTCCCTCAGGATGCGGTGACGATCGAGGGCGAGACACGCGACTACGCCGGGCGATTTTTCTGTCCCCGCTGCGGCTCCTCCGTTTTCGCGCGCTTTGCGGATGAAATCGAAGTGCATCTGGGGTCCCTGGACGCCCCTGACCAGCTGACGCCGACCTACGAACTCTGGACCGTCCGTCGCGAGTCCTGGTTGCCGCCGTTTCCGCTCAAGAAACGATACGACCGCGATCGTGACGGCACGGGGCGTTCTGAGGAGTAGCCCGCGCAGACGCCGCGGCGTTCGGCGTTCATAGTTCTGTACTGAAATGGCGCGCCCGGGCAGGATGAAGGCGAGTCCAGCCGCGCTTGGATGCGGCGTCACAAAGTGATCCGGGGACGGGAGAGCATGGCGCGCAACGTTCTGATCCTCGGAGCCTCGTATGGCTCATTGCTGGCGACAAAGCTACTGATGGCCGGTCACAACGTGACCCTGGTTTGCCGGAAGAAGACGGCGGAACTCATCAATCGCGACGGTACCGAAACGCGTATCAAGCTGCGCGACGAGGCGATGCACCGGGCGATCTTTTCCCGCGACCTGCCCGGAATCCTGGACGCAGCCGCGCCCGAGGATGTCGACCCATCCCGATATGATCTGGTTGGTCTTGCCATGCAGGAGCCGCAATACGCCAACCACACGATCCGGCTTCTGATAATCAGGATCGCCGAGGCGAAGCTGCCCTGTCTTTCGATCATGAACATGCCGCCGCTTCCCTATCTCAAACGCATCCCGACGCTTGCGGGGATGGCGCTGGAGGACGCGTATACCAACGCCCAGGTTTGGGAACGGTTCAAGCCGGGATTGGTGTCGCTCTGCTCGCCTGATCCGCAGGCCTTCCGCCCGCCGGAAGAGGCGGCGAATGTCCTCCATGTCGGCCTGCCGACAAACTTCAAGGCGGCGGCATTTAAGGATGAGACGCACAACCTGCTGCTTCGGGAACTGGAAGCGGACATCGACGCGGTGACGCTTGATGGCCGGGACGTTCCCGTGAAGCTCAGAGTGTTCGATTCACCGTTCGTCCCTCTGGCCAAATGGTCGATGCTGCTGACGGGAAATTACCGCTGCATCACGCCGCATGAGCCGCGGTCGATCCGCGACGCGGTGCATGACGATTTGAAGCTCTCACGGAGCATTTACGATCACGTCGATGCCCTGGTCCGGCGTCTTGGAGCCGCCCCGAAGGATCAGGTGCCTTTCGAGAAATACGCCAAAGCGGCGGAAAGCCTTCTCAAGCCCTCTTCAGCGGCTCGCGCAGTGGCCGGCGGGGCGCCGTTCATCGAGCGGGTCGATCTGCTGGTGAAATTGATTTCCCATGAGCTCGGCATGCCCAACGCGGAGATCGACCGTACGGTCGAAATCGTGGATCAACAACTGAACGAAAAGATTGTCGGAGGCTGGACAGGGAGGCCGTAACGACCCTTAACCAAGCGGCGATTTCCATCGGCCGAGTCGCGAGATCAAGCAGGAACGTAGGTCAATCTGATCACATCCTTGCCGATCCGATCATTAGCCATGAGGCGGAGCGGCGGCCGAGGTCCGGCGAAATATGGCTTGCCGTGACCAAGCACGACGGGGTGCAGGTAGATCCGATACTCATCGATCAGGCCAAGTTCGGTGAGGCTTTGCGCCAGGTCCGGGCCAGCAACTTCAATCTCCCCGTCGCGCTCGGCCTTCAACGCGCGGATCGTGCCCTCAAGATCATCCTCGACAAGCCTGGCGTTGGGGCCGACCGACTTCAACGAGCGCGAGACGACCCATTTCGGCTGGTTCCGCCATGCCGCCGCGAAGGCGCGTTGCTCTGCATCCCATTCAGGATGATCGTCGTCCCAGTAACGCATGACCCTATACATTTGGCGACCGTATACACTGCCCGCCTGCCCCTCTGCCTCCTCGATGAAGTGTCGGAAGAGCGTGGGACCTGGCGCGAACGCCATATGGTCGACATAGCCGTCCAGGGACTGGTTCATTCCGAACACGAGCTTAGCCATACCACTTCCTTTCCTTACGCGGCACATCCGGGCGGTCCTGATTGCGCTATCCAATCGGCAGCAAGTTAGATCGACTGGTTTTATATCGCAATTGGTTTTGGATTGCGCATAAACGCCCCACGCTCGGGCTGCCCGATCGGCGAGACGCCATTCCCTGTTACAGCAGTTGCTGATTAGACTCTCTGCTGAAAGTATCGGAGTGCTGGCGAAATGAACTCCGGATTCTCCCACGTTGCATAACGCGCGCGAAGGAGAGACGGAAGATTGGCGGTCTGGGGACCGGCTTCGGCGAGCATTCCACGCACCATTTGGAAATAGCCAAGCACGGCCTCAGGAAGCTCGGCGCCGCCGAGATTTCCGTGCCCCGGCACAATGAGGCGCGGCTGCAACCGCATCATATCGTTGAGAGCGGATTCCCACTTTGTAACGTCAATGTCGCCGGCACCGATCATAGGCGGGAAGAACGGGACGATCGGAAACATCCGCTCTTCGAGAAGGTCTCCCGCGAACAGGATGCGCTCCTGGGGCAGGAAGAGGATCTGATCCCCCGGAGAATGGGCGGTGCCCCAAGTCCGAAACCGGACTTCACGACCACCGAGATCGATCACGGTCTCCGCAGTGTCGTATGTCTCATGCGGTGGTGTCAGTTTGATCCCGTCCAGCAGATGCTTCTGCCCTTCCGGCAGAACGCCGGCTCTGAAGCCGTCCAGCAAGGTCTGACCCGAGCGCTGCAAATAGTCCCGTTGCGCGCTGTTGTAGTAGATGCGTGCGTCGCTCCCGAACACTTGGGCACCGAAGCCGTGTTCCGGATGGGCGTGGGTTACCGTCAGGATGATCCGGCGTCCCGGTGCGAGTTCTCGCGCCAGGCGCAGGACGTTCTCGGCGCTCTCGATACCAAGACCGCAATCAATCACCAACACGCTTTCCGTGCCGACGATGATCCCGATATTCGGAACGAGCGGGATGCGCTTGTCGGGCACAAGAATGACACCTGGCGCCATCTCCGCCGGAAAACGCGTATCCACGGTTGGCAGGGGCCGCGCGGGCGGCTGCAAGATGTCCTGCCCTTGAGCGCTTGCGCGGATCGGAACCATTCCCGCCAGTCCAGTCAAGACCGTCAGCTTCAGCAAATCCCGTCTATCTGTGTATGCTGCCTTGTCAGTCTCCATCACATGTCTCCCTGTGTTCAGCAGCTATCTGTCAAAACGACGTCAGTCCTTTGCCCGGTACTCTTCCGGCATGACGAAGACTTCGTCCGCACGTCCGTATCCGCCATCGGGCACTTCCTCGATCAGGACCATCGCGGTCGGACGCACGACCTCCCCGAAATAGCCGACCATGAGTTCGGTCGTTTTGTGAATCAGGTCTTCCTTCTGCGTCGTCGAAAGCGAGGCTTGGGGCAGTTTATAGTTCGCGAAAGGCATAGTGTGTTCCTTGGGTTTGAGGGTTGCGATTAGACCGCGCCGCCATTGGCGCGGATGGTTTGACCGTTGATCCAGCGGCTTTCCGGCCCGGCCAGGAAAGCGACGGCGTCGGCGATGTCGTCGGGACGACCGAGGCGGCCGAGCGGGATCATCCGCGTGATGCTGGCGACCAGTTCCTCGGACTTGCCGCGCATGAAGAAATCAGTTTCGACAGGGCCGGGCGCGATCGCATTGACGGTGATGCCGCGTGGGCCTAACTCCTTGGCAAGCACATGCGTCAGCGCCTCGATCCCGGCCTTCGTCGCGGCATACAGTCCATAACCGGGCTGGTAGAAGCCCACCACGCTTGAGGACACGCTGATGATCCGCCCGCCATCGCGCAGCCGCTTGGCGCCTTCGCGCATACCGCGGAACGTGCCGCCAAGATTGATGGCACAGTGGTCGTCGAAATCCGCGTCCGTAGCGTCGGCTACGGGTGACAACCGCATCATGCCTGCATTGTTGACCAATAGATCGACCGGGCCGAACGCGGCTTCAGCCGCATCGAACAGCGCGGGCATGCCGGCCGGATCGCCGACGTCAGCCTGCACCGCAACCGCCTTCCCGCCCGCCTGCTCGATGTCCTGCACGACCTGACGGGCAGCAGCTTCATCGCGCGCATAGTTCACCGCGACAGCACAACCCTCTTGGTCAAGCCGTCGTGCGATTGCCGCGCCGATGCCCTTGCCGGCGCCGGTCACGATTGCGGTTTTGTCTTTCAGTCTCATTTCTTGACCTCCGTTGCTCGGCAAGAAGGTAAGGAGTGTTAGAGGCGGGATAATTGCCCTTTTTCGGGCAACAAAATTCGGATATTCCGAACAATCATGGATCGTCTCGATGCAATGCGTCTTTTTGTGCGGGTCATCGACCGTCGCAGCTTCACGGCGGCGGCGGCCGATCTTGGCATTCCGCGTTCGACGGCAACCGAAGCGATCAGGCGGCTCGAGCGCGATCTCGGCAGCCGGCTCCTGGAACGCACCACGCGTCATGTGGCGCCCACGCCGGATGGCGAAGCCTACTATCGGCGGTGCCTGTCGATCCTCGCCGATATCGACGAAGCGGAGGGCGCCTTGCGGGGCGGTGAACCGTCGGGGGTGCTGCGCATCGACGCCCACGGCACGCTGACGCGGGCCTTCCTGCTGCCGCGCCTGCCGGACTTCCTGGAAGCGTATCCACAGATCAGCCTACAGATCGGCCAGGGCGACAGGCTGGTCGATCTGGTGCGCGAGGGGGTGGATTGCGTCATCCGGGCGGGCGAACCGGGTGACAGCGGCCTGATCATGCGCAGGCTCCCCGATATTCCGGAGCAGACCTGCGCCGGCCCGCAATATATCGAGCATCACGGGATGCCCGCTTCGGTCGATGATCTCGACCGACACCAGATGATCGGCTTCGTGTCGTCACGCACGGGCCGTGTGATGCCGATGGAGTTCCAGACCGCCGAGGGAATCAGGGAGGTGACACTTCCCTGCCGCGTGACCGCCAACGAGGCGGAGACGGCGCATCATCTCGCACGGATGGGCTACGGGCTGATTCAGGCGCCCCGCTATCGCTTCCGGGAGGATCTGGCGCGAGGCGCCCTTGTCGAGGTCCTGCCGGCCCAGCCGCCGCCGCCATTGCCGCTCGCTGCCTATTATCCGCAGAACCGTCAGCTATCGCCACGTGTGCGGGTTTTCCTCGATTGGGTGGCGGCGGTTTTCGATGCGACAGATTTGTAGTTTGATGTACTTGCCTGTGCCCGAGGCTCGGGCGTCCGCGCCCGCTGCCAGTCGTGATGCTCTGCCCCAACGAACAACGCTCAATGCGGGCGCGACGCCCGGCTTGTGACCTCTACCTCACCCGCGCGCAACGCCGCGAGGCGCGAGTTGGGTTACGTTGGGGAAACGTCGCTGGCCGACGGCTTGCGGCTGTACCAGGTGGCCCGCCTGGCATCCGCCTGAGCATAAGGGGCACGGGATTATCTGGAGGGCCGTAACGTCCGCTAACGGACAACAGCCCTCCAACTTGATATGTCCGGTGTCGTTTACGGAAGGGCTGTTTTTCCGCTGAGGTCGCACCAAAGGTGTCAGTACGCTCCCGGCCCCAACTCCAACCGGAAATGGCCCATCGAAGAAGTGGTGGATTTCCGTGTCTTCGAGAGTGTGGCGCGCCCGGGAAGATTCGAACTCCCAACCTTCTGATCCGTAGTCAGATGCTCTATCCAATTGAGCTACGGGCGCTCCGCAGGAAACCCTATAGGTTTTGAAAACTGCCCCAAGCTCTCCCGAGCCGCGGTTGGTACAGTTTCCCCTTGCGATGGGCGGGTAGATAGCAAACCGGGGGGGCCACTGCAAGGAGCGAATCTAGCGGGATGTCAGCAACATGTGGCCTGCTCGGTTGATGGTCACCCCACGGGCTCGGCCGGCAGCCCCAGGACTAGGCGGACCAGCTCCGCCTGGCGGTGGGTGCCGGTCAGGGTCAGCACCTGCTTCACCCGCTCGCGGGCGGTCCTCACCGTCACGCCGGCCTCATCCGCATAGCCGGCGATCGACTGGCCGTCCGCCAGCGCGACGGCAAGCCGGGCCTGCGCCGGTTGCAGCCGGTAGGCGCGGCGCAATGTGTCGGCGGGCGGCGCGCGCGGGACCAGCGGATCGCTGATGAAGATGCCGACAGAGGGCGCCAGATCGTTAAGCCCGTCGAACCCGCCGTCATTGGCGGCCACCCTGCCGACCGGCAGCGGCGCGACGGTCACGGCGGTCGGCGGCAGCCCGGGCCGCTCGATCGACAAGGTCCCGCCGGCCTCGCCCGGCAGGCCGAGGATGGTCCTGGCTGTGCCGCCGATCATCCTGCGAAGCCATCGCGTGTCGTCCGCCGACCGGCCGACGAGCAGGCCGCCGCGGATCGCGACCGCCGAGCCGTCCGCGACCGAGCGGCGCGCCCGGTCGTTCAGCCATTTCACCCGGCAATGGCCGTCGACGACGGCGATCCCGTAGGGGCTGTGCTCAAGAAGCCCGGCCGTGACGGCGGTTTCGGCGCGGAGGCCGCCCAGGCGGAGTTGCAGGTCGACGGCGCGGCGGAGATGCGGCGCCAGATACCCGAACAGGCGCAGCGTCTCCGCATCGGGCGGTTCCTCGCGGGCGCCGCGGATGAACGCCGCCATCGTCCAGGCATCGCCGTCCCGGCTGAGCAGCGCTCCCATGCCGTAGCGCCGGTCGTGGCGGCGCAGGAAGTCGTAGAGCCCGCGCGTATCGGTTTCGGGCGGGACGAAACGGGGATCGGCGTCGGTCATCACGGTCATCGGCCGGGATGTCCGCAGCGTCGTCATGCGGAAATCTTCGGCGAAGAAATGGCGACTGTACTCGTCCCAGTACTCGTCCGAATTGCCGAACTCGAGCCGCCCTATATGGCCGGGACTGCCGGCGGTCAGGCTGATAGACCGGCTGCCGGTCATCTCCACCAGCCGTTCCAGCACCACCGGCCAGCCCAACTGGCCGGTCGCCGCGTCGTAAAGATCACCCAGCAACCCGGCGATCGTGTCGTCGGCAGCCGAGAATGATGTGCGTCTCGCCAAGCCCCCGCCCCCTGATTCGCGGAGGGCAGTATCGGGGCTTTTGGTAAATAAATTGCAACCTTTTCAGTCCGCCTGCGGAACGGGTTGGGAGGTCGGGATTGGACGGGAGGAGGCGCCCCCTCGTCACCTTACGGCCTCGATGCTCCATCTCGTCGCCCCCGGCGGCGGGAAGCCGGCGGCATAGTGGAGTTCCATGCGCACCTGCCCGTCGAGCCGGCGGGGAATGCCGAACCGCAGCGTCCCCTGCGCCGTCTCCCACTCGTACACCCGCACCAGCCGCTGGGCGTTCACGGCCGCCACGAAATCGTCGGCGAAGACTCCATCCTCGAAGGTCCGGCTCGGCGCGCCGTAGCGGTCGATAAGATCATCCAGGATCCTCTCGAACGCCCGCTCCGCCGGCCGGCCCGAGCCCAGCCCGTCGAAGTCCACGATCACCGCGGAGGTGGCGATTTGTCCGGAATCCTCGATCAGGACCAGCCGTTGCCGCTGGGGCGCATCCTCCAGCATGCGGACGTCCCAGACCCGCGCCGTGCCGAACCGCACGGGCTCGCCCAGACCGCCCGCGGACAGAAGGTCGATCGTTTCCGACAGGTCCAGTCCCGGCGCGAGGGCCAGGATGTCCGGCGGCGCGCCCGACGGGCCGGCGATCGGCCCCGCAGCCGCCGCCCCCATCGCCGCGTTCATCGCGGGCGACCGGGGCGCCGGCGGCTTGAAGAAGCTGTAACGGTAGAACAGGCCGATGCGGTGCGCCCCGGCCTCTCCGCCCGGATCCTGGTCGCGATCGTTGTAGACGGCGTCGACGCCGAAGCTGTGCTGGCCCATCGTATAGCTGTAGGCAAGTCCGGCGGTCTGGACGAACGAACCCTGCCCGCCGGCCGCATGGGCGTCCTGGAGCAGCAGTTCATAGCTCGCATCCAGCCGGTGCGCGTCGCGGCCGATATTGAGCCCCAGCCGGCCGCCATACTGATCGGAAGCGGCGCTTCCGCCCGAGATGTCGCGCCCGACCAGGCCGACCGACCAGCTTCCGGCCCAGCCCCCGAACTCGACCGACCGGATGAGATCGGCCGACAGTTCGCGGGTGATCCTCTGGTCGGCGTTGCGGTCGTCCATGGACCTGTAGCCGCCGCCGACGCTGGCGGTCCATACGTCGCCGAGCGGAAACGTCAGGTCGATCTGCTGCGACAGTGTGAATTCGTCGGTCGTCCGGTCCTCGTTCCGGCGCTGCGACGCCAGCGAATTCGCGAACACGGACACCGAGCCGAACCCGCCGACCGGCACGAACCCGACGACAGTCACCCCCGCTGTCCTTGTTTCCATCGGGTTGTCAGATGTCCGGTCGTCCACCAGGCGCAGGACGCGACCGTTGACCGACAGCCCGGAATCGAAGCGCCAGCCGGCGCGCGCCTCCATCGCCTCCCGATCCTCGACAACGCCGGCGCCGGCCGGACGATAGCCCTCGTCGTTCAGCTCATAGCGAAGCCCGTAGGTCAGGGGGCGGATATCGTCTCGGCCGAAGAGTTCCGCATAGAAGCCCAACCCCGACCGGTCGCCGGAATCGCCGCTCAGGCCGGCGCCCGAACCGTTCCCCGATCCGCCGTCCTGCTCGCCGCGCAGGAAGTCCAATTCGGTTTCCAGCGTCAGCGACTGGCCGCCGGCGTTCAGGCTCTGCTCTCCGGCAAGGCTCAGCACGGTCTGGTCGGCGGTCGCGCCGTCGTCCAGTTCGCGCCGGTTGTGGACGGCGCTGAACGCCCATGCGCCCCAGACCGGATCATCGATGAGGTAGGAGCCGCCGCTATAGAGGTCCTCGGCCGGATTGAACTCCCGATACGCCTGGGCAGGCGTGCCGGAGAACAGCAGGATCGAATGAGTCTGGTCGCCGACGAACGGCTGCAGTTCGATATACCCGCCCTTGAGCGACCGCCGGAGCGTGCGTCCGGTCAGATTGCCGAAATAGTCGCCCAGCCCGAGACGGAACGGCACCGACGCCTCACCGTTCTCCCAGGTCAGGTTGAACGATTCGACGGAGAGATTGTCGTACAGGCTGCGATAGTCGGAATCGTTCGCCAGGCCGAAGATGCTGAAGGTGAGGCGGTTCCAGGGCGAGAACGCACGCTCCGCGGTCGCGTTCAGTTCCAGATAGTTCTGCGGGCCGACATAGGGGTAAGGGCTGAGGTTCCGGTCGCCATTGTCGCCATAGTGCTCCGCCCGCATGAAGACGTCGCCCTGGATCGTCCAGTCGGCGAACGGGTCGGCGGATTGCGCTCCGGCCTGCGTGCCGGCCTGAGTCTGGGCCTGCGCCACGCTTCCCGGCGCCGCCAGCAGGCCGAGCGCAATCATGAACATGGGCGCGCGGACTCCGCGCGGCCGCAACTGACCGAAAACCACCCCTACTTCCCCCCTTTGGGACGCCCCCCGACGGCCCTATCGCGCTGCCTACCCGCCGACCGGTACGATCGGAACGATCTTCCGGCTGATCCTGAGCAAGAGCTCGTTCCTGCCGTCCGCCCGGATGAAATCGCCGTTGAACGGGTTCGTCAGTTCGACCTGGATGTTGGCCGTCACGGCGACCTCGCTGACGACCACGGGCCCAAGTTGGGCGTGCGTGCCGAGCGTCTGGGAGACCGTGTAGAAGGATTGCAGGCTCAACAGCCTCAGCTTCGCGTCCGCCGGCGCCGCCGCCAGGATGTTCCGGACCAGTTCGATGTCGCCCCGGAAATCGGGCGCCAGATATTCCAGCAGCTTCCCGTCGCCCCAGGACCCCAGCAGGCGTTCGACCGCAGCATTGACGACCGTCCGGTCGACCTCGGGATATTGCGCGGCGGCGATCTCGTCCGCCGTGGCGTCTCGCTGCACGTTCAGGCCGGGCGTCGCGATCACATCCACCGTGCGCATGTTGTTCTGCGCGACGGCGTCCGGCGCGGAGTCCACGACAGCGAGGAAGCCGATGGCGGCCAGGACACGGGCGAAGATCGGCTTCGACATCATTGCCTCCGCCCGTCGCACTGGAAGTCGCTGGTGATCGTCGACGAGCCCGGATAGCTGAGCTGGTAGAGCATCGAGACCAGATCCGGCTCGACGAAGCGTCCGGTCACCGTGGAACTCAGCGTGCCGCCGAAACCGTCCGAAACGGCCCCTGACAAGGCGAATTCGGGCGGGTTCGGGAACGGACCGGCGATGCCCAGCAGCGGCGTATCGCTTGTCAGGGACAGCGTCCCCGCCGTCTGGGCGACGCCTAGGGGATGGCTGCCCTCGACCCCGAAATCCGCGTCTATCGAGGCGGCGTCGCTGACCACCACGCAGTCGATGAAGTAGGTTCCGGAATAGTCGGCGGACCCGGCGTCCGTGCCCAGCGGCGTTCCGCCCAGCGGGTTCTGCGGCAGGAACGGGCTGGCGTCTCCGGAGACCAGGACGGCCTGGATCAGTTCCACGTCGAATTGCGCATTGTCCACGCGGAACGTGGACTGGTCGCTGCTGCCTGGGTCTGGCACATATATCCCGGCGGCGACGAGGTCGATGTCCTCACGGTCCGGCTCCGGCGTGTCCTCACGTTCCAGTCCCGCCGTCAGCGTGACCTGGGCGGTCGCGAAGCCGCCTTGCCCGTCGCCGATGCGATAGCGGAAGCCGCCGCCGACCTGGTCCGCGCTCGCCGCCACATTCGTGGCGAATGTCGGGCCGGCGCCCAGCACAACCGTCTCGCCATCGTCGCTGAGGTAGCCGTAGACGCCATCGGTGTCGAACACGTCGATAACGCTCAGTATGGCCGCGTCACCGCCCGGAAGGCGGTCATTCGCCAGCAGCCTCGACACCGGAATGAACGCTTCGTTCGCGTCGGAAAAGACGATCTCGACCCGGTCGTCCCCGGCCTCGGGCGCGGGCCGATCCTGCGCCGGACGAAGAGTCACCGCCCCCACGGCGCTGCCGCGCACGGTGTTGATGCGATAGCGGAAGGTATGAGCCGCGCCTTCTGTGGACTGGCACGATGCAGGATCAGCGCCCCCTCCACCAGAACCGGAGGCAGTATCAAGCTCTGATATGTCGGCATAAGCAGCGGCCTCGGTGTCGGCGAGCATCCATGCGGGAAGCGGGGCGGAGCCGGCAGCGCCCCCTCCGCCAGAACCGGAGGCAGTATCAAGCTCTGATATGTCGGCATAAGCAGCGGCCTCGATGCCGGCGAACATCCATGCGTCAGGCGAGGTAGGGCCGGCAGCGCCGCCTTCGCTAGAGCATGTGATGGAGGCACGATCGGCGTCCTCGCCGGGCGCGGGCTCGTAGAGCACGAACGCGCTGACGCCGTCGAAGCTCGCCTGGCCGGCCGGTCCTGTCTCGACGATCCCGCCGAAGGTCAGGCCGTCGCCCGCCGGATCGCGGTCGTTCGCCATCAGGTCGGCGATCGGAATGCGCCACGGCCCCTCGCCGGTGACGTCCACGAGGTCGTTGACCGCTTCGGGCACGCCCACCGCCTGCTGGACGGTGACGGTGGAGAAGCTTTCGCCGCCCATGGAGTCGGCCACGACATAGGTGAAAAGACCGCTCGCCGACGCCGCCGCCGGTTCGAAGACGACCGTCTCCCCATCGGCCGAAAGCGAGGCGACGCCGCCGCTCCCCGAGGAGACCGACCGGATCGAGATCGGGTCGCCGTCGGCGTCGGTGTCGTTAGCCGTCAACTCGACGGCCGCGATCTCATACCGGTCCGCCCGTGGCCGCACGATCAGGTCCGACTGGCCGACCGGCGCCTCGTTGCCGGGGAACAGGAGGACGGTCGCGGTCGTTCGGCCATAGCGGTCGTCCATGACGACATAGTCGAACCGCGCGCCGGTTTCCGCGAAATCCGGCCCCGGCTGGAACCGGACAAGGTTGCCGCCGGTGGCCCTGAGACCCTGGGGACGATAGGCCCCGCCGAGCGATTCCCTGACCTCGACCAGCGCCTGGAAATCGTTCTCCCCCCGCAGCGTCAGGGCGCCGCTGCCCGGATATTCCAGCGTGAACTCGCCGCCTCTGGTGTTCTCGATCGCCACCACGCGCAGCGCCTCGCCATCCGGCTCCACGTCATTGGCAAGCAGCGTCCCGACATCGATCGCCGTCGGCTCCGATCTCGAAACCGCCATATTGTCGTCAACGGGTTCCGGCAGCGCGTTGCCGGGCGTCAGATGCACGACAGCCGTGTCGCGCCCGCCCGAGGAATCGGCGACCTGATAGGTGAAGCCGCCGCCCTCGGCCGCGAAATCCGGGCCCGGCTCGAACTCGATGTTGCCACCCGGAACGTAGGCGGCCCCGCCGTTCACCGGATCCCGGACCAGTTCCAGCGTGATCGGCCGGTCGTTCGGGTGGTCGTCATTGCGCAGCAGGCGGTCCACCGGGATCAGCGTCGGCGCGTTGACGAAGCCGGCCAGTTCGTCGTCATTGGCGACCGGCTGCCCGGACGTGACGGACAGGTTCACCCATTCCCGCGTCCGGTTGCCGTAGGGGTCCTCCGCCAGATAGGCGAACGACCCGCCATGGATGCCGTATGTTTCCTCGGGAGGCAGCTCGACGGCCTGCCCGTCGACGATGACAACGGTCTCGCCGGCATCTCGCGCTTTTGGCGTGAAGACGATGGAATCGCCGTCGATCCGGACGGTCCCGTTGCGCGGGTCCTCCACCGCGGCCAGCCGCAGCGGCAACTCCTCC
Source organism: Inquilinus sp. CAU 1745 (assembly GCF_039839375.1). Lineage (NCBI taxonomy): Bacteria > Pseudomonadati > Pseudomonadota > Alphaproteobacteria > Rhodospirillales > Rhodospirillaceae > Inquilinus > Inquilinus sp. CAU 1745. The sequence goes on from NZ_JBDOQU010000002.1 coordinate 74,233, forward strand.
GGATCGCGGTCGTTCCCCAGCAGGACGGCGGCCGGGATCGTAACGTCGGCATAGGGGGCCGGGCCGATCGTCATGGCGTCGGTCGCCACCGTCTCCGGGTCGACCGTCACCAGGTCCGGGCGCGTCACCGGCGGGCGGTCGTACCGCTGGACGGTGACGGTCGCAATGTCGCTCGCGCCGAACGGATCGGCCACCATGTAGCGGAAGCTGCCGCTGGTGCTGTCCTCGTCCAGCCTGAAGACGAAGGCGCCCTGGTTCGAAAGGTATACGACTATGCCGTTCACCGCCTCATAACTGCGTTCCAGCTCCAGCGGGCGGCGCTCCGGATCACTGTCGTTCGCAAACAGCTCGTCCAGCGTAATGACTATCGCTGGCTCGCCCGTCGGATAGATAACCAGATCGTCTCCGGCCTCCGGCGCGGCGTTGAGTTCGAGGGCTAGGCCCTGATGGGGGACAAGCGTGACCGTCCCGGATATCCCCGCGCCCAGCGCGTCCCAGACATGGTAGGTGAAGCTGCCCCCGGCCGCGCCATCGTCCGCGTGCCACATGATGCTGGAACCGTTGAATGCGGCCGCCCCGCCCCTGGAATCGCTGACCCTGTTGATCGTCAGGGTCCGGCCGTCCTGCGCCTCGTCATTCGCCAGAAGATCGGCAACCGGTATGATGGTGAAGCTGCGGGGCCGAATAAAGACGGTGTCGTCATGCGCGATCGGAGGCACTCGTGACCGCATCATTTGCACCACGGCGGGGGCCTCCTGACCGCGAGAATCGCGGATGGTGTAGCTGAACGCGCCGCCCCATTCATAGAAGCTCAAGTCCGGGGTGAACACCACCCGCGCGGAAGAGGCGGATGCCTGCGATGCCTCGACCAGTTCCACGCTGCCGTTAACGGCGCGGGACACCGAGATGATCCTGAAACTGTCGCCGTTCGGATCGCTGTCGTTGTCGAGAAGCTGCGCCGCTGTGAGGAGGACGGTGGGGACAAACGGATCGACCGCGAAGACGTCCTTTACCGCCACGGGCGGGACCGGCCCCTGCTGTCCACCGAACACACCGGCGCGGATGGTCCGTATCTTGTCTCCGATCTCGTCCTGAGCTCTACTGGTGAATGCACTGAGCGATTCATCCTCATCAGCCGCGTCCGCAGCCAGATCACGAATGGTTTCACCCAGGCTGCCCTGCGGGTCGAGGCTGTCAGTACGGTAGTCGAGGGCATCAATTATACGGCCCTGGAAACTCACGATCCGTTGCGCCGCGATCTCGGCGATTCCCTCTGCGAGATCGGCTTGCCATTCGCCCCATTCGGGGCCGCTCCGCGGCAGCACGCCCAGCGACATACGAAGGCTGAGCCTGCCGGTCAGTTCGCCCCGGACACCATTATATAACTCCCACGCGCCATAGTTGTCTCCCCAGGCCCTCGACTCCTGCACCAGCGTCTCGAACTCGGTCAGGCTGTCCAGGGGACCCTCGCCATTCTCCGGCGGAACATAGCCGACGCCAAAGTCGATCCGGTTCGCCGACCGATCTCCCTGCAGTTCTTCAGCTAGCACCCTCGATAGTGAATCGAGGCGTTCCGCCGCCCCGAAAGCGTCTTCAATGTCTCGCCAGGCATCGACAATCCGTCTCCAGTCCTCATGGTCCATCTCCGGGCCCGAAGGCGGCGGCGGAGGCGGCGGCGTCACCGTCACCGTCCGCGTCTGCGGGTCGGGACCATCGCACCCCAACAGCGAGCCGAATCTACCGCCGTTGTTGCAGTAGGCCTCTGCCGCATCGACACTAGCCATCAGGACGCCGACGCTGACCGCCAACGCAATCGCTGCGGCGCGGGCCCGAAATCCCTTATGCGGCGTCCGACGCTGCCTCTCGGCCATCGGTCCTCCTGACCATCCCGATCGTTTCGACCGGCGGCGCGTTTAGCCCCGGTCGATGGATTCCCGATGGTGTGCCCGCTTGCCGGGCATCGATAGTTGCCAAATGGCAGCTGTTTTCCAATTTTCTCGATCGGCCAGATTGTGGATTCCCGTCCGCTCATCGATAAAACAACGAGTAATTTTTGTTATTATATCGACATCAATCACATTGAACCGTGATTTCCATTGACCAGCTATAGAGCGAGCCATAGGGTGGATTTCATAAATTTCACATTTGAATGGCGCTGAACCGGCGGCCTCCGCCTTTCAGCTTTGTGCAATCTCTCTGGAGATCAGCTCCCGTGTCGAAGATCCACGTTATCTATGAGAACGAAGCCTGGCTGGAGCCTCTGGCCCGAGTCCTGAACGAGCACGACGTTCCCTGGGCCGGCTGGAATTTCAGCGAAGGCGATTTCGACCTGACGAGCCGGCCGCCCGAAGGAATCTTCTTCAACCGGATGAGCGCTTCGGCCCATACACGCGGCCACGCGCATTCGCCGGAATACGCCATCGCGGCGCTCGCTTGGCTGGAGCGCGCCGGGCGGCGCGTCATCAACGGCGCGGACGTGGTCGACCTTGAGCTCAGCAAGGTGCGGCAGTATGCGGCGCTGGAGAAGGCCGGCATCGCCGTTCCGCGCACGACGGCCGTCCTCGGCAAGCACCGCCTCGTCGAGGCCGCCCGCCGGGATTTCGGCGAGGGTCCGGTGATCCTGAAGCCGAACCGGGGCGGCAAGGGCCTCGGCGTGCGGCTGTTCGCCTCCACCGGCGCGCTGGCCGATTACCTGAACGGGCCCGACTATGAGGCGCCCGTCGACGGCATCCATTTGCTGCAGGAATATGTCTCCGCGCCCGAGCCGTTCATCACCCGGACGGAATTCGTGGGCGGAAAATTCCTCTATGCGGTGCGCGTCGATACGAGCGATGGGTTCGAGCTGTGCCCCGCCGATGTGTGCGCCGTCGGCGACGCGATGTGCCCGGTCGGCGAACAGCCGACGCCCCCGAAATTCGAGATCGTGCCCGACATCGATTCCGGACAGAAGGCGGCCTATGAGCGGTTCCTGGCGGAGAACCGCATCGAATTCGCCGGGATCGAATTCATCCTCGCCCCCGACGGCCGGGTCCTGACCTACGACGTCAACACCAACACCAACTACAATCCCGAGGCCGAGAAGCGGGCCGGCAAGTCCGGCATGACCGCCATCGCCGCCTTCCTCAAACAGGAACTGAACCACCTCACCTACACGGCCGCCGCCGCCGAGTAGCCCTTCGGTTCACGGCCCCGTCCCCTTGGTTGGTCATTCCCGACCTGATCGGGAATCCATAGGCCCTTGCCGCTGCGTCGACAGCGAAGAACAGAGCGCGGTCCGGGCAAGCACCGACACCGCATGGATGCCGGATCGGGGTCCGGCATGACGTTGTTTTTATTGGTCATTCCCGACCTGATCGGGAATCCATAGGCCTCCGCCGCTTCGCCAATGGCGAAGAACCGGGCGCGGCCGGGGCAGGCCCGGACACCGTATGGATGCTGGATCAAGTCCAGCATGACGTTGTTTTTGTTAGTCATTCCAGCGAAGGCTGGAATCCATAGGCCCTTATCGCTCCGCAGCCGGCGCAGGAGAGGCCACGGTCCGGGCCGCCATCGACGCGGATCGGGCTTGTGGGGTCACATCGCCGGCTCCGGCAGGGTGAGCGCACTGGCGTGGTCGATGAAGGCCGCCGCCTTGCGCGCCAGATCCTCCAGGTCGCAACCGGGCGCGTAGAGCGCCGAGCCGATGCCGAAAAGGCTGGCCCCCGCAGCGACATAGGGGCCCATCGAGTCCGGCGTGATGCCGCCGACGGGCGCCATCGCGGTGCCGGGCGGCAGGACGGCGCGCAGCGCCTTGACGGCGGCCGGCGTGATGACCTCCGCCGGGAACAGCTTCAGGATGTCCGCGCCGGCGGCGAGCGCGGAGAAGGCCTCCGTCGGCGTGGCGACGCCGGGCACGGAGAGAAGGCCCTCCACCTTGGTCGCGGCCACCACGGAGGGATCGAAATTGGGCGCGAGGATCAGCCGCCCGCCCCGTTCGGCGACCGGACGGACATCCTCCGGCGCGACCACGGTGCCCGCGCCGACCATCACGCGGTCGCCATAGGCGCGGGCGATCCGCTCGATACTCTGGAATGGCCGGGGGGAATTGAGCGGCACCTCGATAATCCGGAAGCCCGCCTCGTAGAGCACGGCGGCGACATCCAGCGCCGCTTCCGGCGTGACGCCGCGCAGGATCGCGATCAGGGCGGGGTGAGGGCCGGTCTGGTCTGGCAGCATGGGGTCAGTCTCCGGCGGAAAGCGCCATCAAGGCAAGGGCTCCGGCGAGCGCGGCGTCGGCCGGGCCGGAGCGCACGGTGAGGCCGAAAGCTTCGCCGGCCCGCCGGTAGATCTCCACCATATCCTCGTCGCCGACGATCGCGACCGCGTCGCCTTGCGTGAACCAGCCGGCCTGCCGCGCCTCCGCGAACTCCCACCCGACCACGAGGCCCGACAGGTAGCCACTCATCGCCGCCGGGGCCAGCGCGCCGGAGAGCCAACCGGTGCGGAGGCCGAAAAGCCGGGCCAGCAGCCCACCGGCCCTCGCCTCCTCATCCCGCGCGGCGGCGAGGCCCCGGTCGAAGGAGGCGGGGTCGAAGGACGGCCGGTCGTTGCCTCCACCCGGCTCGCGCTCGGCGGCGGTCCCGGCGATGAAGGAATGGCGGGAGAGGAGGCCGAACATCTCCCCCGTCACGAAGGTCTGGAAACGCTGGATGCGGCCGCCCCCGACGCGGCTCCATTTCGAATGGGTCCCCGGCAGGATGATGGTGGCGTCCGCCTCAAGGCCGAAGCCGACGAGCTGGGTTTCCTCCCCCCGCATCACGTCGGGGAAAGGGATCGCGGTCGGGTCGGTGAGGCCGGGGATGAAGGTGACCGCCTCCCCGCTGCCGAGATCGATCCGCCGGCATCCGGCGGCGATGTCGTCCGCCGTCGCGGGCGTCGGGACGTAGGGCGTCTCGACCCAGCCGTTGCGGCTGCCGATCATGCCGGCGGCGACGATGGGCAGCACGCCATGGGAGGCCCGCCAGGAAGCCAGCGCCTCCTCCAGCACGCCCGCGAAGCCGCCTTCGGAGACGGATGCGATGCCGTTGCCGTTCTCCTGCCGGGCCAGCACCTCGCCGTCCTCGCCGACCAGGATCGCGCGGAAGCTGCTGGTGCCCCAGTCGAGGACGACCCGGTGGCCCGGCGCGGCCTTCCCCGACGCGGTCATTCCGTCTTCCCGATCAATGCACAGCTCTCGATCAATGGTTGTCGCGCGGTATGCCCTTGGTCTGGGCGACCCGCTGGTATCCCACGGCGGGCTCCAGCACCGCGCCCGTCTCGAACTGCGACACCAGCGCGCGCTGGATTTCCTGCCAGGGCGTCTGGTGGTCGGGATAGGGGAATCCTCCCGCCTGCTCAAGCGCCTTCCGCCGCCGCGCCAGCTCGTCGTCGGCCACCAGCATGTCGGCCGTGCCGCGGCCAAGGTCGATCCGCACCCTGTCGCCGGTCTGGAGAAGCGCCAGCCCGCCGCCCGCCGCCGCCTCGGGCGAGGCGTTGAGGATCGAGGGCGATCCGGACGTGCCGGACTGCCGCCCGTCGCCGATGCAGGCCAGATCATGGATGCCGCGCTTGATCAGGTAGTCGGGCGCGCGCATGTTGACCACTTCCGCGCCGCCGGGATAGCCGATCGGCCCCGCGCCGCGCATCACCAGCACCGAATGCTCGTCCACCGCCAGGGCCGGGTCGTCGATCCGCGCGTGATAATCCTCCGGCCCGTCGAAGACGATGGCGCGCGCCTCGAACGCGTCCGGATCGGCCGGGTTCGACAGGTACCGCTCGCGAAATTCCGGCGAGATGACGCTGAGCTTCATGATCGCGGAGGAGAAGAGGTTGCCCTTGAGGACGCGGAAGCCGGCCCGCTCCTTGAGCGGCCGGTCGTATGGGCGGATCACGTCCTCGTCCACGATCCGGGCGTCGCGGCAGTTCTCCCCGATCGTCCGGCCGTTGACGGTCCGCGCATCCTCCGCGATCAGCCCCTGTTCCATGAGCTGGTTGACCACGGCCGGAACGCCCCCGGCGTGATAGTAATCCTCCCCCAAATACTCGCCGGCCGGCTGGAGGTTGACCAGAAGCGGGATGTCCTCGCCATGGGTCTGCCAGTCGTCGATGGAGAGGTCGACGCCGATATGACGGGCCATCGCGTTCAGATGGATCGGCGCGTTGGTCGACCCGCCGATGGCGGAGTTTACCCGGATCGCATTCAGGAAGGCGTCGCGGGTCAATATGTCGGACGGCTTCAGATCCTCATGGACCATCTCCACGATGCGCCGGCCGGTCAGGTACGACATCTCCTGCCGGTCGCGATAGGGGGCCGGGATGGCGGCGCTGCCGGGAAGCTGCATGCCCAGCGCCTCCGCCAGCGAGTTCATCGTCGAAGCCGTCCCCATCGTGTTGCAGAAGCCGGTGGAGGGTGCGGAAGACGCGACCAGCTTGATGAAGCCCGCATAGTCGATCTCGCCCGCGGCCATCATCTCCCGCGCCTTCCAGACGATGGTGCCCGACCCAGTGCGCTGGCCCTTGAACCAGCCGTTCAGCATCGGGCCGACGGAAAGCGCGATCGCCGGGATGTTCACCGTCGCCGCCGCCATCAGGCAGGCCGGCGTGGTCTTGTCGCAGCCGATGGTCAGCACGACGCCGTCGATCGGATAGCCGTAGAGCAGTTCCACCAGCCCAAGATAGGCCAGGTTGCGGTCTATCAGGGCGGTCGGCCGCTTGCCCGTCTCCTGGATGGGATGGACCGGGAATTCGATGGCGATGCCGCCGGCTTCCCTGATGCCTTCCCGCACCCGCTTGGCCAGTTCCAGATGGTGGCGGTTGCAGGGGCTGAGGTCCGACCCGGTCTGGGCGATGCCGATGATCGGCCGGCCAGACTGCAACTCCTCCTGGCTCAGGCCGTAATTCAGGTACCGCTCCAGATAGAGCGCGGTCATGTCCGGGTTGCCCGGATTATCGAACCAGGCACGGGACCTGAGCCTGGGCGGGGGGGAGCCGCCCTTCCTGTCGTCATTCATATGTCAGCGTCCGGTGATGCCGGGGAACATGATCAGCATGGCCACGGCCAGCACCTGAAGCATGATGAAAGGTACGAACGACCTGAAGATGATGCCGAGCGTGATGTCCGGCGGGGCGACGCTCTTAAGGTAGAAGGCGGCGGGACCGAAGGGCGGGCTGAGGAACGACACCTGCATGTTCATGCAGAAGAGGACGCCGAACCAGACCGGATCATAGCCCAGGTCGATGATGATCGGCACGAAGATCGGCAGCGTCAGCAGCGCGATCCCGACCCAGTCGAGGAAACAGCCTAGAACGAACAGGATCGCCATCATCAGCAGCAGGATGACAACGCGGTTATCGGAAACCCCGGTGATCAGCGAGTTCACGAAATCGATCCCGCCCATCAGGTTGAAGACGCCGATCAGCGCGCTGGCGCCGATGCCGATCCAGACGATCATGCCGACCGTCGCCAGCGTCTGCATCGCCGCGCCCTTCAGCAGCTCGAAGGTGAATTCCCGCCGGATGACCGTCGACAGGATGACGCCGCCGACGCCGATGGCCGAGGCCTCCGTCACCGAGGCGATGCCGCCATAGATGGAGCCGAGCACGAAGGTCACGACCATCACCGGCAGGATCAGGCCGCGCAGCAGCACGATCTTCTCCTTGAGCGGGAGCGGGTCCTCGTCCGGCTTGGGCGCGGCCTTCGGGTCCAGATAGGCCCGCGCCAGCACGTAGATGACATAGAAGCCCGCCAGCATCAGCCCCGGAAGGAAGGCCGCCGTGAACAGGTCGCCGATCGAGACGTTGGCCGCCAGCCCGTAGATGATCAGGACGATCGAGGGCGGCACCATGGTGCCCAGCGCGCCGCCGGCGCAGACGACGCCGATGGCGAGATTTCGGTCGTAGCCCAGCCTCAGCATCTGCGGCAGGGCGATCAGGCCCAGAAGCACGATCTCCCCGCCGATGATGCCGCTCATTGCCGCCAGGATGACGGCGACGAAGATGGTCTGCACCGCGACGCCCCCGCGCAGGCGGCTGGAGATCAGCTTCATCGCGTCAAACAGATCCCGCGCGATGCCCGACCGGTCGAGGATCGCCGCCATCAGCACGAACATCGGGACGGAGACAAAGACGAAGGAGGAGACGAAGCTGAACACCCGGCTGGTGATCAGCGGCACCGCCATCGGCCCGAACCAGCCCAGCGCGAAGATCAGCGCGACCATCAGCGTCACGATCGCCAGCGGCATGCCGGTCAGCAGCAGCAGGATCAGCAGCCCGAACATCAGGATCGTGCCGTAGCCGATCCCCAGCGCCTGAAGACCGCCGAAATCGAGGAATTCCATCATGTAGTCAGACCTTCCTCGAGGAGACGTTCCGGGCGCGCCGGATATGGTTGACGGCGAGGATGATGAACTGGACCGCCAGCACGATCATGATGATGAAGAGGAAGCCCTTCAGCAGGGCCGGGGTCGGCGGGTTCCAGGCGCTGCCGGTGCCTTCCATCCGGAATCGGCCGTCGGGCGCCCAGAAGGCGCGCTCCACCATCAGCCAGGACGCCCAGGCGAAGAAAATGGCGGCGACGGCGCTGACGAGATAGATCGCGATGTCGAATATCCGTCGCCAGCGGGGGCTGAGCGAATCATAGATCAGGACGACCCGGATATGGCTGTCGCGCGAGGCGCAATAGAGGCCGCCATAGATGAAGGCGATGCCGCAGAGGAATATGCTGCTCTCATGGACCCAGAGGGTCGGATTGTTGAACACGTAGCGGAGGAAGACCTCCAGAAGCAGGATCAGGGCCGCGACGACGATGCCGGCGGCGAAGAGATAGCCGCCGCGCTCGACCCAATCTCCCAGGATTCCCGATTCGCGCGTCGTCGTGCCGACGCCCTCGCTGGTGGCCTTGAGATCGGGATCGTCGCCGGCGGCGGAGACCGGATCTTCGTTCATGGGGCTCATGGGTTCTTCCTTCCTTCCGAAGCGGGGCGGAAGACGGGCATGCCGCCTTCCGCCCCGGCTCATCCCGCCGTTCCGGTCAGATGAGGCCTTCTTCCTCAAGATACGTCGTCAGAACGTCATAGACCTTCTGCGCGTTCTCCGACTCGGCCGCGACCTTTTCCCATTCGCCCATCGCGATCTGGCGGAACCTGGCCCGCTCCTCGTCCGACCAGTTGTGGATGGTGATTTCGCCGCCGGCCTCGGCTTCCGCCACGGCTTCGGCGTCCGCCTCGGCCAGGACGGAGACCTGATGCTGCGCGAAATCCTTCACCGTCTGCTCCAGCGTCGCCTGGAGGTCTTCCGGCAGGGAATCCCACAGCTCCTTGTTCATGGAGATTTCCACCAGCGGCAGCGAGTGGAAGCCCGGATAGACCGGGTGGGGGGCGATGTCATGCAGCCCCTGCGCCTGGTTGGTGGAGAAGACGCTGTAGTCCGCCGCCTCGATGACGCCCTTGTCGAGCGAGGTGTAGACTTCCGAGCCGGGCAAATTGACCGGGGCCGCCCCGGCCGCCGCGAAGACCTGCTGCACCAGCCCTTCCGGCGCACGCAGCTTCACCCCCTGGAGATCGTCGACCCCATCGAGCGGCACGGCGGAGACGAAGGCCTCCTGTCCCGGCGTGGTCGCGCCGATGAAGTGCAGCCCGTAGGGCTCCACCAGCTCGTTCATCAGCTCCTTGCCGCCGCCATTCTCCATGAAATCGAACATCTGCTGCGGGTTCGCCCAGGCGCCGACCGGGTTGGCGATCAGGCCAAAGGCCGGGTCCTTGCCGGCGAAATAGGAGGTGTCGGTGATGTGGCCATCCAGGATGCCGGCCGCGATGGCGTCCTGCGTCTCCTGGTGCTCCACGATCGACCCGACGGGCAGAAGCTCGATCTCCACCTGGCCGTCCGTGGCCTCGCTGACGCTTTCGGCCCAGCCCTGCTGAAGGATGAAGTTCGGGTTGCCCGACGGGTCGCTGGACTGGAAGGTGAAGGTGTATTCCTGCGCCGAGGCGCCGGTGACGAAAGCCGAGGCGAGGATGGTCGCGCCGGTCAGTGTCTTCAGTAACTGTTTCATGCGTTGCTCCCTGGTTGATGGTTCAAGCGGCGGGATTTCTTGTCCTTTGGCTCCCGCGGCTTCGGTGATCGCCCGGCTCATGCGGGCGAGGGTTCCACGTCCGGCAATCGGCGGCGTGGGAAGCGGTTGTTCATAAATCGGCCTCGCCGGTCCGCCGGTTCCGCGCGTCCGGGCGTTCCGCCAAATCCGGAAGCAGCTCCATGCCGAGGCCGGGACCATCCGGGACGGTCACGAATCCCTTCTCCACCGATGGCAGCGCCGTCGCGACCTCCTTGTACCAGCCGGTATAGAAGGCCCGGACGCTCTCCTGCAGCATGGCGTTGGGCGCGCTCAAGGACAGATGGGTGGAGGCCGTCCAGACGACGGGCCCGGTGCAGTCATGGGGCGCGATCGGCAGATGGTGCGCTTCGGCCAGATGGGCCGCCTTCCGCGCCTGGGTGACGCCGCCGACCCAGCCGAGATCGAGCATCACCACATCCGCCGCCTTCGCGGCGATCAGGTCGCGGAAGCCCCAGACCCCGGCGATCGTCTCCGACGCGGTGACGCGGGTCCCGCAGCGTGCGCGGAACTCCCCGATGGCGTCCAGGCTGTCCATGCGGATCGGGTCCTCGATCCAGTAGGGGCGGTATTCCCGCACCCGGTCGGCCAGCATCAGCGCCGTCGGCAGGTCCCAGAGGGAATGGCACTCCAGCATCACCTCGATCCGGTCGCCGACGGCGTTGCGGATCTTCTCGAACGGCGCCAGCCCCGCCTTCATCTGGTCGGCGGTCAGCCACATGCCGTCCGACGCCTCGGCCGCCGGATCGAACGGCCAGATCTTCATGGCCGTGATGCCGTCTTCCAGGAGGGAATGGGCCAGATCGTCCGCCCGGTTCATGAAGGCGTCGAGGTCCTCATAGGGGCCTTGCGGTTCGCCCACACCCCAATTTTCGGAGAGCTGCCCCTTGGCGGTCCGGATATAGCGGTAGCCCGCGCAGGTATTGTAGGTGCGGATGCTGTCGCGCGTGCGGCCGCCCATGAGCTGCCACAGGGGCTGGTCCGTGCGCTTGCCCCAGAGGTCCCAGAGCGCGATGTCCAGCGCCGACAGCCCCCGCATCTCCGCCCCGGAGCCGCGGAAGCCGACATATTGCTGGAGCTTGCGGTTCAGATATTCGATCCGGCCGGCATCCTGGCCGATCAGGATCGGCGCCGCCGTCTCATGGATGAAGGCTTCGACGGCCTGAGGCCCGAAGAAAGTCTCGCCCAGCCCCGACAGCCCGTCATCGGTATGCACCCGGACCCAGAGCAGGTTGGCGAACTCTTCCAACCGGAGAGTCTCCAGCGCGACGATCCTCGTCACCAGTTCGGCCCCAAGCACGCTTCTATCGGGAAACCCGGTCGCCGAAACGTCATCTCCGCCTCAAACCTTCTCTTCACTCCAAATCCGCTCTTCCCGCAGGCACCCAGGACCGGCTCTTATGCCCAACCGTCATTGCCTTCAATGATCATACAATTGACGGTTCAGGCGCAAGTGGTTTGGTGAAGGGTGTAATTGGGAGGGGAGACGAGAGGGATGGAGAGACCTCGGCGTAATGCGGCGGAGGGGATCGTTCGCGATCTGGGGCTGAAGATCCTGTCGGGCGACATCCCGCCGGGGGAGCAGCTGGCCACGGAGCAGGCGCTGTGCGAGCGCTACGCGATGAGCCGGACGGTCATCCGGGAGGCGCTGCAGGCCCTGGCCGCCAAGGGGCTGACGGCGTCGCGCCCGCGCACCGGCGTCATCGTGCTGGCGCCCAAGCGGTGGAACTTCCTGGACGCCGACATCATCGCCTGGACCGAGATGCTGGGCGAGCGATGCCGGTTCTTCAACGAGGTGATGGAGTCCCGCGCGATCCTGGAGCCCCAGATCGCCAGACTGGCCGCGCGGCGCGCCGATCCCGCCGATCTGGAGGCGATCGAGGCGGCGCTCGTCCGGATGGAGGAAGCCGCCGCAAGGGCGGATATCCAGGACTACAACGCCGCCGATCTGGACTTCCACATGGCGATGCTGGAGGCGGCACGGAACGTCGTGCTGCTGCGGATCGGCGATCTGATCCGCGCCGCCCTGCGGACCAGCTTCCGCCTGGGCACCGAGGGCCGGGAGATATCCCGGGAGAGCGTCCGGCTCCACCGGTCCCTGTTCGACGCGATCCGCGACGGCGACGGCGACGCGGCCGCCGGCCATCTGGAGCGCGTCGCCGGCATCCTGGTCGAACGGCTGAACGAGCGCGCCCCGCGTACCGTGGAACGGTGACGCACGGAACGCTGACGCGGTAGGCGCATCCGGCGCGACGTTATCGGCGTAGAATGATCGCGCCCTTCGCCGATCCCGTTCAGGAGGCACCGCCCATGCGTTCCGCCCTCTACGTCCTCGCCTTCATCCTGCTGATCGCCGCGCCCGCCCGCGCGCAGGACATGTCGTCGGACCAGGCCGCCGTCCGCACCGTCATCGAAAGCCAGATCGCGGCGTTCCGGGCGGATGACGGCCCGCTGGCCTTCAGCTACGCCTCGCCCATGATCCGGCGCATCTTCCGGACGCCGGAGAATTTCATGAACATGGTGCGGACGGGATACCCGCCCGTCTACCGGCCCCGATCGGTCGATTTCCTGGATTTCTCCAGCGAGAGCGGCGTGCCGACCCAGCGCGTCCTGTTCGTCGGGCCGGACGGCGCCACGGCGCTTGCCCGCTATTACATGCAGAAGCAGCCCGACGGTTCCTGGAAGATCAACGGCGTGGAGATCACCCTGGGCGGCGGGCAATCGGTCTAGAATCGGGCCATCTAGAATCAGGCGGTCTGGAAATCGACCTTGCCGGCCTCCGCCAGATCGACGAATCCGCCCCGCTGAAGGATGCTGTTGTGGTGCGCGACGATGCGGGCGGCCGACAGGTCGGGCGTGTCGAAGGTCGTATGTCCGTCGCTGACGAGCGTGACGGAGTAGCCCAGGTCGCGCGCGGCGCGGCAGGTCGTGTCGATGCAGAAATCGGTCTGCATCCCCGCGACGACCAGACGGTCGATCCCCTGCGCCCGGAGCTTCCCGTCCAGCCCCGTGCCATGGAAGGCGCTGCACCGGTCCTTGTCGACCACCGGCTCCCCCTCCAGCGGCGCGACGGCGGGATGGATGTCCCAACCGGGCGTCCCGCGCTCAAGCTCGTCGCCCGCTCCGCCATCATGCCGGACGTGGAGCACCGGAATCCCGCTCTCCCGCGCCCGGCCCAGCAGGCTGGCGACGCGGGACAGCACCTCCTCGCCCGCATGGGGCCGTTCGTCGAAACCGAACATGCCGCGCTGAAGATCGATCACCAGCAATGCCGTGGCCATGCGTTCTCTCCCGTCTTGTCTTCCTCCAGCCCATCTATCGGCGGCGGGACGGGGGCCGTCAATCCCGCCCCCTTGCGATGGACGGAAAGCGACGGTTCGGCTATAAGCCCAGCCTTCCCTTCCGGCTAGAGGACGACGGGGCCCGTGAGCGATTCCGCCTTCAACAAGAATTTCCCGGTTTCCTGGGAGGAGCTTCACCGCCACACCCGCGCGCTGTCCTGGCGGCTGGCGGAGATGGGGCCGTGGAAGGGCATCATCGCGATCACGCGCGGCGGGCTGGTGCCGGCGGCGATCCTGGCGCGGGAGCTGGATCTGCGCGTCGTCGACACGGTCTGCGTCTCCAGCTACGACCACCAGTCCCAGCGCGAGGCCCGCGTGCTGAAGAATGTGGCGCCGGCGGCCGAGGAAGATGGCGGCAAGGGCTGGCTGATCGTCGACGATCTGGTCGACACCGGCAAGACCGCCCGCGTGGTGCGGGAGATGCTGCCCAACGCCCATCTGGCGACCGTCTACGCCAAGCCGGCCGGCCGGCCGCTGGTGGACACCTTCATCACCGAAGTCAGCCAGGACACCTGGATTTTCTTCCCCTGGGACATCGAGCCGCAATACAGCGTGCCGATCGCGGAGGCGCGGCTGGTCCAGCGCTGAGCGGCGGGGGGAACAGTCCGCGCCTCCCCTTCATCCTGAGCTTGTCGAAGGATGCGGGCACACATGGTTCGACAAGCTCACCATGAGGGTCTTCTTGTAGTTGGTCATCCTGGACTTGATCCAGAATCCATGCGCCGGTCCCGCTTCGCCGGCGGCGAAGGACCGGGCGGCGGCGACGCTTGCGTCGATATCGTATGGATGCTGGATCGTAGTCCAGCATGACATTGTTTTTGTTGGCCGGTCCCGCTTCACCGACCGCGACCGAGGATCAGGTTTCGACGACGGGCGCCAATGCGGCCGTCTTCGGGTCATAGACATAATCCGTGATGCTTCCGTCCCTGATCTTCTCGACAGCTTCATCGATGATGAACAGCGGAACGAGGAACCATTCGCGCGGAATGACCGGATTGCCGAAACGGTCCTTGATCGCGATGTCGAGCCGGGCCGGGTCGAAGATGCGGTGAATCAGGTTTTCCAGCCTGACGCGGTTGATGTTGTAGAGCGTGTAGGTGGCGGCGATCTCCACGTCCGCCATGAGGAATGTCGGGTCCAGCCTGGCGTTGGCGACGCGCCGCGCCACGTCGCCGCCGGTCACGCCGATCTTGTGCAGCACGTCGCGGTTGGCGGCGACAAGCGGATGATCGGACTTGCTGCGCAGGACGTAGATGGTCCCGCTCGCAATATCCTCATCGTCGCTTTCGCCGGCGAACAGCGGGCCAGCGGTCAGCTCGGTGATGCGCCGCCCAGCCTCGTCCTTGTATAGCGCCCGCTGGAGCGACCGGCGAAGCAGGTTGCTCTCGGTCCCGTTGGAATAGACCACCCGCAAACGGGCGTCGTTTTCGCCGTTCGGGGCGCGGAAGGTTTCGCCGACTTCGGCGACATAGGCGACCTGACCGCCAAGGATGAAAAACTGCCCCTCGACGATGTCCGCTTTCAGAAGACCGGCGTCCTTCACAAACTGCCGGGTGGTACGGACGCCTGAATCGAGGTCGAGCCGCACCCGGTCGAACAAAGGCCTGAACCTCTCGAAATCCGGACATGGCTCACGATCGGCGATCTCCTCGGCGGCGCGTTTCTCGGCGGCGGAGCGGACATGGCGAAGGTCGGTGATTTCGGAATCGCCTGCGGCCCCCGCGAGTTCGGCCATGAGCGCGTCGGCGTCCATTTCCCCGGCGGACGCGGGCGCGGCGGTTTCCGCGCCGGTCAAAAGGCCCTGCCGGTCGAGCGGCGCAAGAAGCGAGCGGCACTCCTGCAACGCGCGAAGCCGGTCCAGCCGCACGGCGTAGAGCCGCTCAAAAATATCGCCGTCCTCTCCATGCCGAGGTTCGCGGCCATGTTCGTCAACGAAACGCTGGATTTCCTCGAACCCGGCGATGACGCGCTCTTCGCGCGGCGTGCGCCCGGTTTTCTTTGCCGGCTGGGCGAAGTCCGCCAGTTCGTCGCGCAGTTCGTCAAGGCCAAGGTCACTCATAGCGGCCTTCGTCCTTGAAGCGCACGAAGGCGGCGGCGCCTTCGGCCATGCGCTTTTCCCAAGGGTCGGTCGCACTGATGGACGGGAGCCGTCCCCGCTCTTTCTTGAACTGGACGGCCCGGACGGCAAGCTGCCTGGCTTCTTCCGGGGCAAGGCTGGTGCGGCGGGCGGAAATGGCGGCGGCGACCTGTTTCAGGCTTTCCTCGGTCATGGCCTTAGAAAGGATGGCATAGGCTTCCTGAAACGGATTGATCCGGTCGATCAGGTCGATGTCCAGTTCGCGCACGTCCATCGCGAATTTGCGAACGCCATCGATCAGCGCCGTGTTGGCGCCCGGCTCCTCGCCGTCACCGCCAAGGGCGATCTTCTTCGCCTGCTGGGTGAGGTTGAGCGCGGCGACGGCGTGCTGACGCACGGCTTCCCGATCGTCCTTATCAAGCTCAGGATATTTGTCCTTGATGATCTTGCCCAGGCGGAGCTGTGTCAGTTCCTCGGGAACAAGCTCCTCATCGAACAGGCCACGCTCGATGGAAGGCTTGTCCTGCACGAAGGCAGCGATGACCTCGTTCAAATCCTGCTGACAGATGCGTTGCGCCTGCTCGCTCTTCGGCTCGACAAGGCCCTTGATCTCAATCTGGAACCGGCCGCTTTCCTCGTTGAAGCCGACATTGGACTTGTTGGGGTCGTAGCCGCCTTCACCATAGTCGAAGCCTTCGACCGGCCCGCTTTGCGGGTTCTTCGGTTTGAACTCGAAGCGGGGCGCCAGCACCTGCTCCATAAGCAGGCTGGCGGCGATGGCCTTGAGCGTGTCGTTGACGGCCTCGGTCACGGCTTCCTCGGAAGCGTCCGGCTCGGCGATCAGGTTGGTGAAGCGGGCGCGGGTCTTCCCCGGTGCGTCGCGGGTGGCGCGGCCGATGATCTGCACGATCTCGGTCAGGCTGGAACGATAGCCGACCGTCAGGGCATGTTCGCACCAAATCCAGTCGAAGCCTTCCTTCGCCATGCCAAGCGCGATGATGATGTCCACATGGTCGCGGTTGTTCTTCCGCGCGGGATCCTTGAGCGCGGCGGAAACGCGATCCCGCCTGGCCGGGCCGTCGTCCACAAGGTCCGCGATGCGCAGAACGCGGCCGCCAAGCGGACCATCGGCCGGCGTCCTGACCAACTGGAAGCCGGTGGCCGGATCGACGCCCTGCCATTCGCCAAGCTCCTCGATGATGTGTTCGACTTCCTTGTTCTTCTGCCCGCTGCTTTCGCGCGAATTGACGCTGGGAATGTGGATGATGGTTTTCTCGGCCGGGTCCAGCACGGCGAGAATGTCGTCGGCATAAGCGCCGGAGTAGAAGAAATAGCCGATGTCGAGCTGCTTCAGATATTCGTAGCCGTTTAGCTGCTCGTAATAGGTGTAGGTGATGGTATCGAAACTGGCCTCGTCCCGCGGGGCAAGGACGGCCTCCGCATCCCCCCGGAAATAGGAGCCCGTCATGGCGACGATATGCGCCTTGTCGCGGGCGATGAACCGGCCCAGATGCAGGCCCAGCCTGTTATCCGGATTGGCGGAGACATGGTGGAACTCATCCACCGCGACCAGCCGGTTGTCGAACGCCTCCACGCCGAACCTGTCCACCGCGAAGCGGAAGGTGGCGTGGGTGCAGACCAGCACGCTGTTGGCGTTTCCTGTCGCGGCTTCGCCGCTCCCCGCCTCCTGGTCAACACTCTCAAGGAAGGCCCCAACGCTGGCGACCTTGCCGCCGTCCTCGCCGGGGGCGTTGCAGAGGTTCCATTTCGGGGCCACGGTCCAGTCGGCCCAGAAGCCGAACTGGCTCAGCGGCTCATCGGCGAAGCTGGAGCCGATGCTCTTTTCCGGCACGACGATGATCGCCTGGCGCAAGCCCTGGTTCGCCAGCTTGTCGAGCGCGATGAACATGAGGGCGCGGCTCTTGCCGGACGCCGGGGGCGACTTGATGAGAAGATATTGCTCGCCACGCTTCTCATAGGCGCGTTCCTGCATCGGCCTCATGCCAAGGGCGTTGGCCTTGTCGGCGCTGCCGTTGCGGGCATAGGTGACGGAGACGGAGGGGACAGCCCGTGTCATTTCTTCTTCACACCTTTCTCCAGCGTCTTCGTCTTGCCCAGCGCCTCGATGAAATGCCGTTCCACCGCGCTCGGCTCCTCGATCGCGCGGGCGCGCCAGCGGTCGAACTCATGCCCGCCTTTCAGCTTCGCCGTCTCGGCGGTGACGTGCCCCGCATGGGTCAGCACATCGCGGTCGCTCAGGCGAAGGAAATCGTCCAGCTTGCCGATCCAGTCACGCATCGTCATGGGCCTGCGGTTCATCGCCTGAATTTCGGCGAATTCCAGATAGGCCGTGACGATACGGTTGAGCGCCTCAAGCTCTTCGCCGGTCAGATAATTCTTGGCGACGACGGCGTCGGCCTTGCGCGGGGGGCCGCCCCTGGACTGATTGGCCCAGGAGGTCAGACCCATATGATCCTTGCCGGCATTCGCTCGCGCGACCACCGTTTCGGCGGCGGTATGTCCGTGCGCGGCCCAGTGCATCTTGTTCTGCACGGTCTGGAAGAACAGGTTCGAAGCCTCCGCCCTCGGATCGTAGTCCACGCTGGTGGCGTAAACGTCGAGCACTTTCTTGTAGAACAGCTTTTCCGAGGATCGGATGTCGCGGATGCGCGCCAGCAGTTCCTCGAAATAATCCGCTTGCGCATCTTTCAGGCGCTCGTCGTCCATGACGAAGCCCTTGACCAGATATTCGGACAGGCTGGCGGATGCCCAGCGCCGGAACTGCGCGCCGCGCGGGCCGCGGACGCGAAAGCCGACGGCGAGGATCATGGGCAGGCTATAATGCTGAGTTCTATACGCTTTTCCGTCCGCCGCAGTCGTCAAGTATTCCTTGACGACTGCGGCGGCGTCCTGCTCCCCCTCGACCAGGATGTTGCGGATGTGGAGACTGATATTCTGTTTGCTGGCCTGAAACAGTTCCGCCATTTGCGCCTGCGTCAGCCAGACATTGCCGTCGCGTGCACGAAGCTGAATGACGGCGGCGCCGTCCTCGCTATTGTAAAGGATGATCTCGCCGGCCATCGCTGGTTCAGCCCCCCATCTTTTTTGCTTTGCCCGGTTTCGCCGTCCCCGCCGATGCGGTCATCCTGGTGTAAAGGTCGAACAGCTTTTCCAGCCGTTCGGTATCGTTGCGGAAGCGCCGTCCGATATAGATGCGCTCCAGTACCTCGTCATTGCGCTCATGCGCCTCGCGCAGATCGGCGGGCATCTTCTTCGGGTCATAGAGGTCCGCGATGGTCGCCGGGAAATGCGCCTCCCGCGCCAGCAGGATGTCCTCGGCGCAACGGGTCAGGTCAGCCCTGTTCTTCTCGGTGAGGGTGGGGACCGGAAAGGTGTTCCAGCCGAGCGTGTTGGAATAGCGGAAATCGGTTTTCAGCTTACCGCAGATGGTGGCAATCCAGACGAGATGCTGGCGTGAGGCAAGCAGTGCGAGGTTCCAAAGAGGGGCGTCATAAAGGGCGAAAGCAAGATTAGAGACGATGGAGCGTGGCGGGAGCAAGCCAGCGGGTAGATACTCACGGCGCTCTGAACTGACTTGGGGCATGATGAGGGTATGCCGTGATGCGACGGCCTGAATCTGCCGAAATTTGTATGGATAGGCGGCGGCTGGTCTTGTTTCTGCCGCCTTACTTGATGCCCGAAAGTCCCTAACGCGCTCAAACCGTTCATGGAGGATCGGTATTTGATTGGCCGCATCGGCCTTGCCACCCTCAACCCAAATACAAAAACGCTCCAATCCGCGAATGAACTCGGCAGCACCGTAGTATGGCCGAACGAACTCGGAAGCTTCAGGATTTACAGCAAGTAGATGGTCACGCTCCCGAGACGATAGGCTTAGGTTGCCGTCGTCAGTTGGCTTGTTGCCCCAAACCATCGGGGTTTTGCCATCTGGCGCCCGAGAGATGGATTGCACGATCACATCTGGCCCAGCGACCAAATAGGCGTTGATGTACTCTGCTTCCCTAACGATCACGCTCCCATCTACGGGTGATGAGGAAAAGAGACGTCGAACCTTCCCTGCATGGTTTGAAATACCAACGATAGCTACCGTTACGCCCGCATTGTAGCTCGCCAAATTGGCCCATCTGAACGAGGTGTGGGCAAAGGCGATCTCGTGTCCGGTCTTGAAGATTAGCGGCCAGAGAAGCGGAACCTGCTCACCTTGGCAGATTGAGTTGGTGGACACGAAGGCCGCAACTGAATTGGTGTGCATGCCATAATCTGCAGCCTTCATAAACCAGCCTGCGACGTAATCGAGCGACTTCCAACCCTTGATACGATGCTCGAAAATAGCCTGTAGTTCGGATTTTTGCTCTGTATCTTGCCATGTGAACCCAAGATACGGTGGATTCCCGCAAATATACGTCTCCCCGCCTTCGTTCTCGAAGTTAATTTGAGGCTGTTCCAACGGCGTCCGAAACAGGTCATCGCCTACCAGCTTTACACCCATCCCCGTTGGGGGGCAGATACTTAGCCAGTCCAGCCGCAGCGCGTTGCCGCAGGTGATCCAGTTTTCGGCATTCAGCGGCAGGAACTCGTTCAGGGCGAGTTTCTGTCCGCGATAGAGAACATCGCACTGGAACTCGGCGATGATAAGGGCCAGCCGGGCGATCTCAGCGGGGAAATCCCGAAGCTCAATCCCCCGGAAGTTGGTCAGCGGAATAACCGATTTTCGCCTTTCCTCGCCGCGACGTTCGTTGATGATCGCCTCGATGTCCCGCATTTCCTTGTAGGCGATGACAAGGAAGTTGCCGCTGCCGCAGGCGGGATCGAAAACCCGGATGCGGGCCATGCGGTTGCGGAGATTGAGGAGCTTGCGGCTGTTGTCGCCGGCCTCCTCCAGATGCTGCCGCAGGTCGTCCAGAAACAGCGGGTTCAGCACTTTCAGGATGTTGGGGACGGATGTGTAGTGCATCCCCAGGGCCCCGCGCTCCTCATCATCCGCGACGGCCTGGATCATCGACCCGAAAATGTCCGGGTTGATCTTCCGCCATTCGAGATTGCCGATATGGAGCAGATAGGTCCGGGCGATCCTGCTGAAACGCGGCACGTCCAGACCGTTGAGTCCTTTGGCGGAAAACAGCCCGCCGTTGACATAGGGAAATATGTCGGCCCAACGGGGCAGCGCGGCGCTCGCCCGATCCTTGATGGCCGTGTTCATGGCGCGGAAAATCTCGCCGATCACCTCATGGGTGTTGGACGAGTCCCGCGCGCTCATCTGGTCGATGGTGGCGGTGAACAGGCCCGTGCCGTTGAAGATGTCGGTATCTTCCGCGAAGAAGCAGAAGATCAGCCGGGCCATGAAATGATTCATGTCCGGGCGGCGGTCAGCGGTTCCCCAATCGGGATTGTCTTTCAGCAGTTCGACATAGAGCTTGTTGAGGCGGCCTGTGGCGCGGATGTCGAACGAGCTTTCCCGCACCTGGCGGACGGTGGTGATGCCGGCGAGCGGGAGGAAGAACCCGAAATGGTTCGGGAAATCGGCATAGGCGCAGGCGACGGTTTCGCCGGATTGGAGGTCTTCGGCCTCGAACGCGGCGCCATCGGTGGCGAGGATGAATCTGGCCTTGCCGCGTGTGGTGGCGGGACTGGCCCGAAGCGCGGCGAGCTTTTCCGTCACGCCGCCGGTGTCGGCGGTGGCGATATGGATGTTGCTGGTCTGCAGGACGCCGCCCATATCGGACCTGTTCGACGCGCCGGAGCGCAGCCGCTTGATGGTCGTGGCCTTGTTGCCGAAGGCTTGCAGGAAGGCGAAGGGGAATTCGTGTGCATCGAATGGCTGCTCGGCGAGCGTGGATATGGCCTCTTCGATCTCAACGGCGTTCATCTATTTCCCACCCCTCCGACGCGTCCCCCCGTGATTGGCAACAAGGGGGGTTCTAGATACATCGCAAAGGGGTTCGGCTCCACGCTTTCGAGAGGGGGTTCGGGGTTGGTCATTCTGGACTTGATCCAGAATCTATTGGCCCTTGCCGTTTCACCGGCGGCGAGG
Organism: Inquilinus sp. CAU 1745; assembly: GCF_039839375.1. Classification (NCBI taxonomy): domain Bacteria; kingdom Pseudomonadati; phylum Pseudomonadota; class Alphaproteobacteria; order Rhodospirillales; family Rhodospirillaceae; genus Inquilinus; species Inquilinus sp. CAU 1745. Next base: position 95,826 of record NZ_JBDOQU010000002.1, read on the forward strand.
GAACGGGCGGCGGCAACGCTTGCGTCGATAGCGTATGGATGCTGGATCGGGTCCAGCATGACGTTGTTTTTCCGCCCCAAACCGATCCGTGAAACCCAACCGGATTGACTGTCAGGCATGTATCCGGATCAAAATGTCAGGAATGTTCCCGCTTGCACAACCAACTGACCCCTCACCCTCCCGCTTCGCGGGTCCCTCCCTCTCCCACAAGGGGCGAGGGTAAGTTGGTAGCCCTCTCCCCTTGTGAGAGGGTTGGGTGAGGGGGCGGCCTTCGCCGGTGCGTCGCGGGCGCGGATCGGATAGGGTTCGGGGCGATACGCGATTCGGTTTCCCAACGACGAAGATCAAGAGATGCCCCTTCATTTCGACGCCGCCGAGCTGGCGGAGCGCCGCCGCAAGGCCTGTGACCGGATGGCGGCGCGCGGGCTGGACGGAATGCTGATCTTCCGGCAGGAGAGCCTGTACTACCTCACCGGCTACGACACGTTCGGCTACGTCTATTTCCAGTGCCTCTATCTGGGCGCCGACGGGACGATGATTCTGCTGACGCGCGCGCCGGACCAGCGGCAGGCGCTGTTCACCAGCGTGATCGAGGATGTCCGCGTCTGGGTGGACGAGGCCGGGGCGACGCCGGAGGCGCAGCTTCTGAAGATCCTGGAGGAGAAGGGCTGCCGGGGCCGGAAGCTGGGCGTGGAATGGCACGCCTACGGGCTGACGGCGCAGTTGGGCTTCCGCCTGCGCGAGGCGCTGGACGGGTTCTGCGCGGCTGAGGATTCGTCGGACCTCGTCTCCCGCCTGCGGCTGGTGAAGAGCCCGAAGGAGCTGGAATATGCCCGCCGCGCCGGCGAGCTGGCCGACGCCGCCTATGACGAGGCGATGCGGCTGGCCGGGCCGGGGGTCTTCGAGGGCGACATACTGGCCGCGATGCAGGCCGCCGTGTTCGAGGGCGGCGGAGACGATCCGGCGAACGAGACGATCATCGGGTCCGGCCCCGGCGCGCTGATGTGCCGCTATTTCACCGGCCGCCGGCATCTGTCGGCGGAAGACCAGCTGACGCTGGAGTTCGCGGGCGTCTACCGCCATTACCATGCCTGCCTGATGCGGACGATCCGGATCGGCGCGCCGCCGCCCCGGCAGGTCGCCATGCATGAGGCGGCGGTCGACAGTCTGGTCGCCGCCAAGGAGGCGCTGAGGCCCGGCCGGCCGATCGGGGAGGTGTTCGACGCCCATGCCGCCGTTCTGGACAAGGCCGGCCTGCGGGCGCACCGGATGAACGCCTGCGGCTATTCGCTGGGCGCGACCTACGCGCCGAACTGGATGGACTGGCCGATGTTCTTCCATGGCAATCCGGAGGAAGCAGCCCCCGGCATGGTGTTCTTCATCCACATCATCGTGTTCGACAGCGACAGCGGGCTGGCCATGACATCCGGCCAGACGGTGGAGGTCACGGAAGACGGCTGCCGGCCGACCACCAACGCGCCGCTGGATTTCGTGGTGAAGTGAGGGCGGGACGGCCTCGTCGCTAAAGGCAGAAGGCCATCATCCCGTCCAGCGCGATCAGCGGCCCCCAGACGAACCAGAGCGCCCAGCCGCCGGCCAGCAGCGCGGCGACGCCGATTCCGGTGAGGGCCCTGATCTCCCAGTCGCTCATGCCGTCCGCCTTTGCAGCCGCGCCGCCGGCTGGTCCGCGATCGGCAGGTTGACGAGGCCGGCCGCGATCCCCAGCAGGATGGAAACCATCCAGATCGTATCATAGGTCCCGGTCAGGTCGTAATCGACGCCGCCCAGCCAGGCGCCCAGGAAGCTGCCGATCTGGTGGCTGAGGAACACGATCCCGTAGAGGGTGGAAAGGTAGCGCGTGCCGAACATCTGGGCGACGAGGCCGCTGGTCAGCGGGATGGTCGCCAGCCACAGGAAACCGATGCCCGCGCCGAACATCAGGGCGGTGGCGGGCGTCAGCGGCAGGATGAGGAAGAGGCCGATCACCGCCGAGCGGGCGAAATAGACGCCGCTCAACAGGTACTTCTTGCGGTAGCGGTTCCCCAGCATGCCGAAGAGGTAGGACCCGATGATGTTGAAGAAGCCGATCAGCGCCAGCGCGTTGGCGCCGACGGCCGGGGACAGGTCGTTGTCGCCCAGGAACGCGGGAAGATGCGTCGCCACGAAGGCGATGTGGAAGCCGCAGACGAAGAAGCCGGCATTGAGCAGCCAATAGCCGGAATGGCCGCCGGCCTCCTTCAGCGCGTCGGTCAGGCTCTGCGCCGGCCCGTCGGACGCGGAGTCCGACGGCGCGCCGGCGAGGCCGAGACCGAGCAGCGCGATGGCGCCGACGGCGACCGCCATGACCAGGAACGCGCCCTGCCAGCCCATGCCGGTCAGCAGGGCCTGCGCGCCCGGCACCACGGCGAACATGCCGAAGGAGCCGGCGGCGGTGACGATGCCGAAGGCGACGCTCCGCCGTTCCGGCGACACGACCCGGCCGACCGCGCCCAGCACCACGACATAGGTGGTGCCCGACAAAGCGAGCCCGACCAGCACGCCCAGCGTGACGTTGAGCGCCAGCGGGTCGTTGCTGAGCGTGGTGAGCGCGAGGCCGGCCATGTAGAGCAGCGTGCCGAACAGCATCACCCGTCCCGCCCCCATCCGGTCGGCGATCGCGCCGACGAAGGGCTGCGCCAGCCCGAACAGCAGGTTCTGGAGCGCGATGGCGAAGCCGAAGACCTGCCGCCCGACCTCCAGATCCATGGAGATCGGCCGCAGGAAGATACCGAAGCTCTGGCGGACGCCCATGGCGATGGCGACGGTCGCCGCCCCGCAGGCGAGCACGATCCAAACCGGCCGCTGGACCATCGCTGTTCTCCCGGCCAAAAAGGCCGTCGTCGGTTAGAAGGGATCGAACTCTCGCAGCGCCGAACCGGCTCCGCAACGGATATATTGTATCGATTCGTTCAGCCTACCGGCAGAGCGCGGAGCCGGGGGTCCAGCAGGTCCCGCACCCCGTCGCCCAGCAGGTTGAGCCCCAGAACGGCGATGGCGATGGCGAGGCCGGGCCACACCGCCTGGATCGGGTCGGTGAAGAGGAAGGTCTGCGCGTCCAGCAGCATCCGCCCCCAGCTTGGCTGCGGCGGCCTTGTGCCGAGGCCGAGATAGGAGAGGGCGGCTTCGGCGAGGATGGCGACCGCGAACTGCACCGTCGCCTGGACGATCAGCGGGCTGGCCGCGTTCGGCAGGACGTGGCGCAGGGCGACCTGGAACCGCGACCGGCCGAGCGCGAAGGCCGCGCGGACGAACTCCCTGCCATAGACCGGCAGCGCCGCGCCGCGCGTCACGCGGGCGAAGACGGCGATATTGAAGATGCCGATCGCGACGATGGCGTTGATCGCGCCGGGATGGGTGAGCGCGGTGATGAGGATGGCCGAAAGGACGGCAGGGAAGGCGAAGGTCAGGTCGACCAGCCGGCCCACCGCCTCATCCACCCAGCCCCGGCGCGCCGCAGCCAGCAGGCCGAGCGGCACGCCGGCGAGGAGCCCGATGCCGACCGCCGCCGTGGCGACGATCATCGCGTTCCACGCCCCGCCCATGATGAGCGAGAGCGTGTCGCGGCCCAGATGGTCGGTCCCCAGCCAATGGTCCGCGCCCGGCGGCTGCAGCCGGTCCGCCACGGAGACGGCGTCGACCGGCCAGGGCGTCCAGGCGAGGCTGACCAGCCCCAGCGCCGCGACCAGCCCGGTCAGCGCGATGCCGATCGCCAGCGTCGGCCTCATGCCGCGCCCGCCTTCGGCCGCGGGTCGATGAGGGCGTAGAGCACGTCGACCAGGAAATTCACCGCGATGACCAGGGCCGTCAGCAGCAGAACCACGTCCTTGACGACGATCAGGTCGCGCTGGCTGACCGCCTGGAACAGCAGCCGCCCCAGCCCCGGCAGGTAGAAGACGTTCTCCACCACGATCGCGCCGGCGACCAGGAAGGCGAACTGTAGGCCGAGGATGGTGACGATCGGGATCGCGGCGTTGCGCAGCACGTGCCGGCGCAGCACCGCCGCCGACGACAGGCCCTTGGCCCGCGCCGTGCGGACATAATCCTCCCGCCAGTTCTCAAGGATCGAGGAGCGGACGACGCGCGCGAGGATCGCGGCCTCCGCCAGCGCCAGCGCCAGGGAGGGCAGCAGGAGCGCCTTCAGCGCCGCGCCGACGCCCGCCGACCAGCCGGGGAAGCCGCCGCTGGCGAACCAGCCGAGCGTGACGGAGAAGACCAGCGTCAGCACGATGCCGAACCAGAAATTGGGGATCGCGAGGCCGAGCTGGGAGAACCCCATCACCGCATAGTCCGCCGGCCGGCCCTGCCGCGCGGCCGCCAGCATGCCGAGCGGCAGGGCGACGGCGACGGCCGTCAGCAGCGCCATCACCGCCAGCGGCAGGGTGATCGCCAGCCGGTCGCCGATCAGCTCCTGCACCGGCACGTCATAGGTCAGGCTGGTGCCCATATCGCCGGTGGCGAGGCCGCCCAGCCAGCGCAGGAACCGCTCCGGCGCGGGCCGGTCCAGCCCCATCTGGGCCCTGAGCGCCGCCAGCGTGTCCGGCCGCGCCTCCGTCCCCAGCATCATTTGCGCCGGATCGCCGGGCAGCACCTCCAGCACCACGAAGATCACCAGCGCCGCCAGCAGGAGGGTGAGAAGGAACGCCAGCAGCCGCCGGACGAGGTAGGCGGTCATGGGGGGGCGCCCGAAAGCCGGTCATGCTGGATTTGATCCAGCATCCATGCGGCGTCGATGCGGGGCGGGGCCGCGCGCCTTCCCGCCAAACCCTCACCCTCCCACCGCTTCGCGGCGGGCCCCTCCCTCTCCCGCAGGGCAGGAGAGGGGAAATTACGGGAGCCGGGGGTCATTCGGCCCAGCGGACGTCCGTCATGTCGACCGCGGGGACGGGGGTGTTTTTCCACATGCCGAGCAGGTCGGCATCGTGGACGCCGACCTTGGCGAGCTGGAAGAGGAAGATCGCGGCCAGATCCTCGCCCAGGATCGTCTGCGCTTCCTGATAGAGGGCCGTCCGTTCCGCCTCGTTGGTGGTGGCGTCCAGACGGTCGATCAGGTCCGTGAAGGCCGGATTGTCGTAGCCGAAATAATAATCCAGCCCGCGCGCGTAGATGCCGATGTCCATGGGTTCGACATGGCTGACGATCGTCATGTCGTAATCATTGTTGCCGAACACCTGGTCCAGCCATTGCGCCCATTCGATCGGCTCCAGCGTCACCTCGATCCCGACGCGGCCGAGCTGCGCCTGGATGATCTCCCCGCCCCGCCGGGCATAGGAAGGCGGCGGCAGCTTCAGCGTCGCGGAAAAGCCGTCGGGATATCCCGCCTCCGCGAGCAGTTCCCGCGCCCGATCAGGATCGTGCGGATAGAGGCCGGTCAGGTCGACATAGGCCGGGTTGTGCGGGGCGAAATGGCTGCCGATGGGCGTGCCGAAGCCGAACTGCGCGCCTTCGACGATCGCCTGCCGGTCGATGGCGTGCATGATCGCCTGCCGGACCAGCGGATCGTCGAACGGCTCCCGCCGCCAGTTGACCGCCATCACCGTCTCGCCCTCCGTCGTTCCCACGTCGATGGCGAAGCGCGGATCGTTCTCGAACGCGCCCAGCGCCTCCGGCGCGCCGATGTTCGGCACAGCATCGACATCGCCGGCCAGAAGCGCCGCGATCTGCGCCGGTGGGTCGGCGATGATGCGGAAGGTCACCTGGTCGAGCGCGATGGCGTCCGGATCGCGGTAGGTGTCGGCCTTCGCCAGCACGATGCGGTCGCCCTGCAGCCAGCGGTCGAACCGGAAGGGGCCGGTGCCGACCGGGTCGGTCTTGTTGGTCTCCGCCGTCTCAGGCGCAACGATCACCGCGTCCCCCTGCCCCATATTGAAGAGGAAGAGGCCGTCCGGTTCCGCGAGCGTGATGACGACCTCCGTCGGGGACGGCGTCTCGATCTCAGCGATGGCGTCGAAATATTGCTTCTGCGCGTTGACCGAATCCTCCGCCATGGCGCGCTCGAAGGAGAACTCCACATCGGCGCTGTCGAACATCGTGCCGTCATGGAACTGCACGCCGTCGCGGAGGGTGAAGCTGTAGACCAGCCCGTCATCGGAGACGGTCCAGCTTTCCGCCAGCCCCGGCACGACCGCGCCCGTCTCGTCGATGCGGGTCAGCCCCTCGAAGACGTTGTGGTAGGTGATCTCGTCGATCGCGGCGGCGGCGCCGGCGGTCGGGTCAAGGTGGGGAGGCTCCAGCGTCAGGGCGACGACAGCATCCGTCCTAATCCCGGACTGGGGCTGGGCCAGGGCGGCGGCGGGAAGCAGCAGCAGCGCGGCCAGGGCCCTCGCCAGCGTCTTACGGATATCGGCCATGGGTGTCGATCCTCCCTCATATCCGGCATTTCGGCGCGTTCCCCGCCGATGATGCAGCGCAACATAAACCGGGATCACCTCTTTCCGCAACGCAGCGCGTGGCCGTGGACGGTGCGGTAGGACAGCCGCTCCCCCAGATCCTCGGCCTCGAACACGCCGCGCCCGATCGCGCGGGCCACGGCGTCGGCAGCAAGCGCCCCAAGCCGGGACAGCGCCGCCGGCCGGTTGTCCGGCAGGGATCGGCGGCCGGTCGCCAGGACGAACAGGATGTCGCCGTCGAAGGGGGTGTGGACCGGCCGGATCGCGCGGGCCAGGCCGTCCTGGGCCATGATCGCGACGCGCCGGGCCTCCGCGGCGGTCAGGTCGGCGTCGAGCGCCACCACGCCGATCGTCGTGTTGGCGCCGGGATGGAAGGATGCCCCCTCCTCCGCATCAGCCGCGATCGGCCCGGTCGGAAGGGGCTGGCCGCCCATCTCCTCCCCCTGCTCAAGCGCCCAGGCCCAGAGGCAGTTCTGACCCGGCATGACGACGGAACCGACGGGATTGACCGCGATCACCGCACCGACGGTGACGCCGCTGGTCGTATCGACGGCGGACGCACTGCCCAGCCCGCCCTTCAGCGTTCCGGCCTTCGCGCCCAGCCCGGCCCCGGCATTGCCAAGGGCGAAGCGGTCGCCGGCATTGTCACAGGCCAGGCGGCCCAGCCGCCGGTAGGGCGGTTCTTCCCCCCAGCCCTTGTCGCCGCCATTGGCGAGGTCGAACAGGATGGCCGCCGGCACGACGGGCACCTTCACCTCCCCCACCGCGAAGCCGCGCCCCTTCGCCGCCAGCCAGGCGACCGCGCCGGCCGCCGCCTCCAGCCCGTATTCGGAGCCGCCGGAAAGCGCCACCGCGTCGATCCGATCGACCAGGCTGGCGGGGTCCAGCGTGTGAGTGTCGCGGGAGCCGGGCGCGCCGCCCCGCACATCCACGGCGGCCACCGCCCGCTCTTCGGGAATGACCACCGTGACGCCGGTCCTGGCCGCCGCGTCTTCCGCATTGCCGACCGCGATGCCGGGAACGTCGGTGATGAGATTGCGCGGGCCGGGACGGGTCATGGGCGGCAACCTTAGGGCGACCGCCGGGCCGGGTAAAGAAGCCGCCGGCGCGATTGACCTCGGGGCGATTGACCACCGTTTGCCCGCCGCTATGCTGCGCGCCATGTCGAACCCCCCATTTCTGCCGGTCGTCCGGCTCCAGCCCGGGCGCGAGAAGCGCGTCCTGGCCGGCCATCCCTGGGTCTTCTCCAACGAGATCGCGATGGATGCCGACGCGAAGGCGATCCCGCTGGGCGGGCTCGTCCGGCTGGAATCCGCCCATGCCAAGCCGCTGGGCGTCGCCGGGTTCAACCGCCACGCGCTGATCGCCGCCCGGCTGCTGAGCCGCGATCCGGACGCCGTCATCGATGCCGGCTTCCTGGCCGAGCGCCTGTCGGCGGCGCTGGCGCTGCGGGAGGCGCTGTTCGACCGGCCCTTCTACCGGCTGGTCCATGCCGAGGCGGACGGTCTGCCGGGGCTGGTCGTGGACCGCTATGGCGATGTGGCGGTGGTCCAGGCCAACAGTGCGATGATGGAGGCGCTGGAAGCGCCCTTGCTTGAGGCCATCGGGCAAATCCTGTCGCCCCGGACCATCGTGCTGCGCAACGACAGTTCCGCCCGCGCGCTGGAAGGGCTGGAGGCGGAAATCCGCACCGTCGGCGAGCTTCCCGACGGCCCGATCGAGCTGGAGGAGAACGGCGCGCGGTTCCTGGCCGACCCGGCGGCGGGGCAGAAGACGGGCTGGTTCTTCGACCAGCGCGACAACCGCGCCTTCGCCGCAAGGCTGGCCCGGGGCCGGTCGGTGGTCGACGTCTACACCCACACCGGCGGCTTCGCCATCCAGGCCGCGCTGGGCGGGGCGGAAAGCGTGCTGGCCGTCGACCGGTCGGCCCCGGCGCTCGATCTCGCCGCCCGCGCCGCGACCCTCAACGGCGTCGCCGAGCGGTTCGAGACCCGGAAGGGCGAGGCGTTCGGGGAACTGGAGCGGCTGCGCGACCAGGGGCGGAGCTTCGGCCTCGTCATCATCGACCCGCCGGCCTTCGTGAAGTCGAAAAAGGATCTGAAGGCGGGGGCGCAGGGCTATCGCAAGCTGGCGCGCCTCGCAGCCCGGATCGTGGAACCGGGCGGCTTCCTGCTGGCGGCGTCGTGCAGCCACCATGTCGATCCGGCGATGTTCGCCGAGCAGGTCGCCCGTGGCCTCACGGATGCCGGCCGCACCGGCCGCATCCTCCGCCAGAGCGGCCCCGGCCCCGACCACCCGATCCATCCGATGCTGCCGGAAAGCGCCTATCTGAAGGCCGTGACGCTGGCGCTGGACTGACGAAGCCGGTCAGCTCCGCCGCGCCGTGATTTAGGATGTCCGTGCCGCAGCACAGAAAATCGATCCCATCTATCCTTTCGATTCTTCTGGGTCTTTCGAGCGCGGGAAGGTCCGTTCTTCTTGATAGTCGCCGTCTACCTTCTGGATTTTAACGGAACCGCCCGCTTTGCCGAGCGCGTCGGCTAACGCGCCACCTTTGGTGGCTTCGTCTTTAGTTGATCGTCGAGGCCGACGAAACCTATTTCGGTAGCGCGAGACCCCGCACGTATCAGCGCAGCGCAAGGGCCGTCCCTTCACGAAGCGCGGCAAGGGCGGGCCGGCCAACAAGCGCGCCGTGGTTGCCCTGGTCGAGCGCGGCGGCGAAGTCCGTATGTTCCACGTCCAGCACGCCACAGCCGCCAATGTCCGCGACGTGCTGGTTCGCAATGTGTCGCGCGAGTCGATCCTCTATACCGACGAAGGTCGCCTCTACACCGTGACCGGAAAGGAGTTCGCCGACCACCAGACCGCGAAGCACTCGGCTGGCGAGTACGTTCGCGGCGTCGTCCACTCCAACACGGTCGAGAACGTCCTCTCCGTTTTCAAGCGCGGCATGAAGGGCGTCTATCAGCATTGCGGCGAAGCCCATCTTCACCGCTACCTCGCGGAGTTCGGTTTCCGCCATAACCACCGCAGCGGCTTGGGCTTCTCCGACAAGGAGCGCGTTGCCCTGATGGTGGCCGGCATCGAAGGCAAGCGCCTCACCTATCGGCGGACTGACGAAGCCGCTCACGCCTAAGCAGAAAGCCAAGAACTTCGTGCGCTGGCGAAAGAACTTCCTCCGATAACAAGGACTGGAACCTAATTTCGCGCGGCTACACCCGCTTTCTTCAGAAGGCGCGGTTTCGTTTCGTAAAGACGGTCGATAAGATAATACAGACCGTGGCATGTAGTCACAATCATGTGAGAAAGGAGAATATTTACAAGGAAAATCGTAGCCATTCCTAGTGCTGGCGCGACATTGTCCAGAATCCAAGATGCTACCTGCGTTATAAGCCCAGTGTCCAGAACGAGCCAAATGTTAACGCCCGATATCGTCACCAGCATTATCGCCGCGATCGATATGAACAGGGACAGAAAGGCGAGATAACCGAACATTGAGCACACATATTGTCGGCGTGTCAGGTACTCCCGGTCGCCACTCGGGGCGATCCTAGATACCTTGCCGACTTCTATTACGTCGTCCAAATCGCCCATCGCCGATGCGAAACTCGCGACGCCAACTAACGCTGCGATATAGAAGCCGGTCAGGACGGCCGAAAAGCTCCCGAAGCGATCCAAGAACCCGTTGTCTCCGAAATAAGCTTCGATGCTGAAAAAAAACGGGAAGGTTAAGGCGATCGCTATCGCGAGAGCAGAAATCAAGTTCCGCCTGTATACAGGTCGACCGCACTCGTCCTTCAAGACGAGATAGCGCAACGGATAGTAAAGAACATTCATCCAACTGAACTCCGCCGAGCGGTTATTCCTTGGCTATCGCGGTGGCCTTTCGTATAACTTCATCAGAAAAATCGACGCTGCACACCGGTAAGGCTACGCCGAATTGCACAAGTTCTGATCGCACAAACAGTATTTCTTTTGCCTGTTGATCCCTATCGAGCTTCACTGTTCGCTTGCGGTTATCTTCCAAACCTATATCGATGTTGAAATCCTGCCATCCGTCTTCCTTCGCACGCTCAGCGAGATTCAATATTCTCTCTCGCCAGTTCCTACTTGTGAGACTTCCTGTAACCCTGATCTTCATGACTTCATTGATCGGCTCAAACAAACCTTCCGAGTCGATGAAATCGGGTTTGGCTGGGCGCACAAGCGTTATGAAGTTGATCTGCCCATCCTTTAGCGCATTCGTCAGCGTTTCTGACTTTAAGCCTTCTGCCTTCACCACGGAATATGTCTGCTTTGTCAGCCTGTTCCGCTCGAAATCGTATCGATATTCACTCAGGGCCTTAGCGGCGATCAGCCTAGCAGCGCTCATGCTGATGCCGGGAATTTCCTCAAGCGCAGCTCGAAATACGCCACGCTCGATTTGGGTATCGTGAATGACTAGGTGGGCCGAAACCGACTGTTCTTCGTCTTTCTGCTTCACGGACTCTCTCACCGTGACCTTTCTTCCCGCCTGCGCCCTGGCCTTCTTTCGATACGCCGGCTCTGCCGCATTCGGGCTTGCCCGGTGAAACAGCATCACAAGCGCTTTTTGCCGCGGCCTGTGTTCGACGGCCATTAGCTCGATGATGTCACCGTTTGGCTGAACATCCATGGCCTGTTCGGCGTCAATGCACTCTTGAAGCGCGTCGCGAATACTGTACTCGCTAGGATCCGCGCTAAGCGGTAGGTAAGGAGCCCCCTTGTGGCGCGGTGCAAACGTGATGTTGTAGCGGCGGAAAAACCGCGAATGCTTCTCTAGAAACAAATCTGCCCCCCAGCAACGTATGCTGGCATCATTCCGCGTAACTGCCCTAGAGTCCACTCTTAGGTTTGGGGCAATCGGGGGCCGACCCATTGTCAGGCAGATTGGGTCGTTTCGCCTCCTCTGCGGTTCTGGGTTTGGGCGGCGTCTTCACCAGCCGCTCCATGATGCGCTTGGCTTGTTCCAGGTTCTCGTCTTTATCGGTGTCCGACATGGCTTGCAGAATCCCTGAGAATATCGACCCGCTGTTGGTCAGCCTCACCGGAGCCATCGTGACATGGTGGGGCAGGATAGAGGGCATCCTGTTTCGCGACCTGATGTTCACGAGACGCCATCCGGCCACCCGGCACATTATCGAGAAAGACCCCTTCCCGGTGTCCGCAAAGCCTCTAATCCGTCAATGGGCCAAATGTCGCCGCGCCATTTTTGCGGACAACCCCGTGAAGTTACAGCGCACGGAAGACATTCGACAGCGCCTGTCTGACGCTTCAGAAGAGCGAAACATGATCGTCCATGGCTTCTGGCCCTATGGGGACGACGACCCAGAATCAATCACGATCCAGAGAGTCAAGCCCAAGAAGAAGACAGATATCTTGGCCTTTGACAGTTACATTGCTACCGTAGAAAAGCTAAATAACCTCAACGAGAGGCTAATTTTTCTATACCACGAGACGTTGCCTGAGATGGTCAACTACGCTTTTTCTCCAGACGGACGTTCCAAAGCCGGCAAAGATCAAGAACAAGCGACTCATACTCCCCGTCTTCCATCCGCCAGTCTCTAATCAAGATTGCCACCTCACGGTAGCGGGGAATCTCGTCAAGGCTGATGTCGTCAGCGCCAGCCTGTCGATGCGTATGGTTATCCGACTCCATCGCTTTTCTCAAGTATATAATTAGGCATTATTTCTTATGTTCTCCACTGGTATAGCTGAAGCGTTCAGCCGCCGTTCGACGCCGGCAGCACCAGTTCGAAGACCGTGCCGCGCGCGGTGCTTTCCCGGAGGCGCAGATCGCCCTTGTGTGCGACCAGTATTTCCCGCGCGATGGCGAGGCCGAGGCCCGTGCCGCCTGCGCGCGCCGTGCCCGCGAAAGGCTGGAAGAGATGGTCCCGCGCCCGTGGCGGCAGGCCCGGCCCGTCATCGGCGACGGTGAGCATGACGGCGTCCGGCGTTGTTTCCGCGCCGACGGTCACCGTCCCGGCCCCAGCCTGGAAGGCGTTGCGGCCCAGATTGACCAGCGCGCGCAGCAACTGTTCCCGGTCCGCGGTCAGCGTCAGCGCGTCGGGCACATCGTTGACCCAGCGGGCGAGACCCTGCCGGACCGTCGTCGCATCCGCCTCGGCCGAATCGACCAGCGCGCGGGCCGGGAAGTCCGTCCGGCGGAGCGGCGGCGCGTTCTCCCGCGTGTAGGCCAGCGTGTGCTGGCACAGCTCCACCGCGCGGTTGATCGATTCCAGCAGCCGGGGCGTCGTCCGCTTCACCTCCGGATCGTCTGACAAGCCCAGCCGCTCTGAGAGCAGGGCGGCAGTGGAAAGAATGTTCCGCAAATCGTGGTTGATCTTGGTGATGCCGGTGCCCAGCGCCGCCAGCCTTTCCTTCTGCTTCAGCGCGCCGCGCAGCGCGATCTGCATGTCGTGGAGCTGCCGCTGGGCGACCCCGATCTCATCCGACCGGCCGGAGGGTCGGATGATGGTGTCGCCATCCTCCGGATTCTCCCGGAACGCCACCATCTTCTCGGTCAGCCGCGTCATCGGCACGACCAGCATCCGGTGCAGCGACAGGAAGACGAGCCCGGCGGTGAACAGCGAGATGACGATGGAGAGGCCGAGGATGCGGTTGGAGTAATCCACCATCCCGGCCCTGAGAGGCGCTTCGTCCAGCACCAGCTCGACATAGGCCTCCGGGTCGCGCGGCGACATGCCGATCAGCCGGATCACCCGGTCGCCGCCGTTGAACAGCGTGTCGAAGGCATCGACGATCAGCCGGGCGGGCGACCGCTCGCGGAGGTCGACCGCATCGGTCGGCGTCGCCGGGGCCGGGGCCATGCCCAGCATGTAGGTGTCCTCGCCCGGCTTGCGCAGATCGATGACATAGGCGCCGACATGGTTCAGCAGCTCCTGCTCGATCTCCGGCGTCACCATGCCTTCCGGCGCGGCGGCGACGGACAGCGCCGCCAGGTGCCCGGCCGCCAGCTTCTCCTCCAGCCAGGTCAGGCGGAAACGCGCGATGGAGGGCGTGTAGATCAGCACCTCCGCCAGCATCACGAAGAAGATCGTGAAAACCAGCAGCCGCGCGGAAAGGCTGCGGGCGGTGGCGGAAAGCGCCGTCATTCCGGCCGCTTCGCCCGGCGGCGCATGTCGAACCAGGCGGCCGCGACCCAGCAGAACATCGCCCAGGCCGCCCCGGCGCACCAGCCGGCCAGCACGTCCGACGGCCAGTGGACGCCGAGATAGATCCGGCTCACCCCCACCAGCACCGTCACGATCGCCGCCATCGCCAGGATGAACGCCGCCGCCCGGCGCTTCTCCTGCGTCTGGGCGAGCATCACGCCCAGCGTCAGGTAGGTGACGGCGGACATCATGGCGTGGCCGCTGGGGAAGCTGGCGGTGAAGACGTCGGCCAGGGGGGAGACCAGTTCCGGACGCGGACGGCCGAAGCCGATCTTCAGGAGGGAGTTGAGCGCCGTTCCGCCGGCCACGGAGACCGCGACCAGCATCGCCTCGGCCCGCTCCCGGACCATCAGCAGGTAGCCGATGGCGGCCAGCGAGACGAGCCACAGCACGGCGTAGCCGCCCAGTGAGGTGATGTCGCGGGCCGCCTCCTCCAGCCAGTGCGGGCCCAGAGGGTTCGACATGTCGCCGGGAACCCGCATGGCCAGCAGCACAGCCTCGTCCCAGCCATGGGTCTCGCCCTCCAGCACCTCCTCGGAAAGCTGGACGAAGAAGGCGAAGGCCCCGATCCCGAACAGCGCGACCAGCGGCAGCCCGCCCATCGCCATCAGGGCCTTCAGGGACTTTCGGACAAGGATCGAGAGCGTCGGATAGATCGGCGGCAAGAGGAGAGGCCCCGAATCGTGGAAGGACAATCCAGTTCTACCGGGCTTTCCGTGCCGGGTGAAAGGGATAGCGCAACCCGCCCGGCGCTTCTATTGCCCGGCGGGAGATTTCTCCCCGAACATCCACAGGAAAAACTTCCTGTCCGGAATCCGCAAGATGAGCCGTGCGATCAGCGCCGTCGCGGCCACTGCGAAGATCATCCGGCCGACGAGGATGGCGGTGAAATCGGCGCCGAGCGCCATGACGAGGAGCGTGTCCTCAATGATGCCATGGGCGAACCCCATGAAGACGCAGGACAGGAAAATCTGGCGCGGCGCGATCCCGCCGGTGCGGGATTCGCGGATCAGCAGCCCCCCGCCATAGGAGATGCCAAGGAACATTCCGATGGCCGTGAGATGGCGTGCGTCGCCCTCTATGCCGGCAAGCCGCAGCAGCGGGTTCAGGGACGCCATCAGCAAATCCAGAAGCCCGGACAGTTTCAGAAGTTCAAGCCCCCAGGCCAGCACCACGAGGATGACCAGCATCGTCACCGCGGTCTCGAACAGGCCCTGGAGGAAGCCCATCCAGTCGGTGGTTTCGCTCATCGGGATCCAGGCGGGATCGAGAGGTTGGGCGAGCCAGCCGGTGGCGGCCAGGATCTGATGCAGCAGCGCGGCGTAGATCATGCCGCCGGCGATCCGGATAAGCGTCGTGACGAGGAATCCCGGCCCGGCCTTCTGGACGATCTTCTGTTCGATGGGCAGGCCGTGCGCGAACAGCAGAAGCGCCGAGAGGACCGAGATGTCGGCGACGGTCAAGGACGATGCCGGCGCCAGGGTGAAGATCATCGGGACCGCACCCCAGACGCCGACGAGCATCCCGGTGAGCAGGGCGAGCCCCAGTTCCGCCGGCAGCCCGTAGAACCCCATGATTGGCGCGAGCAGCGGGGACACGGCCTCGATCACGCCCAGGCGCATCAGCAGTTCGGCCGCGATGGTCACCGGAACGACGATCCGGATGAGCGTCCAGTAGACATCCAGCGTGTCCAGCGTCTTGCGCGCGATTTTTCCGATGAGCGCCATGGTGGGCAATCCCGTTGTTGCCCGAGTTTCCTACCGCGAACCTGTTCGCAGTTGTGGTCAAAGATTGCGGACTTGTGCAATTTTATTGCATCACCCGGATGAGATGAGGGCGTGGGGGATGGACCAGCTCGACAGGAAGCTCCTGAACCTGCTGCAACGGGATGCTTCGCGAACCAACGCCGACATGGCCGACGAGGTCGGGCTGTCTCCCTCAAGCTGCCTGCGCCGCATCCGCCGCCTGCGAAAGGCCGGAATCATCGACCGCATCGTGGCGATCCTGAACCCGTCCAAGGCAGGGCGTACGCTGAAGGCGCTGGTGACGGTGGAACTGAAGCTGCACGGCGAGCAGCAGATGCGCCGCTTCACCGACCGCGCGATGAAGGAGGAAGCGGTCGCGCAGATCTATGACGTTACCGGCGACATCGATGTCGTGCTGTTGCTGCGCCTCACGGACATGGAGGAGTTCGACGCGCTGTGCGACAGGCTGTTTCGCGACGATGACAATGTGGCGCGCTTCTTCACGATGATGGTGATCCGGTCGGTAAAGGAGGAAACGGCGATCCGGCTGTAGCCGCCGCCCGGCGGCTACGAACGTTCCGCTCGCTACGACGATCTTGAGACCTGTCATCCGTGTCTCCAGTCTAATCTGTCACCTATCTATCCGGGTTGGACCAAAACCCTCACCCTCCCACCGCTTCGCGGCGGGCCCCTCCCTCTCCCGCAAGCAGGAGAGGGGAAAACCACGGTTGGGATGGTCGGGATCAGGGCAGCTTCAGCAGGAGGCGGACCAGCTTTCGGGTGCGGTCGCTGAAGAGGGAGGGGGTGTAGAAGTCGCCGGCGGCGCGCTTGCCCGCCTCCCCCAGCGTCGGATAGGGCGCGATCATGCCGGCGATCGCGCCGATCTTCATCTTCCGGCCCACCGCGAGGGTCCAGAGATGGATTTGTTCGCCGGCATGGGGGCCGGCTATTCCGGCGCCCAGGATGCGGCCGCGCGGGGTGGTCACCAGCTTTACCAGGCCAGCCGTGTTCCGTTCCGTCCGGGCGCGGTCGTTCTCCGCGAACGGCCAGCGGAGCACGCGGATATCGGGATGCCGCTCGCGCGCCCCGGCTTCCGTCAGGCCGACCTGCGCCAGTTCGGGATCGGTGTAGGTGACCCAGGGCATCGCCGTGGCATCGACCTTCGCCGGCAACCGGAACAGGATGTTCCGAATGACGATGCCGGCATGGTAGCCGGCCATATGGGTGAACTGGTAACCGCCCACCGCGTCGCCGACGCCGTAGACCCGCCGGTTCGTCGTGCGCAGGCGGGCGTCGACGGTAAGTCCTCGGTCGGTGCGCTTGACGCCGGCCTTCTCCAGATCCAGCCCGTCCAGCACCGGCTTGCGGCCGGTCGCGACCAGCAGGTGGGAGGCCGTCAGCCGTTCCTCCCCCGTCTGGCTGCGGAGGATGACCGCCGCGCCCTCGCCCTCCGGCTCTATGCCGACGATTTCCGCCTTCTCCCGGACATCGACGCCGTCGTCCGTCAGCGACGCCCGGACGACGGCCACCAACTCCGGATCGTCCTTCGGCAGGATCGCGGCCTTTTCCAGCACCGTCACCCGGCAGCCCAGCCGGCGATGGGCCTGCGCCAGTTCGATGCCGATCGGCCCGCCGCCGATGACGATCAGGTGGGACGGGGCAGCCGTCAGACCGAAGACCGTCTCGTTTGTCAGGTAGGGCACGGCGTCCAGGCCGGGGATGGGCGGTGCGGCAGCCGTCGATCCGGTGGCGATGACGAAGCGCCTGGCCTTCACCTCGACATCGCCGGCGCGCACCGTGTCGGGGCCGGTGAAGCGGGCATGGGCGCGGATGACGCGGACGCCCAGGCCCTCGAACCTCTCCTGGCTGTCGATCGGCGCGATGGCGTCGATGACGCCCCGGACATGGCGGCTGACCCCGCCGAAATCGACCTCCGGCTCCCGCGCCGCGATCCCGAAGCGGCCGGCGTGTCGAACGGCGTGGGCGGCGTTGGCGGCGGCGATCAGAGCCTTCGATGGCACGCAGCCATAGTTCAGGCAGTCGCCGCCCATCTCCCCCTTTTCGATGAGCACCGTGTCGGCCCCCATCTGCGCCGCGCCGGCGGCGACCGACAGCCCGCCGGACCCCGCCCCGATGACGCAGAGATCGGCTTCGATCCGTCCCGTCATGAGGCCAGTCCCGGCGGCAATCCCCGACGCCGGCGCACCGCCTTGATGACGACCGGCAGCAGGCTGAGCAGCGCCAGCCCGATCAGCGGCAGCAGGATGTGCGGCTCGAAGATGATGCCGAGATCTGGGTCGCTTCCCGATTCCAGGGTCGCGCCCAGCCCGCTGCCGATGCCGACATAGACGATCGTGCCGGGAATGATGCCGATGAAGGTGGTCAGCACGTAGGTCGGCAGGCCGACGCCCAGGAAGGCCGGCGCCAGATTGACCAGCCAGAAGGGCGCGACGGGCAGCAGCCGCAGGGTCAGCATATAGCTGAACGCGTTCTCTCTGAACCCCGCCTCAAGCCGCCTGAGCCAAGGCCCCGCCCTGCGTCGCAGGACATCGCCCAGCGCCGTGCGGGCCGCCAGGAAGACGCAAACGGCCCCCGCCGTCGCGCCGATCACCACCAGCACCGACCCCAGGAGGATGCCGAAGAGGAAACCGCCGATCAGAGTCAGAACGGTGGCGCCGGGGATGGAGAAGGCCACCGCCAGCACATAGACGGCGAGATAGAGGAAGGCCGCCGCCCAGCGATTCTCCGCGACCAGCGCGGTCAATGCGGCGTGACGGTCGCGCAACGTTTCGAAATTCAGATAATCATCGAGGCCGAAGGCGAAGAAACCCGCCAGCCCCAGCGCCAGCACGCCGAGCGGCAGCCACCGGCGCAGCCGGAACGGGGCGGGGGACGCCCGATCGTCATGGTCGGATGGGGAGGGAGCCATGGAAGCCCGTGTTCGTCCTGAAGCCTGCCCCCTACCTAACAACGCCGCGGATCACCCGCCAGTCACCTTGGCGTGAAGCTCTTCCGGCGGCCCAGTCACGGTCCCGGCTTCGGCCACGGCCTGTCCCGCGCGTTCGAAGTCGCGCCTCAGCAGGCCGAACATCAGATGGTCCTGCCATGCCCCGTCGATGCGGAGATAGGCGCGGGCATAACCTTCCTGCATGAACCCCGTCCGCGCCAGGAGCCGCTTGCTGCGCTCGTTCGTCGGCAGGCAGACCGCCTCGATCCGATGGAAACCCAACTGCGTGAACGCAAAGCCCGCGGCGGCGCGCAGGGCTTCCGTCATCAGGCCGGCGCCGGCGAACCGTTCGCCGACCCAGTAGCCGACAGACGCCATCTGGGCGACGCCGCGCCGGACGTTGGAGAAGCCGATCCCGCCCTGGAGCCTGTCGGTCTGACGGTCGAAGAGAAGGAGGCTGTAGCCTTCATCGCGCCGCCATTCCCCCGTCTGCCGCTTCAGCCGCCGCATGAAGGCGGCCTTGCCAAGGGCGTCGGCGGGCCATGTCGGCTCCCACGGCGTCAGGAAGGCGCGGCTTTCCTCCCGCAGGGTCGCCCAGGCGGCCCAATCCCTGGCCTGGGGCGGGCGGAGATAGGATCGGCCGGTTTCGATGCGGATGGCGGGCAGCGACCTGCCGCCGGCCTTCAGGAAGCCGATCAAGGCCCCCGCCTTCCCACTCCCGGCGTCACGCCAGTCGCGACCGGATGCTGTCATGGCTTTCAAGCCGCCCCGTCGGTCCCAGCGCGGCGATGGTCGGCGGGCCGTTGCGGAGACGCCGCGCGACCCGGCGGACGGCCTCGACATCCACCGCGTCGATTTTGGCCACGATCTCGTCCAGCCCCTGGGGTTGCCCATAGATCAGCATCTGCTGGGCCACCTGCTCCGCCCTCGCCATGGTCGATTCCAGCCCCATCAGCAGGCTCGCCTTCATCTGGGCGCGGGCGCGGGAGACCTCCTCCTCCGTCGCGTCCTCGGCGACCTTCACGATCTCGTCGCAGAGGACGGGCAGAAGCTCCGTCACGTCCTCCTCCCCGGTTCCGGCATAGATGCCGAAGATGCCGCCATCGACATAGAAGCTGGAGAAGCTGTAGATCGAATAGACCAGCCCCCGCTTCTCCCGGATCTCCTGGAACAGGCGGGAGGACATGCCGCCCCCCAGCAGCGTCGACAGCACCGATTCGGCGTAGAAATCCGGGTCATGATAGCCGACGCCGTCGAAGCCGACGATCAGGTGCAACTGCTCCAGGTCGCGGTTCCGGCGGAAATCGCCGCCGGCATAGCGCGCGGCCTGCGGGCCGACCGGGGCTACGGCCGGAAGGTCGCGGAACGCCTCGGCCGCCTGCGCGACCAGCCGGTCATGATCGACCGCGCCCGCCGCCGTCAGCACCATGCGCGGCCCGCCATAATGCGCGCCGAGATATCCCGCCACCGCGTCGCGGGACAGGTTGCGCACGATCTCCGCCGATCCCAGCACCGGCCGACCCAGCGGCTGGTCGGGGAACGCCGTTTCCTGGAAATGATCGAAGATGATGTCGTCGGGCGTGTCGTTCGCCTGCCCGATCTCCTGCAGCACCACCGCCCGCTCACGCGACAACTCCTCGGCGTCGAAGACGGAGTGCTGGAGAATGTCCGCCAGGATATCCAGCGCCAGGCCCGTATCCTCCTTCAGCACGCGGGCGTAGTAGGCCGTGTTCTCCCGGCTGGTGTAGGCGTTGAGGTAGCCGCCCACCGCCTCGATCTCCTGCGCGATCGCGAGCGCCGAGCGGCGGCGTGTGCCCTTGAAGGCCATATGCTCCAGAAGATGGGCGACGCCGTTGACCTCCGGCGCCTCGTCCCGCGTGCCGACGCCGACCCAGACGCCGAGCGTCGCGCTTTCGACCGAGGCCATCGGATCGGTGACGACCCGCAAGCCATTGTCGAGCGTGGTGATCCTGGTGGTGATCCGGGCGGTCATGCCGCTTCCCTCCGCGCGACGGCGTCGCGCACATGTTTCTGAATGGTCCCGAGATCGTTGGGGAGCGCGGTCAGCCGCTCCTCCCGCTCGAACAGATCGGCCAGCTTCGGCGGCAAAGCGGGACGGATGCCGGACGCCGCCTCCACCGCATCGGGGAATTTCGCCGGGTGGGCGCAGGCGAGCGAGACCACGGCCACGTCCGGATCGGCGGGGCAGGCGCGGGCGGCGGCGAGCCCGACCGCCGTATGCGGGTCGATCAGTTGCCCCGTCTCGCGATGGGTCTCCGCGATCGTCCGGCGGATGCCGTCATCGTCCAGCCGGTGGCTGTCGAACAGCGCGCGGGCGCGTTCCATCTGTGCGGCCGAGACCTTGAAGGACCGCGCCTCGCGGAAGGACCGCATCTGGCCGGCCAGCGCCTTGCCGTCCCGGTCGTGGAGGTCGAACAGCAGCCGCTCGAAATTGCTGGATATCTGGATGTCCATCGACGGGCTGATGGTTGGCACTACCGGGGTCATCGCCATCTCGCCGGTCTTGAAGAAGCGGTCCAGTATGTCGTTGGTGTTGGACCCGACGATCAGCTTCTCCACCGGCAGCCCCATCGCCCGCGCGCCATAGGCCGCGTAGATGTTGCCGAAATTGCCGGTCGGGACGGCGAAGGCGATCCGCCGGTCGGGCGCGCCCAGCGCTACGGCCCCGGCGACGTAATAGACGATCTGGGTCATGATCCGCGCCCAGTTGATCGAGTTGACCGCCGAGAGCGCCATCTCGTCCCGGAAGGCGGGATCGTTGAACATCGCCTTCACGAGATCCTGGCAATCGTCGAACGATCCGTCGATCGCGATGTTGTGGACGTTAGCGGCCGGCACCGTCGTCATCTGCCGGCGCTGCACGTCGGACACGCGGCCCTTGGGATGCAGGATGAAGATGTCCATCGCCTCCCGGTCGCGGCAGGCTTCGATGGCGGCGGAACCGGTATCCCCGGAGGTCGCGCCGACGATGGTCACGCGGCTGCCGCGCTTCGCCAGGAAATGGTCGAACAGGCGTCCGACCAGTTGCAGGGCGTAATCCTTGAACGCGATGGTCGGCCCGTGGAACAGCTCCATCAGCCAGAACCGCTCGTCGAGCTGGACCAGCGGCGCTATGGCCGGATGCTCGAAGCCCGAATAGGCGTCCGCGACGATCCGCCGGAAATCGGCTTCGGGGATCGCGCCGCCCAGGAACGGCGTCATCACACGAACCGCGATCTCGGGATAGGTGAGGCCGCGCATCGCGCGCAGATCGTCCGCGCCGATCGCGGGCCAGCTTTCGGGCACGTAGAGCCCGCCATCGCGGGCGAGGCCCGCCAGCAGCACGTCTTCGAACGAAAGGGCCGGGGCTTCGCCCCGGGTGCTGATGTAACGCAAGACCGGTAAACTCCCAGGAAAAGGCGGCCGTACCCTAGCGAGGTTGCCGAACCCGGCGCAAGCGGCGGCGTCTGCTCGGGGGCCGTCGCTTCCTTCCATCATCGTCATGCCGGACCCCGATCCGGCATCCATGGGGCGTCGATGGCGGGCGGAATTGCGTCCGGTTCTTCACCGCCGGTGAGGCGGCGGCGGCCCATGGATTCCCGATCAAGTCCAGAATGACCAACAAGGGACCGGCAGGATAGTGCCCGGTCTTTCGCCGCCGGCACGGCGTCGCTGGCCCATGGATTCCCGATCAAGTCGGGGATGACCAACAAAAACAATGTCATGCTGGACTTGATCCAGCATCCATCCGGCGTCGATGGCAGGCGGGACCGCGTCCGGTCCTTCGCCACCGGCGCGGCGTCGCCGGCCCATGGATCCCGATCAAGTCGGGAATGACCAACAAGGGGCGGGCAGGATAGCGCCCGGTCCTTCGCTACTGGCGAGGCGTCGCCGGCCTATGGATTCCCGATCAAGTCGGGAATGACCAATAAAAACAATGTCATGCTGGTCTTGATCCAGCATCCATGGGGCGCCGATGGCGAGCGGGATTCATCGGAATGACCAGCAAAGGAACAACTCGCCCAGCACCCTCATGGTGAGTCTGTCGAACCTTTTGGGCGCGCACCCTTCGACGGGCTCAGAGCCTGTGAATCTTTTGGTTGGTGCGGGCTGGAATGTGATTGTCGAAGCGGCCTCGATTTGATTCCCTGATCCGAGCGTTGTCATGGTTCGGCGAGGGGGCGATGGCGGAGGAACTGTTCGAGGGATTGTCCGAACATCGGGCTCCGGCGGCGGGTGCAGGCGGTGGCCGGCCCCGGCTTCGCGAGCCGGAGCGTGGCCAGATCGAATTGCGGGCGCTGGACCTCGACAGCCTGATCGGTCCGGACCACCCGGCGCGGCTGTTCTGGGCCTATGTCGAGCGGCTCGACCTGTCGTCTCTGGAGGATCGGATCAAGGCCCGCACCGCGATCTCGGGATAGGTGAGGCCGCGCATCGCGCGCAGATCGTCCGCGCCGATCGCGGGCCAGCTTTCGGGCACGTAGAGCCCGCCATCGCGGGCGAGGCCCGCCAGCAGCACGTCTTCGAACGAAAGGGCCGGGGCTTCGCCCCGGGTGCTGATGTAACGCAAGACCGGTAAACTCCCAGGAAAAGGCGGCCGTACCCTAGCGAGGTTGCCGAACCCGGCGCAAGCGGCGGCGTCGGGTTGGGCCTTCGCTTTCAGGATTCCGGTTGACGGCCGTCCCCTTCTCCTCCATTTGTTACATGTAACAATCGTGGAGGCTGTCATGCCCTCATCGGTCAATGAAAGGGTTCAGAAGCGGCGCGACGCCCTGCGGGCCGCCGGTCTGAGGCCGGTGCAAATCTGGGTGCCCGACACGAGACGGGCCGGCTTCGCCGAGGAATGCCGACGGCAGGCGCTGGTCGTGGCAGCCGCCGATGCGGCCGATCACGATTTGAACGCGTTCATGGACGCCGCCATGGTCGATCTTGGGGGATGAGGAGTGAGGCGCGGCGACCTCATCACGGTCGCCCTGCCCGGCGATTTCGGAAAACCGCGCCCCGCCCTTGTCATCCAGTCCGACCAGTTCGACCAGGTCGGCACTCTCACGGTGCTGCTGGTATCAGGGACAATGGTGGATGCGCCGTTGATCCGGCTGACGGTTGAGCCTTCGCCGACAAACGGCCTGCGCATACCGTCGCAGATCATGGTGGACAAGATCATGTCGGTGAAACGGGAGCGGGTCGGCAAGCCGTTCGGCCGCCTCGACGACGAAACCATGCTGGCGGTCTCGCGCTCGCTCGCCCTGTTCCTCGGCTTTGCATGATATCCCGCAACACCGGCCTCTCATCATCAGTATACTGGCTCCCATGATCGAGTTGCGAACCAATGACGAAGCGACGATCCGGCGGCGATCTCTGGATCGTGTGAGGCGGATCGTCGACGAGGTGCTGGAGGATCGCGGCGCGCGGGTCTACCTTTTCGGCTCCTGCGCGCGCGGCGACTGGCGGCATGGCAGCGATATCGACCTCGCCGTCGATCCGGTCGAAGCGCTTCCAGCCGGAATCTTCGCCCGGATCAACCAGGCTCTGGAGGAAAGCACGGTGCCCTATTTCGTGGATGTGGTGGACATGGCCGGCATTTCCCCCGCCTTCGCCGACCGCATCCGCACGGAGGGCATCCTGTGGAGGAGCTGAGATCGCTGATCGGGAGAGCCCGGCAGGCCTTCGGCCGTTTTCAGGAACTCGCGCATATCGAAGCCCCCACAGCCATCGAGCGCGATGCGGCGATCCAGCGGTTCGAATTCACCTGCGAGATCGTCTGGAAGGCCACGCTGAAGGCCGCCGAGCATGAAGGGCTGCGCGCGGCCTCCCCACGCGCCTCCATCCGCTACGCCCGGAGCATGGGCTGGTTGTCCGATGCCGACGCCCAGCACGCGCTGGAGATGGTTGAAGACCGGAACCGCACCGTCCACACCTATGCCGAACCGGTGGCCATCTTCATCTTCGGCCGACTGCCGGGGCACGCCGATGTGCTGGGCCGCTGGATCAGTTCGCTCTCGAAGCATGTCGAGGAGAACGCCGGCTGATTCCCCTACCCCTGCGCCTCCTTCCGGTCCTTGAGGCGGCTGTGGCGGAGTTCGCCGGTCTGGTCGAGGATCGGGTAGGCGGTGGCGGCGAGGTGGGAGTTCACGCGTTTCAGGTCGCGCAATATGTCGAGATGGAGGGCGCTGGTTTCCATGCTGGCGGTCCGGCCGTCGCGGAGGCGGCCGAAATGGCTGTCGGTCGCCGCGCGCTCAAGGTCGCGGAACGTCTCCTTCTCCGTGAGCAGCCGGCGGGCGGAGCGGGAATCGCCGTTCATGAAGACGGCGATGGCAAGCTGCATGTTGTCCAGCAGCCGGCCATGGAGATTGTCGATCTCCGCCATCCCTTCCTGGGAGAAGCTGAGCTGGTGCTTGATCTTCTTGGCCGCCAGCTCCATCAGGTTCTTGTCGATCACGTCGCCGGCATGTTCGAGATTGGTCGTGAAGACGAGGATGTCCGAGCAGCGCCGCCGGTCCTGGTCGGAGAGCTGGTCGAGCGTCATCTCCGTCAAATAGAGCTTTATCGCCTCATGCAGCCGGTCGAGGATATTGTCCATTCGACTGATCTCCGCGACCTTCTTGCGGTCGTCGGAATGAAACACCTCCAGCGACCCGCGCAGCATCGTCTCCACCACGTCGGCCATCCGCATCGCCTCCCGCGCGGCGTTGGCGAGCGCGATATAGGGCGTCTTCAGCGCGCCCTCGTCGAGATAATGGGGCGTCGCGGGGTCGGCCTGCCTGTCCTGTTCCGGGAAGAACCGGACGAGGAGCCGCGAGACAGGCCCCAGGAGCGGCAGGAAAACGATCGCGAGCGCGATGTTGAAGGCGGTGTGGAAGTTCACCGCCGCCCGTCCCGCTCCCGGCCCCAGCAGGGCGAGCGCATCGGCGATCCCCGGCAGGAAGGGCAGCGCGGCGAGACAGCCCAAGGCCCGGAAGGCCAGGTTCCCGACCGGCAGCCGCCGATCGGCGGGGTTTGGCCCCAGATTGGAGATCAGCGCCGGCAGCGTCGCGCCCAGATTGGCCCCCAGCACCAGCGCCAGGGCCGCAATCGGCGTCAGGATGCCGGCCGTCGCGAAGGAGGCGATCAGCAAAACCACCGCGACGCTGGAATGGATGGCCCAGGTCATCGCCGCGGCGATCAGCACGGCCAGGAGCGGTTCGTCCGTGATGGCGGCGAAGATGGTGGCGACGGTGTCGGACGCCTCCACCGGCTCCAGCGTTCCCAGCAGCAGCCGAAGCGCCAGCAACATGAGGCCGAGCCCGGTCGCGACGCGGCCGAGATCGCGGGTCCGCGTCCGGCCGCCGCGCTTGAACGCCACGACGCCCGCCAGGATCAGCAGCGGCGAGATGAAGGAGACGTTGAAGGACAGGGCCTGGACGATCAGGGTCGTCCCCACGTCCGCCCCCAGCATGATCGCCAGCGCCGGCGCCAGATTGACCACGCCGCCGGCGGTGAAGGAGGCGGTCATCAGCGCGGTCGCCGTGCTGCTTTGCAGGATCGCGGTGACGCCCAGGCCGGAGAGGAAAGCGGTGAACCGGTGCTTCAGCCCCGCGCCCAGAACGCGGCGCAGATCGACCCCATAGGCGCGCAGGATGCCGCTCTTGACCATGTGCAGGCCCCAGAGCAGCAGGGCCACATGACCGGCAAGTCCGACCAGCACCAACGTTCCCGACAAGGACGATCCTCCCCGTTCCCACGCGCGCCGTCGATGCTAGGCTTCCCGCCGGGAGGGATCAATCAGTGGCCTTCAGGCCTCCAGATAGCGCGTCCGCAGGTGCCGCTTGAAGACTTCGGCGTCCAGCGGCCGGCCGGTGGCGCGGGTCAGGAGTTCGTCCGTGGCGTAGCGGGAGCCCTGGCCGTGGACATTTTCCCGCAGCCAGCCGACCAGCGGCGCGAAATCGCCCCGGCCGATGCCGGGCAGGATGTCGGAATCCGCGCGGCAGGCGGCGTCGAAAAGCTGGGCCGCCGTCATCGCGCCCAGCGTATAGGTCGGGAAATAGCCCCAGGCCCCTCCGGGCCAGTGGATGTCCTGAAGGCAGCCCAGCGCGTCGTTCGGCGGGGTCACGCCCAGCATGTCGGTCATCTGGCGGTTCCAGGCCTCCGGCAGATCGGCCAGTTCCATGTCGCCTTCGATCAGCGCCTTCTCCAGCCGGTAGCGCAGGATGACATGGGCGGGATAGGTCGCCTCGTCGGCGTCGACGCGAATGAAGCCACGCTCGACCCGCGTATAGAGGCGATAGAGGTTGTCTGCCTCCCAGGCCGGGCCGGAGCCGCCGAACGCGTCGCGCATCAGCGGCGCGGCGTAGGAGAGGAACTGCCGGGAGCGGCTGGCCTGCATCTCGATGATGAGCGACTGGCTTTCATGCATGCTCATGCCCCGCGCCAGCCCGACCGGCTGATAGCGCCAGTCCGCCGGCCGCCCCTGCTCATAGAGCGCGTGGCCGGTCTCGTGCAGCACGCCCATCAGGGAACTGGTGAAGTCCGCCTCGTCATAGCGGGTGGTGATCCGCACATCGTCGTCGCTGCCGCCGCAGAAGGGGTGCAGGCTGATATCCAGCCGGCCGCGGTCGAAATCGAAGCCGACCGCCTCCATCAGCCGGACGCCCAGCGCCCTCTGGCTTTCCACCGGGAAAGGCCCAAGCGGACGTTCGACCGCCGGCTGGCGCGCCTGATGGGCCAGCGCCTCGTCGACGAAACCCGGCAGAAAGGCGGCCAGATCCTCGAACACCGCGTCGATCCGGTCCGACCGGCCGCCGGGTTCGTAGCTGTCGAGAAGGGCGTCGTAGAGCGGCACGCCCAGCTTCGCCGCCTTCACGGCCGCGATCTCCCGCTGCCGGGCAAGCACTTCCGTCAGCGACGGCAACAGGGAAGCGAAGTCGCTTTCCTTCCGCGCGGTGCGCCAGGCGATCTCGCACCGGGAGACAGCCCTGGAATTGGCCTCCACCAGATCGGCCGGGACGGCGGTGGCGTGGGTCCACAGCCGCGCCATCTCGCCCAAATTCGCGCGCTGCCAGCCGTCCAGCGCATTGTCGGCCTCGGCTTCCGGCAGCAGGTCGCCCAACTCCGGCGCGACCAGCATCTCGTGGCGCAGGACGCTGAGCGTGGCCGTCGTCTCGGCGCGGGCTTCGGCCGCGCCGTCCGGCATCATCACCTCCGTATCCCATTGCAGCGTGCCCAGCGCGTTGTCGAGCTTGGCGATCCGCGCGAAGCGGGCTTCAAGTGTCTGGTAGGCGGTCTGATAGGCGGTCATGTCTCGTGCCGTCTTTCGGGATCGGAGTACCGGGGATCGGAGGGCCGGTGGGGCGGCCGGCGCCAGTGGAAGGCCAGGTAGACGCCGAGCAGCGTCGCCGCCAGCGCGTACCAGGTGAAGGCATATTCCAGATGGTTGTTCGGGATGTCGACCCTGGTCTGGCCGCCGATGGGCAGCGCGCCCGGAGCTGTGGGCGCGGCCTCCAGGATGACCTGAGGCGCGGCCTCCATGCCGGCGGCGTCTGCCATGGCCGGCAGGTCCAGCCAGAACCAGAGGTTGGCGCGCGCGTCGTTCTCCGGCTGCATCCAGCCCTGCCCGCGTGAGACGCGCAGGACGCCCTCCACACGGACCTCCCCCGCCGGCTGGCTGTCGGGCCGCGTCTCCGGCGCGCGCCGGTCGGCCGGAACCCAGCCCCTGTCGACCAGGATGGTCTCGCCCTCACCCGCCGGATCGGTGCGGGCAAGGGGCGTCACCACATGCACGCCGACCTGGCCGTCATGAACGCGGCTGGCGAGGTGGAGTTCGTGATCGTGATCGAAAACGCCTTCGACGAAGACCCGCCGGTAGGCCCATTCCTTCGGATCGTCGAAGGAGGCCGGCATCGCCGTCGGCTCCGCTTCCATGCGGGCGTCGATGGTGGCGATGATGTCCTGCTTCCAGTGCAGGCGCTGGACCTGCCAGGTGCCCAGCCCGATCAGGATCGCGAGCATCGGAATGACGCAGACTGTGGGCCAGAAGGTGGGTCGGAAGCGGGCCATGCCGTTCTCCGGCGGGATCAGCCGCCCGTTTCGAAATCGTCGCGCCGGTGCCGGTACTGGAGCGCCAGCACACAGGCCTTGGCCGGGCGCAGCAGCAGGAGGGCGAGCGCGATGACGAAGATGCCAGCGACCAGCCCCGGCATCCATGCGGGAACATCGAAGGCGCTGTCGATCCAGAAGGCCAGCGGCACGCCTGAGAAGCCCAGGATGAAGATCAGGAAGATTGCCGGCCCGTCGCCGCTGTCATTCTCCCGCAACGCCAGTCCGCAATGCGGGCAATGGTCGACGACGCTGAGGAACCCGTCGAAGACCCTGCCCCGGCCGCAGCGGGGACAGGCGCAGGCCAGCCCCGCCTTCAGCGGCGATATATCGGGATAGGACTCCGCCACCCGGGATTAGTGGGTCGCCGCGCCGGCGCCCCACCAGTAGACGGCCGCGAACAGGAACAGCCAGACCACGTCGACGAAGTGCCAGTACCAGGCCGCCGCCTCGAAGCCGAAATGGCTCTCCTTGGTGAAATGGCCCTGGGTCGTCCGCCACCAGCAGACGGCCAGGAAGATGGTGCCGATCAGCACGTGGAAGCCGTGGAAGCCGGTCGCCATGTAGAAGGTCGAAGCGTAGATGCCTTCGGTGAAGCCGAAATGGGCGTGGACGTATTCATAGGCCTGGAAGCCCGTGAAGAAGACGCCGAGCCCGACGGTGATGGCGAGCGCCTGGGCCGCTTCCTTGATGTGCCCCTCGCGCAGCGCGTGGTGCGCCCAGGTGACGGTGCAGCCCGACAGCAGCAGGATCATGGTCATCAGGAAGGGCAGGCCGAAGGGCGGGACGCTCACGATCCCTTCCGGCGGCCAGACGCCGCCCGTCGCCTCCACCCGGGCGTACTGCCGCGCCTCGTCGATGAACAAATGGGCGTCGAAATAGGCCCAGAAGAACGCGGCGAAGAACATCACTTCCGACGTGATGAACAGCATCATGCCGTAGCGCAGGCCGATCTTGACGATCGAGGTGTGCGCCTTCTCCTTCACCGACTCGTTGATGATGTCGCGCCACCAGCCGAACATCACGCCCAGGATGGAGAGAACGCCCAGAGCCGCCAGCCACCAGCCGCCATCGTGCATGTAGACGACCATGCCGCCCATGAACAGACCGCCCGCCAGCGCGCCCAGCAGCGGCCACGGGCTGGGATTGACCAGATGGTAGGGATGCGGAATCCCGTCCTCGGAGGAGGGAGCGCTGTGTTCGTGGGCGGTGACGTCGCTCATGCCGTTCTCGACCTTTCGACTTCCAAAGCAGCTGACTCTTAATCAGCGGGTCAGCAGGGCCGTATCGGCCCCAGTATCGTCATAGGCGGGCAGGTTCGCCTGCTCGACGCTTCTGTAATAGTCTTCCGTGGCGTCGTCCAGTTCCTCGGAGTCCGACCGGAAGAAGGTGTAGGAAAGGGTGATGGTGTGGACGTCGTCCAGCCCCGGATCGTCGGCGATCGACGGGTCGACGTAGAAATAGACCGCGAAATCCACCTTCTGCCCCGGCTGCAGCGTCTGCTCCTCGAAGCAGAAGCACTGGACCTTGGTGAAGTAGAGGCCCGCCTTGGCCGGGTTGACGTTGTAGAGCGCCGAGCCGGATACCGGCACCGACGAAATGTTCTCCGCCGAATAGTAGATCAGCCCCGGCTCGCCGACCCGCAGTTCGACCTCCAACTGCTCCGTCTCGAACTTCCAGGGCAGGGCGCCGCCGGTGTCGGCCGTGAAGCGGATGCGCATGGTGCGGTCCAGAACCTCGCCCGCCGGGCCGTCGGCGACCTGGGTCGTCCCGCCGAAGCCGGTGACCCGGCAGAAGACATCATAGAGCGGCACGGCGGCATAGCTGACGCCGACCATGAAGACGACGATCGAGAGCAACCCGAACAGCATCGTCGCGTTGCGGTTTCCAGGTTTCCGCTTCGGGTCATTCTCGGGACGGTCGTTCCGGGCCATCACTGGCCTCCCATGCGCACCAGCGCGATCACATAGACCAGGACGACGAACCCCATCAGCGCCGCCAGCACCGCGAGATTCTTGCCGCGCAGCCTGCGCCGCGCATCCTGCCGTTCGCCGTCCTTCGCCATCGTCAGAATATCCCGCCGGAGGAGATCCCTCCGGGCGTGCGGTCGAGGATCAGCAGCGCGAACATCGCGAAGAGATAGAGGATGGAATAGCCGAACATGGCCTTGGCGGCCTTGTGGCCGGTCGCCGCGCCATCCTCCTGCCGGACGCGCCACGCGCTGAGGACGAAGAGCGCACCCAGCGTCACCGCGCCCGCCGCGTAAATCGGTCCGGCGACGCCGAGGAACCAGGGCGCAACGCCGACCGGCAGCAGGCTCAGCGTGTAGGCCATCATCTGGCGCTTGGTCCGCGCCTCCCCGGCGACCACGGGCATCATCGGCACGCCGGCGCGGGCGTAATCCTCATTGCGGAACAGCGCCAGGGCCCAGAAATGCGGCGGCGTCCAGAGGAAGATCAGCAGGAACAGCATGAACGACGCCAAGGTCACGTCGCCCGTCACCGCCGCCCAGCCGATCATCGGCGGGAAGGCGCCGGCCGCGCCGCCGATCACGATGTTCTGCGGCGTCCGGCGCTTCAGCCACATCGTATAGACGAAGATATAGAAGGCGGACGCCAGCGCCAGGATCGCCGCGGCGATCCAGTTGACCGCGATGCCCATCAGGACGACCGGCAGGACCGACAGGAAGACGCCGAAGGACAAGGCCTCTTCCGGCGGGATGCGGCCCTGGGGCAGCGGCCGGCCGCGCGTGCGGGTCATCACGGCGTCGATGTCGCGGTCGAACCACATATTGACCGCGCCGGCCGCGCCCGCGCCGACGGCGATGCACAGGATGGCGGTCAGCGCCAGCACGGGATGGAGATCGCCCGGCGCGACCATCAGCCCGGCCAGGCCCGAGAAGACGACCAGGGTCATCACGCGGGGCTTCAGCAGCGCGACATAGTCGCGCCATGTCGCCTCGGAACCGACGACGGCTCCGGCTTCCCCATGGGGCGAGGCCCCGTCAAGGGCCGCGAGATCAGTCATATCCGAACCTCATCGGCTGGGGCCGCCCGGGCGATTGCCCGGGTGAGCCCAGCCGTCCTTCAACGAACCGGCGACGCCGTCACTTGACGCGCGGCAGCGTCTCGAACTGGTGGAAGGGCGGCGGCGAGGAAACCGTCCATTCCAGCGTGGTGGCGCCTTCGCCCCAGTAGTTCGCCCCGACGCGCTTGCCCCAGACGAAGCTGTAGAGCACGACGAACACGAAGAAGAAGGCCGCGCCGACAGAGATGTAAGCGCCGATCGACGACACCATGTTCCAGCCGGCGAAGGCGTCGGGATAATCCGGGTAGCGGCGCGGCATGCCGGCCAGCCCCAGGAAGTGCTGCGGGAAGAACAGCAGGTTGACGCCGATGAAGGTCGCCCAGAAATGGATCTGGCCCAGAACCTCCGGGATCTGGCGGCCGCTCATCTTGCCGAACCAGTAGTAGAACCCGCCGAAGATCGAGAAGACGGCGCCCAGGCTGAGCACGTAGTGGAAGTGCGCCACCACGTAGTAGGTGTCGTGAAGCGCGGTATCCAGGCCGGCGTTGGCCAGCACCACGCCGGTCACGCCGCCGACGGTGAACAGGAAGATGAAGCCCATCGCCCACAGCATCGGCACGGTGAAGCGGATCGACCCGCCCCACATCGTCGCGATCCAGGAGAAGATCTTCACGCCCGTCGGCACCGCGATGATCATCGTGGCGGCGGTGAAGTAGGCCTTGGTGTCGACGTCCAGCCCGACCGTGAACATGTGGTGGGCCCAGACGACGAAGCCGACCGCGCCGATCGCGACCATGGCGTAGACCATGCCCAGATAGCCGAACACCGGCTTGCGGGAGAAGGTCGACACGATGTGGCTGATCATGCCGAAGCCCGGCAGGATCATGATGTAGACTTCCGGGTGCCCGAAGAACCAGAACAGGTGCTGGAACAGGATCGGGTCGCCGCCGCCGGACGGATCGAAGAAGGCGGTGCCGAAATTGCGGTCGGTCAGCAGCATGGTGATGCCGCCGCCCAGGACCGGCACGGCCAGGAGCAGAAGGAACGCCGTCACCAGCATCGACCAGACGAACAGCGGCATCTTGTGCAGGGTCATGCCCGGCGCGCGCATGTTGAAGATCGTGGTGATGAAGTTCGCCGCGCCCAGGATCGACGACGCGCCGGCAAGGTGCAGCGCGAAGATCGCCATGTCGACCGACGGGCCGGGATGGCCCAGCGACGAGGAGAGCGGCGGGTAGAGCGTCCAGCCCGTGCCCGCGCCGTTGCCGACGAACATCGAGCCGACCAGCAGCGCGAAAGCCGGCACCAGCAGCCAGAAGGAGATGTTGTTGAGGCGCGGGAACGCCATGTCCGGCGCGCCGATCATCAGCGGCACGAACCAGTTGCCGAACCCGCCGATCATCGCCGGCATGACCATGAAGAAGATCATGATGAGGCCGTGGGCGGTGATCCAGACGTTCCACATCTGCCCGTCGGCGACTATCTGCAGCCCCGGGTGATGCAGCTCCAGGCGCATCAGCAGGGAGACGACGCCGCCGACCAACCCGGTGATCACAGCGAAGATCAGGTAGAGCGTCCCGATATCCTTGTGGTTCGTCGAAAACAACCAGCGGCGGATGAAGCCGGGCTTATGGTCGTGATGGTCGGCGTGCGCCGCGCCGTGAGCTGCCATGATGGCGTTCCTTCCCGCTTCGCGCTTACTGCTGGACATTCAGGGCGAGCTGGCGCTTGGCCATCGCCTCTTCCCAGGTCATCGTCAAAAGAACCGGCGGTTCCTCAAGATCAAGGCCGGCGGTCTGTTCGACCACCCAGGCGTCGAATTCCTCGCGGCTGACGGCGTGGACCTCGATCGGCATGAAGGCGTGGCCGGTGCCGCAGACTTCGGAGCACTGGCCGTAATAGATGCCTTCTTCCTCGATCCGGACCCAGGTCTCGTTGGTCCGGCCGGTGATGGCGTCGGTCTTCACGCCCATCGACGGCATGGCCCAGCTATGCAGCACGTCGCCGGCGGTGACCAGGATCTGGATGTCGGTGTCGACCGGCAGCACCACCGGCGCGTCGGTGGACAGGAGCCGCACCTGACCTTCGGCCAGATTTTCCTCTGGCACCAGGAAGGACTGGAATTCGGCGATCTGCTGGTCGGGATATTCATAGCCCCAGTACCACTGGTAGCCCTTCGCGATCAGCGTCATCTCCGGATCCTGCGCCCGGTCACCGTAATAGAGCAGGCGGAAGGACGGGATCGCGATGACCAGCAGGATCAGGACCGGCACCACCGTCCAGACGACCTCGACCAGCGTGTTGTGGGTGGTCTTCGACGGGGTGGGATTGCGGCTCGCGCGGAAGCGGTAGCCGACATAGATGAGCAGGCCCAGCACGAACAGCGAGATGACGGAGATGATCACCAGCAGCAGGTGATGGAACTGGTGCATCTGCTCGGCGACCGGAGTCGCCGCCGTCTGGAACCCAAGCTGCCAGGGCGTCGGCTGGCCCACGGCGTCCTGCGCGGCGGCGACGCCGGCGGTGCCGAGAAGGGCCAGGAGCGCGAACACGGCGAGTCGGAAAGATCGCATCCCTATTCACTCTTTCTTCCGGGGCGGCGCCGGAGGCGGCCGAACCCTAACCAAGCACGGACGGGCCGGGACAGGGCGTGTCCGGCCGCGGGCGGGTTATAACCGTCCGCCCCCTGCCCGAGAAGCCCTTTCACGCGCAAAATCCGCCGAGGGCCGCCCCGAGGAGGCTGCCCGTCACCCCGACCCTAGCGCAAGGCGGCAGGATTTCCCAGCGATCGGCCATCCGCGCCGCCGGCCAAAAGGTCGCATGCCGAACGGTCCGGATGGGGCCCGGGCGGGGCTCAGGTGGTTGCGTCGGGCCGCCTCGCGCCCCACTCTCTTCCATGAAACGGAATCGATCGGAATCGCCGCCCCATGACCGCTCTCGCCCAGACAGATGATTTGTTCTTCGCTCGCGCCGGCCTGGACCGGCAGCGAATCGACAGGCTGGTGGCTGAGAGCCTGGACGGCGCGGACGATGGCGAGCTTTACCTGGAATACCGCCAGTCGGAGGGGCTTTCCTGGGATGACGGCAAGCTGAAAAGCGCCAGCTTCGATACCTCGCAAGGGTTCGGGCTGCGGGCCGTGGCCGGCGAATCGTCCGGCTACGCCCATGCCAGCGAGGTGAGCGAGGAGGCGATCCGCCGCGCCGGAGAGACGGTGCGCGCCGTTCATGCCGGCCATGGCGGGACGGTCGCCGCACCCCCGCCCGGCACCAACGCCCGCCTCTACACCGACGCCAATCCGCTGTCCGACGTGCCGTTCGAGACGAAGGTCCGGCTGCTGGCCGATATCGACGCCTATGCCCGCGCCAAGGATGCCCGTGTGCGGCAGGTCAGCGCGTCGATCAGCGGCGAATGGCAGGCGATCCGCATCGTCGGCGCGGACGGGCGGCATGCGGCGGACATCCGCCCGCTGGTCCGGGTCAACGTCTCCGTGGTGGTCGGCGAGGGCGACCGCATGGAATCCGGCAGCCACGGCGCCGGCGGGCGCACCGGCTACGACCTCTATCTCGACCCCGCCTTCTGGCGGAAGGCGGTGGACGAAGCCTATCGCCAGGCGCTGGTGAAGCTGGACGCGGTCGACGCGCCGGCAGGGGAGATGACGGTGGTGCTGGGGCCTGGCTGGCCGGGCATCCTGCTGCATGAGGCGATCGGCCATGGGCTGGAGGGCGATTTCAACCGCAAGAAGACTTCCGCCTTCTCCGGCCTTCTGGGCCAGCGGATCGCCGCGCCCGGCGTCACGGTGGTCGATGACGGAACCATCGGCGACCGGCGCGGAAGCCTGACCATCGACGATGAGGGGACGCCGACCCAGACGACGACGCTGATCGAGGACGGCATCCTGGTCGGCTTCATGCAGGACCGGATGAACGCCCGGCTGATGGGCATGAAGGCGACCGGCAACGGCAGGCGGGAAAGCTACGCCCACCATCCGATGCCGCGCATGACCAACACGGTGATGGCCAACGGCGCGCATGACCCGGCGGAGATCCTGGCGTCGGTGAAGAAAGGCCTCTACGCCGTCAATTTCGGCGGCGGACAGGTCGACATCACCAACGGCAAGTTCGTCTTCTCAGCGTCGGAGGCCTATCTGATCGAGGACGGCAAGGTCGGCGCGCCGGTCAAGGGCGCGACGCTGATCGGCAACGGGCCGGACAGCCTGACCAAGGTCGGCATGGTCGGCAACGACATGGCGCTGGACCCCGGCATCGGCACCTGCGGCAAGGAAGGCCAGGGCGTTCCCGTCGGCGTCGGCCAGCCGACCCTGCGCATAGACGGCCTGACCGTCGGCGGCACGGCGGCAGGGTGAGCGGCCGACGCGTGCGGCGTCGAACCAACCAACCGCCCCTCACCCTCCCGCTGCGCGGGTCCCTCCCTCTCCCCTGAGGGGCGAGGGTGAAGTTGTTAGCCCTCGCCCCTTTGGGGAGAGGGTTGGGTGAGGGGGGCGTTGGTTTGGACCTACCGCCGGTTATAGTCGAGCTGGTCCGGCGTCAGTTGAAAGCCGACCAGCACGTTGTATTCGTCACCGGCCGCCGGCGTGTCGAGGGGGATCTGCTGCTCCAGCTCCTCCCGCACGCCACCCCGCGCCGCTGGACCCTGCAAGGCGATCTCCGTCGTGAAGATCTCCTTCGCCAGGAAATCGCCGGCCGGGTCGGTGATGGCGACGAAATAATCGAGGCGCGCCACGTCGCCGGTCCCGGCCGGGCCGCGCGCCGCCGCGATATCCACAAGAAGGTCGACCGTGACGCCCTCATCATTGTATTCGCAGCCGCCGTCGAAGCCCAGGATCACGCCGCGCATGGCGACGTCGGTCAGGTCCCGGTCCTCGCCGCTGAACTGCGTCACTTCCGACGCGTCGCCGACGATCTGGACCTGCGGGCAGCCGGTGGCCGTGTTCGCCGCCGCCATCGGATCGTCGTCGGCGCAGGCGGCCAGGAGCAGCGCGGTCATGGCGGGTAGGGCGATGCGGGCGGTGCCGCCGACTTTTCTCATGCGCGGGCCTATATTAGTGTCCGGGCCGTTTCGCGGATCGGCGGGGGCCGACGGCGCGACCTCGGAATTCCATGGTGCGGGACTTTAGGCAATGGTTTCAGAGCATACAAGGCCGGCCGGCGAGGTTCCGGCAGTGGGGCCGGCGGCGGAGCGGCAGCCCCTGACGGTCGTGCTGGCGGCCCCGCGCGGCTTCTGCGCCGGCGTCGACCGGGCGATCCAGATCGTGGAGCGGGCGCTGGAGAAATACGGCGCGCCCGTCTATGTCCGGCATGAGATCGTCCACAACCGCTTCGTCGTGGAGAGCCTTCAGGCGAAGGGCGCGGTCTTCGTGGAGGAGCTGGACGAGGTGCCGGTCGACGTGCCGGTGGTCTTCTCGGCCCACGGCGTGCCGAAATCCGTCCCGGCGGAGGCGGAGCGGCGCAACCTTCTCTATGTCGACGCCACATGCCCGCTGGTCAGCAAGGTCCACCGTGAGGCCGAGCGCCACCACAAGAACGGGCGGCTGGTCATCCTGATCGGCCATGCCGGCCATCCGGAGGTTATCGGCACGATGGGCCAGTTGCCGGAGGGGGCGGTGGTGCTGGTCGAAACGGTGCGGGACGCCGAGGCGCTCGAGGTCGCCGATCCCGCCAACGTTTCCTTCGCCACCCAGACGACGCTGTCGGTGGATGACACCAAGGACATCGTCGAAGTCCTGCAGCGCCGGTTTCCGGAGATCGACGCGCCGAAGAAGGAGGATATCTGCTACGCCACCACCAACCGCCAGCAGGCGGTGAAGGCGGTGGCGGCCGGCAGCGACGCGGTGCTGGTGATCGGCGCGCCGAACTCATCCAACTCCCTCCGGCTGGTCGAGGTGGCGGAGCGGTCGGGCTGCCCGCGCGCGCGGCTGGTCCAGCGGGCGACCGACATCGACTGGGGCTGGCTGGACGGCGTCCGCCGGCTGGGCATCAGCGCCGGGGCCAGCGCGCCGGAGGTGCTTGTCGACGAGGTGATCGCGGCCTGCCGGGAGCGGTTCGAGGTCACGGTCGAGGAGGTGGCGACGGCCCAGGAGAACGTCGTCTTCAAGATGCCCAAGGTTCTGGAAACCGCCTGACCGTCATGAGCGTCACGCTAAAATCCCGCACGGCCCGCGACGCGGCGGCGCTGATCGAGGCCGGCGCGGCGCCGGAGGCGCGGCGGGCCGAGATCGAGGCCGTGGCCGAACGCTACGCCGTCGCCGTGACGCCGGCGATGCTGGACCTGATCGACGCGGACGATCCGGAAGACCCGATCGCGCGGCAGTTCGTTCCTTCGCTGGCGGAGCTGGACGCCCGGCCGGAGGAGCTGGCGGACCCGATCGGCGACGAGGCGAGGAGCCCGGTCAAGGGCATCGTCCACCGCTATCCCGACCGCGTCCTGCTGAAGCCGATGCATGTATGCCCGGTCTATTGCCGCTTCTGCTTCCGGCGGGAGAAGGTCGGGCCAGGCGGCGAGGCCCTGGGCGAAGCGGAACTGGACGCCGCCATCGCCTATGTGGCGGAGCGTCCGGAAATCTGGGAGGTCATCCTGACCGGCGGCGACCCGCTGATGCTGTCGCCCCGCAGGCTGAAGCACATCTTCTCCCGGCTGGACGCCATTCCGCATCTGGGGGTGGTGAGGTTGCACAGCCGGGTGCCTGTGGTCGACCCGGCGCGGATCGACACGGCTCTCCTGGACGTGCTGTCGGGGGCGGAGAAGACGGTATGGCTGGCCGTCCACGCCAACCATGAGCGTGAACTGACGGAGGAGGCTCGGGCGGCGCTGAAGACGCTGCATGGCGCGGGCGTTTCGCTGGTCGGCCAGACGGTGCTGCTGCGCGGCGTCAATGACGATGCGGCGACGCTGGAGGCGCTGTTCCGCGCCATGGTCCGGGCGCGGATCAAGCCCTACTATTTGCACCAGGGCGACCTCGCCCCCGGCACCTCTCAATTCCGCACCGGGATCGAGGAGGGGCAGGCGCTGATGCGCCGGCTGCGCGGCCGCCTCTCCGGCCTGGCCCAGCCGACCTATGTGCTGGACATCCCCGGCGGCCACGGCAAGGTCCCCATCGGTCCGGCCTGGCTGGAGGGCTCCGACGCCGAAGGCTGGGTGGTGGAGGATGTGAACGGGGTGAAGCGGCGGTACCGGCCGGCGTAGAGGTCGGCCTATCGGCGTTGTTCGTAAAACGCCCTCAGGATGGCGTTCATCCGCGTCTGGTAGCCTTTTCCCTGCGCCTTGAACCACTCCAGGACATCGGCGTCGACCTTCATGTGAATGTCTCGCTTGGGTTTCGGCAGGCCGATCTCCACGGTGCTCCAGTCGATATCGACATCCCCGGCATCGGGGTCGCGCGCGACCGAGGCTTCAAGGGAATCGTCCCGTTGCGCGTCCACGCGGTTCCAATCGGTAAGGCCCTCGCCCCTGCGGCGCCTGGCGGCCAGTTCATCCGCCGAATAGCGCCTGATGCTTGCGTCTTTCGCCATCTCTCGCCCTCCGTGCTCTGATAAGGCGTATCGATTCGCCTCTGAATGTGCAGACAACGGCGATCAACCGTCCTTCCACGCGCCCCACCACGACCCAGCGATCTTCGTCCGATCGATGAGACTCGTATCTGTAGACCGGCCGACCGTCGAAAAGGCCGGCTGCATCGATGAAATCGATCCCGTGCTTGTCGAGATTGCCGAACCTCTTGGCTTCGTCCCATTCAAAGCGCATTCAGCAATGATGTACATATATTATGTACATGACCATCAAAAAAGGCCGAACCGTTGACGCAGCGCGGGAATCCGGCGGGAGAGCCTTCCAAGCACCGCCCCCCTCCTCCTCATGGTGAGCCTGTCGAAGGATGAGGTGTGCAACCGGGAACATTCCTGACAGTCAATCCGACTGGGGTTCGTGAGCCGGTTTGGAGTGGGCGTCGGAATCGGCCGAGGCTGTGCCCGGTTTCGCGCCGTCGGTGATGGGGCGAGGGCCTATGGATTCCCGATCAAGTCGGGAATGACCAACAAAGGGGAAGAGCCGCCCTTCTCCCTCATGGTGAGCCTGTCGAACCATGTGGGCCCGCACCTTTCGACAGGCACAAGGTGAGGAATCTTTTCAAAAGTTCGGAATGACCGAAAGAGAAAAAGGCCGAACCGTTGACGCGGCGCGGGAATCCCCGCACATAGCCGGGCCATGGCGGTCTATACCGAAGTCAGCGACGAGGAGGTCGATGCGTTTCTCGCCCAGTACGATCTGGGCGCGGTCGTGTCGTTGAAGGGCATCGCGGAGGGGGTGGAGAATTCCAACTACCTGCTCCAGACCGATCGCGGCAGCTTCATCCTGACGCTCTACGAGAAGCGCGTGGCCGAGGGGGATCTGCCGTTCTTCCTGGGGCTGATGGAGCATCTGGCCGAACGCGGCGTCGCCTGCCCGACGCCGATCGCAGGGCGTGATGGCAAGGCTCTCCGCCGGCTGTCGGGGCGTCCGGCCGCGATCATCAGCTTCCTGGAAGGGCTGTGGCCCCGGCGCATCCAGAACCGCCATTGCGCGGAGCTGGGCGGGGCGCTGGCGCGGTTCCACCTGGCCGGGGCGGATTTCCCGATGACCCGCCGGAACAACCTCTCCGTCCCCGACTGGCGGCCGCTGTTCCTGAAATCGGCCGGCCGGGCGCATGAGGTGCAGCCGGGGCTGGCGCAGCTTCTGGACGAGGAGCTGGACCATCTGGAGGCGCGCTGGCCGAAGGACCTTCCGATCGGGCTGATCCATGCCGATCTCTTCCCCGACAACGTGTTCTTCAAGGGCGAGCACTTAAGCGGGCTGATCGATTTCTATTTCGCCTGCACCGACGCGCTGGCCTACGATCTGGCGATCTGCATGAACGCCTGGTGCTTCGAGCCGGACGGGCAGTTCAACGTGACCAAGGCCAGGCTGCTGCTGTCGAACTACCGCAAGGTCCGGCCCTTCTCCGACGCGGAGCTGGAGGCCCTGCCGTTGCTGGCGCGCGGGTGCGCCATGCGCTTCCTGCTGACCCGGCTTTATGACTGGCTGCACCATCCGCCGGGGGCCTTCGTGAAACCGAAGGACCCGCTGGAATATCTGAGAAGACTTCGCTTCCACCAGCAGGTGGACGGCCCCGGCGCCTATGGGCTCGATTAGATGATGCTGAAAACCAAGGTCCAGATCTTCACCGACGGCGCGTGCTCCGGCAATCCGGGGCCGGGCGGCTGGGGGGCCGTGCTGCGCTGGGGCGACACGGAGCGGGAGCTCTATGGCGGGGAGCGTGAGACGACCAACAACCGCATGGAGCTGATGGCCGCGATCAGCGCGCTGGAAGCCCTGAAGCGCCCGGTCGAGGCCGACCTGACCACCGACAGCCAGTATGTCCGCAAGGGCATCACGGAATGGATGCGGAACTGGAAGGCGCGGGGCTGGATGACCGCCGACCGGAAGCCGGTCAAGAACAAGGAACTGTGGCAGAGGCTGGAGGCGGCGATGACGCCCCACAAGGTCGACTGGCACTGGGTGAAGGGCCATGCCGGACACCCCGAGAACGAACGGGCCGACGAGCTGGCCCGCCGCGCGATCAAGGAGATGATCGCCACCGCCTGAACGAAACCGGAAGGTTCCCCCAATGAAGATCACAAGGATCGCGGTCGAGCACCGCGAGATCCCGCTAGACCCGCCCTTCCCGCCTTCCTGGGACAGCCGGCCGCGCACCCGCTTCGCCGCCACGATCACGCGGGTGGAGACCGATGAGGGGCTGGTCGGCGTCGGGTCCGGCGACCTGATGCTGGGGCTGGAGGGGCATGAGGATCTGTTCGTCGGCCAGGATCCGCGCGACCTGGACCGGCATTTCCGGGTGATCGAGAATCTGTCCTTCCATTACGGCCGCTGCTGGCCGCTGGATTTCGCCCTCTGGGACATTGCCGCGCAGGCGGCAGGCCTGCCGGTCTGGCGGCTGCTGGGCGGATGTTCGCCGCGAGTCCGGCTCTACGCCTCCTCCGGCGTGCTGCGCGCGCCCGAGGCGCTGGCCGAGCAGGCGGAGCGGTTCGTCGCCGAAGGCTTCCCGGCCATGAAGATACGCTTCCACCGCGCCGACTGGCGGGACGACGTGAAGGCGCTGGAGACGGTGCGGAAGGCCGTCGGCGACAGGATCGCGATCATGGTCGACTGCAACCAGGCCTGGCGCATGCCGTGGGACGTGAAGCCGGCCTGGACGCTGAAGGACGCGCTGGCCGTCGCCCGGCATCTGGAGGATCTGGACGTCTACTGGATGGAGGAGCCGCTGCACCGCGCCGACATCGACGGCATGGCGAGTTTACGGAAGATGACCCGGCTGCGCATCGCCGGCGGCGAGATGGCGCGGGAGATGCACGATATCGACCGGCTGATCGACGGCGTCGGCACCGGCCGGGCGGTGGATATCCTGCAGCCGGACGCGGCCGTGATCGGCGGCATCACCGGCCTGTCGCGGATCGCCCGCACGGCGCAGGCGCGCGGCGTCACCTTCACGCCCCACACCTGGGGCAACGGGCTGGGCCTTCTGGCCAACGCCCATCTGGTCGCCGGCACGGTGGGCGGCGATCCCGAGGCCGGCGGCGGCTGCCCCTGGCTGGAATGGCCCCACGACCCGCCGGAATGGTCCGCCGCCAACGGCCGCGACTTCCTGCTGGCGGAGGAACTGACCGCCGACGGCAAGGGCTTCTATACCCTTCCCGACAAGCCGGGCTGGGGGGTGGGTCTGGCGGGGTGAGGACCTTCTCTCACCGCCGGTGAAGAAGTGGATACAGTTCCGCCGGCATCAACGCCGCATGGATGCTGGATCAAGTCCAGCATGACATTGTTTTTATTGGTCATTCCCGACCCCGATCGGGAATCCAGCGGCCTTGCCCCCTCCGCCTTCGCCGGACACCGCGAAGGCCCCGCAGCCAAGGCACCTGGATGCCGGGTCGGGGCCCGGCATGACGGCGATTTTGGGTGGCTCTCGGACCGCCGAAAGATCGGGCACACATGGTTCGACAGGCTCACCATGAGGTTCCTTTGTTGGTCATTCCCGACCCTGATCGGGAATCCAGCGGCCTTGCCCCCTCCGCCTTCGCCGGACACCGCGAAGGCCCTGCGGCCAAGGCGCCTGGATGCCGGGTCGGGGCCCAGCATGACGAATTTTGGAGAGGCGTCAGCGGCCGATCACCGCGACCAGGGGCAGGGTTCGGGCCGGGAAGGTCAGGCCGGTGGCGGTCGTCTCTACCGTGGCGGGGCCGAGGATGGGGTCGACCGTTGCGGCCGACATCGTGATCCGCGCCTTTCCTTTTCGCGCCTCGCGGCGCACGGGGACGGCGACCAGGATGCCGGTCGGGCCCGTCATGCGGGCGAAGGCGAGGATGCCGTCGCCGGCCTCCAGCGGTTCATAGAGCCCTTCCGCGAAGATTTCCGGGAGGCGGGCGCGGAGGTCGAGCAGCGCGCGGATCGTCCGCTGCTTTTCGGCGTCCGGGCCGGAATCGCCCGGACCGTCCAGGCTCGCCTCCCGCGCCGCCCAATCGACAGGCCGGCGGTTGTCCGGATCGACCAGAACATGCTCCCGATATTCCGAGCCGCGATAGATGTCCGGCACGCCCGGCAGGGTGAGCTGGAGCACCGTCTGGGCGATGCCGTTGGCGCGGCCGTCGGCGTCGAGCCGGCGGACAAGCTTCGCCATCTCCCCGCGAAAGCCGTCCGCCTCCGGAACCTCCAGCAGCGCCCGCGCGAAATCGAGAAGCGCCGCCTCGTACCGCGCGTCGGGCTTCGACCATGAGGAGCGGCGCTTGGCCTCCCTCACCGCCTTGGTCAGATATTCCGCGATCCGGTCGGGTGCGACCGGCCAGACGCCGAACAGGGTCTGGTAGACCAGCTCCTCATCCAGCGCGTCGGGCATCAGGCTGTCATCGTCCTTCAGCTTCCGGTTGGCCTTGCGCCACCGGTTGACGGCCGCGATCCAGTCCTCCGGGACCTCGCTCAACAAATTCAGCCGGGCGCGGGTATCGGCGCCGCGCTTGGTGTCGTGGGTCGACAGCGGGATCAGGCTGCCGGCATGGGCATAAGCCTGAACGGCGCGATGGAAATCGTCGATGGTGATGGCGGGAACGTGGAGGTGGCTGCCGACCTCATTCACCGAGGCGAGGATGATGGAGCGGTAAAGCTCGGTATCCTCATAGCCCTTGGCCATTGCGGGGCCGGTGAGCTGCTGCATCCGCCGCACGAACTCCTGCCGGTCGGAATCGTCCCCTGGCGACAGCCACCAGTCGCGGATC
Organism: Inquilinus sp. CAU 1745; assembly: GCF_039839375.1. Lineage (NCBI taxonomy): Bacteria > Pseudomonadati > Pseudomonadota > Alphaproteobacteria > Rhodospirillales > Rhodospirillaceae > Inquilinus > Inquilinus sp. CAU 1745. Next base: position 139,546 of record NZ_JBDOQU010000002.1, read on the forward strand.
ATCGCCAGCGCGGCCGCCGCGCGTCCTTTCAGCGTCGAAAGCGCGGTCGCCACCGCCCGGTCGATCAGCGCCTGGTCCTCAGGCCCAGCCTCCTCGTTCACATAGCTGCGATAGACCGGGAAGGCGACGGCCAACTCCAGGATGGCGGCGCGCAGGCTGACGGCGGAGGGCGCGTTGCCCCCTTCGGCTTCCTTCCCCGCGATCCGGCGCGCCACGCCGGTCAGCACCCTGATTTCGGTCGGGAACATGGTCTTGAGCACCTGCCGTTTGGCGGATGCCGTCCGTTCCGCCGCGTCGCCCTCCAGCCCGTCCGCCCGTCGGCGCTCCTTCAAGGCATCATAGCCGGCGGGATCGACGAACAGCCGGTTGATGAGGTTCAGCGTCTCGTACCCCGTCGTGCCGTCGACCGGCCAGGGACGCAGCGCCTCGTCCTCGCCCAATATCTTCTCGACATGGATCGTGGCGTCCGGCCCGACCCGCGACCGCAGCCTGTCGCAATAGCCCTCGGGATCGGCCAGCCCGTCGATATGATCGACCCTGAGCCCATCCACCAGCCCTTCCCGAACCAGCCCCACCGGCAGCCGGTGGACGGCGTCGAACACGGCCGGTTCCTCCACCCGCAGGCCGGCAAGCTGCGTCACATCGAAGAACCGGCGGTAGTTCAGCTCCGCCACGCCGGTCCGCCAATAGACGAACCGGAAATGCTGGTCCGACAGAAGCTCGGCGAGCCGGTCCGGCCCTTCCATCCGGGCCAGCGCCGCCTCCACCGCCTCGGCATTCTCCCGCAGGAGAGAGCGCGCGGCCCTGATGTCGCGCACCCGGAGCGGGCCTTTCTCCAGCGCCATCCAGGCCTTGGCGGCGTCGGCCGCCCCACCCTTGCGCAGCAGCAGGGCGACACTGCGGGGCCGCAGCGGCGCATGTTCGTCCCCATAGGCGACGACGACCCGCCCGGCGGACCGGTCGAAGCGGAGCTTCAGCCTATCGTCGGCCAGCGCCTTCTCCAGATCCTCCCCCAGGAAGGGCAGGACGAGTGGGCCGCGCGACCAGTCTATGTCGAAGAATTTGGCGTCCCGCGACCGGCGGCCGAACTCCAGCACGTTCAGCCAGCGCGCGTTGGATGATCCGCCGACGCCGGCATGGTTGGGCACGATGTCGAGGATGATTCCCATCCCGGCCTCGTGCAGCGCGTCGGCCAGCCTGCGGAAACCGGCCTCGCCGCCCAGCGCCGGATTGATCGCCTCATGGTCGACGATGTCGTAGCCATGGGCCGACATGGGCTGCGCCGCGAAGATCGGCGAGGCGTAGAGATGGCTCACCCCCAGCTTCCTGAAATAGGGGACGAGGCGTTCGGCGTCGGCGAAGGTGAAGTCGTTGTTGAACTGGACGCGGTAGGTCGCGCGGAGTGGCCGTTTCGGCATCATGACCTCCACAACGCGCCGGACCAGGGGCCGAGCCGCCCCGGTTCGACCCGCCCGATGGCAGCCACGGGATCGCTGCGCCCGACCCCGGTCGGACCTTCCGTTTCCGACAGGTTGAGCGCCATGACGAGCTTACCGCCATCGAAGCGCCACTCGCATTCCACGACGCCGCCTTCCGCACTGGCGTCGGCGCCCCGGAAGGCGCCGGCCAGCAGCGGGACGATGTGCGTCTTTCTGAGGCCGATCAGCGCCTTGACGCGGGCCAGCGCCGTCTGGCCTTCGGACGTCCAGGTCTCCGACCAGTCCAGCTTCGCGGACTCGAAGGTCGATGGGCTGAGAGGGTCCGGAATGTCGTCGCCAGAGAAGGTGGAGAAGCCGGAGAATTCCTTCCGCCGGCCTTCGCGGACCAGTTGGCCGAACTCCTCCTCGAAATCGCAGAAATAGGGAAAGCGCCGGCGGGTCGCGAACTCCTCCCCCATGAACAGCATCGGGATCTGCGGCGACAGCAGCAGGGCGAAGCAGGCGAGGTCCAGCCGCTCCGGCGCGGCCAGTTCGGCCAGCCTCTCCCCGAACGCGCGGTTGCCCACCTGGTCGTGATTCTGCAGGAAGCTGACGAAGGATCGGGGATGGAGATGGCCGGAAGGCTCCCCGCGCGGCGCGCCGTCGCGGTTCGGCGTCGGTTCTCCCTGATAAGCGAAGCCTTCGGCCAGCACCCGGGCGGTCCGCTTCGCCGTATCGTCGGCATAGGCGCGGTAATAGCCTTCATGCTCGCCGGTCAGCGCAACATGGAAGACATGGTGGAAATCATCGTTCCACTGGGCATCGAAGGCCGATCCGCCGCCGAGCAGGCTCGCCTCGTTATGGTCGTTCTCCAGGATGAGGTGCGGTTGCGGGTCGATGGCGCGCAGCCGGCGGGCGAGGTCGTCCAGGAAAAGCCGCCTTCCCGGGCCTTCGAAGGCGTGGACGGCGTCGAAGCGCAGCCCGTCGAAGCCATATTCCTCGATCCAGTAGGCGGCGTTCTCCACGAAGAAGGCGCGCACCTCCTCCCGCTCGAAATCGATCGCGCTGCCCCAGGGGGTGGAGAATTCATCCGTGAAGAAGGCCCCGGCATAGGAGGGGAGGTAGTTCCCCACCGGGCCGAAATGGTTGTAGACGACATCAAGATAGAGCTGCAGCCCGCGTTCGTGCGCGGCATCGATCAGCCGGCGAAGGTCGTCGGGCGTTCCGTAGCTTTCGTCCGGCGCGAAGGGCAGCACCCCGTCATAGCCCCAGTTCCGCGCGCCGGGGAAATCCGCGACCGGCAGCAGTTCCAGCGCCGTGACGCCGAGCGCCGCGTAATGGTCCAGCCTGCCGGCCAGCGCGGCGAACGTCCCTTCCGGCGTCGCCGCGCCGACATGGACCTCCACGATCACGGCCTCATGCCAGGGCCGCGCGGGCTTCGAGACCCTGGCTGCCGGCGGGACCGTCACCACCGACGCGCCCTCGACATCGCCCTTCTGCCGGCGGGTGGCCGGGTCGGGCACGGTCCCGCCGTCAATGGAGAAGCGATAGGCGAGGCCCGGCCCGGCCCCGACGACGGCCAGTTCGAAATGCCCGCCGCCTCTGTCCGTCATGGGCAGCGCCCGGTCGCCGATCAGGAGGTCCACGGCGTCGGCGCCGGGCGCCCAGAGGCGGAACCGGACGCCGTCTTCGTCCACCTCCGGTCCATATCGGTAGGTCAAGGTCGCGTTCCCGTTGCGGTGGCGTCTTGCGGAAGCGACTCTTAACAGTCGCCCGCCGGCCGTGTTCCGCCGGGGCCGACGTTTGTCGACACACCCGGCAAGAGGTCGAAGCCGCGCCGGCATAGCCGGCGCGGCAACATACTGCTTCAAGGCCCCTGCGAAGAGCGGACGCTATCCGATGTCGTCTGCTCGCTGTGCGCCGGATCGTCGGCATCCATGCCTACCGGCCATTCGGGCTCCGGTGCGCCGCGCGTCTTCCACAGCGAGTAGCCGATGCCGGCGGCGATCAGCGCAAAGGTGACGCCGAGGCTCAGTGCGGGCGGGAACTTGTCGCCGCCCAGCAGGAAGTCGGCGATGAAGATCTTCGCGCCGATGAACACTAAGACCGCGGCCAGCGCGTATTTCAGGTAGTGGAAGCGATGCACCATCGCCGCGAGCGCGAAGTACAGCGCGCGCAGGCCGAGGATGGCCATGATGTTCGACGTGTAGACGATGAAGGTGTCCGTCGTGATCGCGAAGATGGCCGGAACGCTGTCCACCGCGAAGACGAGGTCGGCCAGGTTGATCACCACGAGCGCCAGGAACAGGGGCGTGGCCGCCAAGACCAGCTTTCCCGACGCGGGATCGGCCGTGCGCACGAAGAAGCGCTGCCCGTGCAGATCGCGTGTCACCGGCATGTGCTTGGAGATGAACCGCACCGCCGGGTTGTTCGCCACCTCCATCGGCTGGTCGCCGGCGAAGAACATCTTCACGCCGGTGAAGATCAGGAAGGCGGCAAAGATGTAGAGCACCCAGTAGGCTTCGTTCACCAGCGCGGCGCCGCCGGCGATCATCAAACCGCGCAGCACGATGACGGCGACGATGCCCCAGAGCAGGGCCCGGTACTGATACTTCGCTGGGATAGCGAAATAGGAGAAGATGAGGCTGATCACGAAGACGTTGTCGATCGACAGCGCCTTTTCGATGAAGAAGCCGGTGAAGTACTGCATGCCGGGCTCCGACCCCCGAGCATACCAGACCCACGCGCCGAACAAGAGCGCGATGCCGATGTAGAAGGCGGAGAGCTTCAGGCTTTCGCGGATGCCCATCTCTCGGTCCTCCTTGTGGAGGATGCCGAGGTCGAAGGCGGTGAGGGCGACAACCAGCCCCAGAAAGGCCAGCCAGAACCAGGCAGGGGTGCCGAGCCAGTCGGCGAAAAGAAACTCCACGGTATCGCTCCTCTCGATGGATGACGTCGATCGGAACGAGGAGACGTGGGACTGGCGGTTCAGCGTCGGGCCGTCACAGCATCGGATCGTTCCGATGCGGTCCGACATGACGGGGCTTGTTCAGCAACCGCCAGAGGGGCCCGGTCCGCAGGTATCAGATAGCGATTGGGGCGCCGGGTTCAACGGCGTCCACGATTTTTTCGTGGCTGACAGCGGACTGTCGCTAAACCACCAGTCTCAGCCGTTCGCGCTCATGGGTTCACGCCCTAGAACCCGATCGCCTCGCGGGGCACCGTCTCGATCACGCCAATTATGAAATCGATGGTTCTGCCGTCGCTGGAGAGCGGGCAGTCCACGCTTTCGAAGGCGATGTAATCCTTGTTGTGGTGGTTGAGCGTGCCCCGGCAGCGATAGGCCCGGCCGGTCTTCACGATCATGCCGTAATGCTGGTGGGTCGCGCGGGAACGCTGGTGGGTCAGCACGCCGCGGCCGGTCTTGCCGGCGCCGAAGATCCGCTTCACCGACTCGCCGTGGATCTTCACCACGAAATCGTCGCCCTGGGCCTCGATCAAATAGAGATCGGCCGCCAGCGCGCCATGGTCGAGAATGTCGAAGGACGACCGCAGAGGGATTCCGGAAGCCGCCCTCTCCCGCCACCACGCCGCCAGTTGGGCGACCTTAGCGGAGACGAAGGCGGTGTGGTCGGTCAGCGGCTCCTTGACGATATGGTCGATGACCGATGGCGGCGGTGGCGTGGGCATCCTGTCCCGTCTCCTCTCCTGATGGCGGCCGCCGTCCCCCTCGTCCTTGAGGGCGGGGAGCGTTACTCCGCCGCCTGGCGCGTCCGGCGGATGATTCCCAATATCTCATGGGCGGCGGTCGGGATGTTGGTGCCGGGACCGTAGATCGCGCTGGCGCCGGCCTTCAGCAGGCCGTCATAATCCTGGGGCGGGATGACGCCGCCGCAGACCACCAGTATGTCTTCGGCCCCTTCCTTCCTCAGCGCATCCAGCAGCGCCGGCACCAGCGTCCTGTGCCCGGCGGCCTGGCTGGAGACGCCGACGACATGGACATCGTTCTCGATCGCCTGGCGCGCCGCCTCCTCCGGCGTCTGGAACAGGGGCCCGATATCGACGTCGAAGCCGATATCGGCGAAGGAGGTGGCGATGACCTTCGCGCCCCGATCGTGCCCGTCCTGGCCCAGCTTCACGACCAGCAGGCGCGGCCGGCGGCCTTCCTCCGCCACGAAGGCGTCAATGTCGTCCCGGATGCGGCGGAAGCCCTCGTCGCCCTCATAGGCCGACCCATAGATTCCGGAGACGGAGCGGATGACCGCGCGATGGCGGGTGAAGATTTTCTCCAGCGCGTCGGAGATCTCCCCCACCGTCGCCCGCGCCCGCGTCGCGGCGACCGCGAGGTCCAGCAGATTGCCCTCGCCCGCCCGCGCCGCGTCGGTCAGCGCGTCGAGCGCCCGGCTGCACGCGTCGGCATCGCGGCTTTCGCGGATCTTCTTCAGCCGCGCCACCTGGGATTCCCGCACGCGGCTGTTGTCGATGTCCAGCACCTCCACCTTCTCCGGGTCGGCGACGGTGTATTTGTTGACGCCGACGATCGTCTCCTCCCCCCTGTCGATGCGGGCCTGGCGGAGGGTGGCGGATTCCTCGATCCGCAGTTTCGGCATGCCGGATTCGACGGCCTTCGTCATGCCGCCCATCTCCTCCACCTCCCCGATCAGCGCCCTGGCGGCGTCGGCCAGATCGTGGGTCAGCGCCTCCACGTAATAGGAGCCGCCAAGGGGATCGACGACGCGCGGCACGCCCGTCTCCTCCGCCAGGATGAGCTGGGTGTTCCGCGCGATGCGGGCGGAGAAGGGGGTGGGCAGGCCCAGCGCCTCGTCGAAGGCGTTGGTGTGGAGCGACTGGGTGCCGCCCAGCACGGCGGCCATCGCCTCGACCGTCGTGCGCACGATGTTGTTGTGGGGGTCCTGCTCCGTCAGGCTGACGCCGGAGGTCTGGCAATGGGTCCGCAGCATCAGCGATTGCGGTTTCTTCGGCGCGAACTTCTCCGCCATCAGCTCCGCCCACAGAAGGCGGGCGGCGCGCAGCTTCGCGATCTCCATGAAGAAATCCATGCCGATCGCGAAGAAGAAAGAGAGCCGGGGCGCGAAGGCGTCGACATCCAGCCCCCGCGCCTGCGCGGCGCGGACATATTCCAGCCCGTCGGCCAGCGTGAAGGCCAGTTCCTGCACCGCCGTCGCGCCGGCTTCCTGCATGTGGTAGCCGGAGATGGAGACGGAGTTGAAGCGCGGCATCCTTTCCGCCGTATAGGCGATGATGTCGGCCACGATCCGCATGGAGGGTTCCGGCGGGTAGATATAGGTGTTCCGGACCATGAACTCCTTGAGGATGTCGTTCTGGATGGTGCCGGCCAGCTTCTCCGGCCCCACCCCCTGCTCCTCCGCCGCGACGATGTAGCCGGCCAGCACCGGCAGCACCGCGCCGTTCATGGTCATGGAGACGGACATCTCGTCCAGCGGGATGCCGTCGAACAGGATCTTCATGTCCTCCACGCTGTCGATCGCCACGCCGGCCTTGCCGACATCGCCGACGACGCGCGGATGGTCGCTGTCGTAGCCCCGGTGGGTCGCCAAGTCGAAGGCGACCGACAGCCCCTTCTGACCGCCGGCGAGGTTCGCCCGGTAGAAGGCGTTGGAGTCCTCCGCCGTGGAGAAGCCGGCATATTGCCGGATCGTCCAGGGCCGGTTGGCGTACATCGTCGCCCTGGGCCCGCGCGTATAGGGGAAGAAGCCGGGCAGGCTGTCGGCGTCGGGCAGGCCGGCTGTGTCGTCCGCGGTATAGAGCGGCTTGATCGTCAGCCCTTCCGGCGTCGTCCGCTCCAGGCTTTCCGCGGGGCGATCCCGCAATTCGCGAGCCGCCGCCTCCCGCCAATCCTTCACCGTCGGTTTTGCGCGATCCGTCATGTCCTGGCCTTGGTCCTTCAATTCCGGGCCTTCAATTCCGGCGGTTCCGGATGCCGGGACCACTATACAGGGCCGGACGAAGGCCAGTCCAATGCGGGACGGTTTTCGGGCCTTCCGGCGAAACCTAATGCCCGCTATCCCGTTTTGACAGGAGAACAACCTGGCGGAGAGGGAGGACGACCATGCGGCGATCTTGGATAGCGGGGGGTCTCGCGGCGCTGGCGCTGGCGGGGTGCGGAAGCGCGGGCGGCGATGGCGTGACGAGCATGCAGGACCAGCCCATGGGTGGCTTCGGCCTTCAGGGCGCGTCGGCGCAGGAGCTTCGGCAATGCGCCGGAGAGCCGGAGGAGGTCGCCCGCAGCGTCACCGAGGATACCGACGAGACCTGGAGCTACACCGCCGACGGCCCTGCCGGCTTCTGCCGGGCGCAATTCACGATCCGGAACAATGAGGTGGCGACGCTGCGCTACACTGGCCGGTCCAACAACGATCTGGCGGATCTGTCGGCCTGCCAGCCGATCGTCGGCGACTGCCCGTGAGCATTGCCGGGGCGCTCGATGGCATGCGTCTAAAATTGATTCATGCTAATTAGGGTGGAAGATATCCCCGAGTCGTCCTAACCAGAGGCTGCCGGACCATCTCGATATGAATCATTCATCCATGAGCAAGGTGACCGGCGCGAACCCACGCCCGATGGGAATGAAGTCGCAGGACCTTCCCCCCATATGCCGCAACGTCGTCGTCGCCGGCCGCCGCACCAGCATCCGGATGGAGCCGCTGATGTGGACGAGCGTGGACGAGATCTGTGCGCGGGAGGACCTGACGCTCCATGAGCTGTGCACGAAGCTGGACGGGATGCGGGGCGGGAACGGGCTGACGGCCGCCCTGCGCCTCTTCATCGTCGGCTACTACCGCACCTGGAGCGCCGGGGCCGCCGCCGACAGGGACTCCGCCGGCGCAAACCTCAAGGCCGCTTTCAGGGTCTTTCGGCCGGCCTAGTGTTCCGACTCAAGCACTTCCGTGCCGTCGCCACCCGCTTTGAAAAGCACAGCGAAAACTACCTTTCTCTCGTCAAACCCGCTTCAGCCAAAATCTGGTTGCGCTTTATGAGTTGGCGACCCAGAAAGGCCCCTCGGACGCTCGGAGAGGCGTTCAGGCAGGAGCCCGACCATGATCAAGATGAGCGTCTACTATCCGGCCGATGGCGGCTCGAAGTTCGATCACGACTACTACCGCACCCGCCACATGCCACTGATCCAGGAACGGCTCGGCGATGCCTGCCTGCGATACGAGATCGATAAGGGCCTTGCGGGTCGCGAACCTGGAAGCGCGCCGGAGTTCGTCGCGGCGTGCCACGTCTACTCGCCGACACTGGGGACATTCCAGGAGGCGCTCGGTCCCCACGCTGCGGAGATCCGCGCGGACGTCGCCAACTATACGGACATCGCGCCCATCGTACAGTTCAGTGAAATCGTTGAAAGGTAAGGGGCTTCGGCGCGTCAGGCGCAGCTTTCAAGGCCTGGTTCCCCGAGCGTTGAAACCATCGCACAAGAAATTCCCTACCAGATGAAGGCCGGTCCGACCCAGGTCGGATGCGCGTTCTCCGCCCGGCCGGCTTCGGCGATCCGGTCCAGCGCCGGCCCATCGCCGGGCGCGGCCGCGAACTCCTCAGCATGGATGCCGCCCAGCAGCAGCAGGCTGTCGATGCCGGCGGCGTTCGCGCCGGCCACGTCGGTCCGCAGGCTGTCGCCGACGCCCAGGATGCGCGACCGGTCGGAGATGCCGAGGAGATCGAAGCAGCGCCGGTAGACCGGCGCGTGCGGCTTGCCGTGATAGGCGACGCGTCCGCCCAGGCTTTCGTAATGGGCGGCCAGGGTCGCTGCGCAGATGACCTTCCGCGTGCCGATCATGACGACCAGGTCGGGATTGGCGCAGACCATGGGCAGATCATGCGCGGCGGCTTCCGCCAGGGCCGCCGCGTAATCCTCCACCGTCTCGCTGTTGTCGTCGATGCCGGTGCACAGAACGAAGGTCGCGTCCTGCGCCCGGTCGACCATGGTGAGGCCCACGCCCTCATGCACGTCGTCGTCGCGGGGCGGCCCGATATGGAGGCAGCGGTCGCCGAGCGCGGCGTGGAAATCGTCCGGCGGGGAGAGGAACGCCTCGTGCGTCGCCTCGCCGGAGGTCATCAGATGATCGTATGCGTCGGCGGGGATGCCGATCTCCGCCAGCCGCCGCGCGACGCTGTCGATGCGGCGCGGCGCGTTGGACAGGAGGCACACCGACTTCCCCTCCCGGCGCAGCGCCGCAAGGCAGTCCACCGCCCCCGGATAGGGCGCGTGCCCGTCATGAAGCACCCCCCACAGATCGACGATCAGCCCGTCATAGCGGCCGGCGACGGCGCTGAGCCCTTCGACATGGACGGGCGGGGCGGGCGGCGGGGAGGCGTTCATCTGGATCGTCATGGCGCGCGCCTTGTGCCATGGAGGCCGGGGAAGCGCAATTCCCGACGGCCGCATGACAGGCATCCGGGCGCGGGAGAAAGGGTGGCAAAATCGCGTCGCCCCGGTGCATGTAGCCGATCATTCTTTTGCCGGAATCATGCTAGAATTCTTGACGATCCGGTTGGAAGGGATGGGCCGCCATCACGTCCCCCCGGAACGACAAAAACCATAAGTGCAGGGGACGATCTATGAAAACGGGTGCAATAGTGGTCGCACTGGCCGCCACCTTGGGCTTCAGCGCCGCCGCATCGGCGCAGGACATCTCCGCAACGCCGCTCTATGGCAACCTGGCGCTGAACAGCGGGTTCACCCCCGACCCCACCACGGTGGAGGTCCAGGCCGGCGGATCGGACGACGCGTCGACGCTGGGGGCCGGCTGCGGCGGCTACATCAACAACGCCGCGCCCGACGTTTCCGTCGATTACAGCGCCGGCGGCGGCTTCCCGCTGAACATCTACGTCAATTCCAGCGCCGACACGACGCTGGTGGTCCGCCAGCCGAACGGAAGCTGGGCGTGCAACGACGACAGTTCCGGCCTCAACCCGTGGGTTTCGCTGACCAAGCCGCAATCGGGCACCTACCATGTCTGGATCGGCACCTGGAGCGCGCCCGGATCGATCTCGCCCGCCACCCTCTACGTGTCGGAGCTGGAGCCGCAATGGACCGCCGTCGGCGGAACGCCGGACATCGCCGCCCTGCCGACCTACGGCACGCTCGATCTCGTGAACGGCTTCACGCCCGATCCGACGACCGTCGCCCTCCAGGCCGGCGGCCCCGACGACGCTTCGCTTCTGGGGCCTGAATGCTGGGGCTATATCAACAACGCCGCGCCGGATGTGGATCTGAACTACACCGCCGGCGGCGGGATGCCGCTCAACATCTACGTGTCGTCGGACTCCGACACCACGCTGGTCATCAACCAGCCGGACGGCAGCTGGGTCTGCAACGACGATTATGACGGCGTCAACCCGATGGTGTCGCTCGCCAACCCGCAATCGGGGCTCTACAACATCTGGGTCGGCAACTGGGATGGTTCCGGCATCGTCGACGCGACGCTGAACGTCTCCGAACTGCCGCCACAGTTCGCGGGCGGCGGCAGCGGCGTCGCCTCCCCCGATCTGGGCGCGGCCCCGCTCTACGGCACGCTGGATCTGGTGAACGGCTTCACGCCCGATCCGGCCAGCATGGCGGTCGATGCCGGCGGCAGCGACGACGCCTACGCGCTGGGAATGGCCTGCACGGGCTACATAAACAACGTCCAGCCAGACGTGAACCTTAACTATTCCGCCGCCACGGGCGTGCCGCTGAGCATCTTCGTCCAGTCCCAGGCCGATACGACCCTGGTGATCAACGGCCCTGACGGCCAATGGTACTGCAACGACGACGCCTCAGGCCTCAACCCGTCGGTGGGGTTCAAGTCGCCGCAGAGCGGTCTCTACAACATCTGGGTCGGCACCTTCGAACCCGGCGCCACGTCGGCGGCTACCGTCAACGTGTCGGAACTGCCGCCGCAATGGTGACCTGGCGGTAATGTCGAAGAAGCGCCCCGCGGATCTCCGTGGGGCGTTTTTCTTTGGTAGGGGCAGTTCAACCCTGCCTCGCCTGCAACCGGGGCAGGCTGGCGATCAGATCGCTGAATCGCTCGCCCTGCACGGTGATATGGGCCTTCAGCCGCGCTTCGGCGGCTTCCGGATCCCCCGCCCCGAGCGCTTCGATGATCGTCCAGTGTTCGGCAAGCGAGGCCTGCATCCGATTGCGCACCCTGAGCTGCAGCCGACGATAGGGTTTCAGGCGGCGGTGCAGCTTGACGGCTTCTTCGGCAAGGAAGCTGTTGCCGCAGCTATCGTAAATGCGGTGATGGAATCGCTCGTTCTCGTAATAATAGTCGTCAACGTCGCCCTTCCCCGCCGCCCGGGCGCAGGCCTCGCAGGCCTCGACCAGGGCGTCGCGCTGGGTGTCGGTGAGGCGCCGGGCCGCGAGGCGACCGCACATCCCCTCCAGTTCCGCCATCACCTCGAACATCTCGAACAGGCGGTTGGCCCCGAGACTCGCCACGACGGCGCTGCGTCGCGGCCGCAACTCGACGAGGCCGGATGCCGAAAGCTCAAAAAGCGCCTCTCTTATCGGCGTCCGGGATACGCCAAAGCGCTCGGCCAGCGTGACTTCGTCGAGTTTCTGGCCGGGCGCTATCCGGCCGATAACGATGTCCTGCTCGAGTGCGTCGAGAAGTCTGGTCGCCGTTCGTTCGATCATGGATGACATTATAATCCTGGAGTTTCTGTATACAAGAATCTTGACCACGGATACAGTTTGTGGTGCGTTCAGATACAGGGACGGTGTCCCCCTCTGATACAGGGATGAAGTCCCCCAAAAAATATTAAAGGGAGGAACTCATGCTGACGAAACTTTTGCACGGCGTCGGTGTCGCCGCGTTTCTGACCGGCTCAATGGCCGCCGCTCAAGCACAAACCACCTTACGGGCGTCGCACCAGTGGCCGCCAGGCGACGTACGTCACGAGATGGTCCAGACCATTGCCGATGAGGTCGCGGCGGCGGATGTCGGCCTGGAGGTCCAGATCTATCCGGCCGCCTCGCTGTTCGAACCAAGAGAGCAGTGGGGCGCGCTCGTCGAGGGGCAGCTCGACATCTCCGCCTTCCCCCTCGACTACGCGTCCGGCCGCCAGCCGATCTTCTCGGCGACGCTGATGCCGGGGCTCGTGCGCAATCACGACCGCGCCGAGCGGCTCAATGATTCCGCCTTCATGGATGAGATCAAGCAGGTCATCGACGAGGCCGGCGTCATGGTGCTCGCCGATTCCTGGCTCGCCGGCGCCTTCGCCTCCAAGGTGAATTGCATCACCAGCCCGGAGACGATCGACGGACAGGTGACGCGCGCCGCCGGCCCGATGTTCGAGCAGATGCTGGCCGGCGCGGGCGCGTCGATCGCGTCGATGCCGTCCTCGGAGATCTATACGGCGATGCAGACCGGCGTGCTGGACGCGGCCAACACAAGTTCCGGCTCTTTTGTTTCCTATCGCATCTACGAGCAGGCGACGTGCCTGACGGCGCCGGGCGACAACGCGCTCTGGTTCATGTACGAGCCGATCCTGATGTCGAAACAGAGCTTCGAGGAGCTGACGCCCGAACAGCAGGAGGCGTTGCTGGCGGCGGGTCAGGCGGCCGAGGAGTTCTTCGCCACGCAGGCGCGGGATCTGGACCAGGAACTGGTCGAGACCTTCGAGAATGCCGGCGTCGAGGTCGTGACGATGTCGGCGGACGATTATCAGGCCTGGCTGGATATCGCGCAGGAAACGTCCTACGCGACCTTCGCCGAAGAGGTCGAAGGCGGCGCGGAACTGATCGACAAGGCGCTTGCGGTGGAATGAACGACAGGGATCGCGGACGCCCGGGAACCAGAATCCGGGCGTCCCGCGCCTGTCGTCCGCTGACGCTCCGGCGTCGCCGTCGTCGTCTCCTCGATCCATCGCAGGCTCGATTTCATGTCTCATTATGTCCGCATCGTGAGCGCGGCGTCACGGCTCGCCGGGCTGCTGGCGGTCCTTCTGCTCGCCTCATCCGTGGTGGTGATCTGCCAGATGGTCTTCGTCCGCTCCGTGCTTGGATGGTCGACGATCTGGCAGACCGAGTACGCCATCTATTCGGTCGTCGCCTCGACCTTCATCGGCTCCGCTTACGTCCTCACGCTCAAGGGTCACGTCAACGTCGACCTGGCGCCATTGGCCGCCGGCCCGCGCATGCGGTTCGCGCTTGAGGCGACGACGGGAGCGCTGAGCCTCGTCTTCTGCATCCTGCTCGCCTATTCGGGTTGGACGCATTTCCACGAAGCCTGGTCCAGCGGCTGGAAGACCGCGACCGTGTGGCGGCTCCCGCTCTGGATTCCGCTCCTGCCGCTGCCCTTCGGAATCGGGCTGCTCTGCCTGCAATACGTCGCGGAACTCTGGAAGCTGCTGGAGGCGCGCCGATGAGCCCGGCCCTGAACGGCGTTCTGGTCCTGGGCGCGCTTCTCGTGCTCATGGGCATGGGCATGCCGATCGCCTTTGCGCTCGGCTTCGTCTCGATCATGGCGCTGCTGTTGACGCAGGGCTTCGGCATGCTGTCGATCCTCGGCGAAACCTTCTTCAGCGGGCTCGCCCATTTCGGGTTGGTCTCCATCCCGATGTTCATCCTGATGGGCGCGGCCGTGGCGTCCAGCCCGGCCGGCCGCGACCTGTACGAAGCGCTCGACCGCTGGCTCAACCGCGTGCCCGGCGGGCTCGTCCTGTCCAATCTCGGCGCCTGTTCGATCTTCGCGGCCCTGTCCGGATCGAGCGCCGCGACCTGCGCCGCGATCGGCAAGATGGGCATCCCGGAGATGGTCAAGCGGGGCTACCCCAACGATATCGCCGCCGGCTCCATCGCCGCGGGCGGCACGCTGGGCATCCTGATCCCGCCGTCGGTGACCATGATCATCTACGGCATCGCCACGGAAACGTCGATCGGACGGCTGTTTCTTGCCGGTCTTCTGCCCGGCCTGATGCTCACCGGGTTGTTCATGGCCTGGACTATCGTCGAATGCCGGCTGCGCGGCTACCGCTTCGACGAATTGACCTCGCGTTTCACCATGCGCGAACGGTTCGCCTCGCTGCCCCGCGTGCTGCCGTTCCTGCTCATCATCGCGGCCGTCCTCTATGTGCTCTATGGCGGCATCGCCACGCCGTCGGAGGCCGCCGGCGTGGGGGCGGTGTTCTGCATCATCTCCGTCGTGCTGATCTACCGGATGTGGAACCCGAAGCCGCTCGCCAAGGTTTTCAACGATTCGCTGAAGGAAAGCGTGATGATCATGATGATCATCGCCGCGTCCGAGCTTTTCGCCTTCACCCTGTCGTCTCTGTTCATCACCCAGTCGATCGCCGGATGGATCGCCGCCATGGACATCGGCCGCTGGGTGCTGATGGCGATCATCAACGTCTTCCTTGTGGTCGCCGGATGCTTCCTGCCCCCCGTGGCGGTCATCCTGATGACCGCCCCGATCCTGCTGCCTATCATCCTACAGGCCGGCTTCGACCCCTATTGGTTCGCCGTCATCCTGACGATCAACATGGAGATCGGCCTGATCACGCCGCCGGTGGGCCTCAACCTCTACGTCATCAACGGCATCGCCCCCGACATCACTCTGGGGCAGATCCTGCGCGGCTCCATGCCCTATGTGCTGTGCATGATCGTCGGCATCATCATCCTGTGCTTCGTCCCCGGCATCGCGACCTGGCTGCCCGACGTGATAATGGGACCGATGACGTGACCACCTTCCTCAACGATATGTTCCAGACCATTTCCGAACGCGGGCGGGCATTGCTGGAACGTCGGGGATTGCAGGTGGATCGCGGGGGCGCGGATCTCGTCAAGCTGTGCGAGAGCCTGGTTTCGACGCCCGGCGAGGCATCCGGCGTCGCGATCGCGTCGGAAGTCCTGCGCCGCTACGACGCGCTTCCGCCCGACCGGCAGGTCGACTTCCTGCGGTCCCTGGCCGAACAGTTCGGCGCCGACGACGACCGGCTTGTCCGCGCCATCCACGACTATATGGAAGACCCGAACGGCAGGACGGCGGGGCAGGTTCACTTTGCGGCCGAACCGCGCCGCCAGGAACTGATCCGACGCCTGAATCTGGCGCCGGCCGGCACCGCGTCGCTTGTCTCCATGCGTGTCCAGATCCTCGACAACCTTCGCGAATATCCGGAACTCGCCCTGCTGGACGAGGATTTCCGCCATCTTTTCGCGTCGTGGTTCAACCGTGGTTTCCTGGTGCTGAGGCGGATCGACTGGGCGACGCCCGCATCGATCCTCGCCAAGATCATCAAATATGAAGCCGTCCACCAGATCGCCGATTGGGAGGACCTCCGACGCCGGCTGGAACCCGCCGACCGCCGCTGTTTTGCGTTCTTTCATCCAGCACTCGTCGATGAACCGCTCATCTTCGTCGAGGTGGCGTTGACGCCGGACATACCGGCCTCGATCGCGGAGGTGCTCGCGACGGAACGCGAGATCATGGATCCGATGGAGGCGAAGACGGCGGCGTTCTATTCGATCTCCAATTGCCAGAAGGGCCTGAGGGGCATCTCATTCGGCAATTTCCTGATCAAGCAGGTCGTCGAGGACCTTGTCCGCGAGGCGCCCCAACTGGAGACCTTCGTCACCTTGTCTCCCGCCCCCGGATTCCGTGACTGGCTGGACCGGGAGCGGCGCGCCGAGGGACCGTCGGCGGCGACGGACGCCGACCGCGCGACACTTGCCGCGCTGGACGCGGACGACTGGCACAGAGACGCGGAGAAGGTTCAGGCGATCAAACGGGTCATCATGCCGCTTGCCGCGCATTACTTCTTCAGGGCAAAGGACGATCGCGGCCGGCCGATCGATCCGGTGGCGCGGTTCCATCTGGGGAACGGCGCCCGGCTGGAACGCATCAACTGGCTTGGCGACGTTTCGGCGAAGGGCCTCACCCAGGCCCGTGGCCTCATGGTCAATTACCGCTACGTGTTGAAGGACGTGGAGCGCAATCACGAAGCCTTCGCCAATTCCGGAGAGATCGCCGCATCTTCCCATATCCGCCGCCAGCTCCGTTCCAATGCGCAACCACAAACACCGATCCCCACCGATGAATAATTCCCTCTACGCGCGCCTTCGCGCGCATTTCCCCGACCCGGACAAGATCTTCATCGAGACGGATACCGGCCGGCGGCTGACCTATGGCGACCTGGAGGCGGGCTCGGCCCGTCTCGCGCATGCCCTCGTGGCGCGAGGCGTGAAGCCGGGCGACCGCATCGCCGTGCAGGTGCAGAAATCCCCGGAGGCCATTCTCCTCTATCTTGCCTGCGTGCGTGCCGGCGCGGCCTATCTGCCGCTCAATACAGGCTACACGCTTGCCGAGCTGTCCTATTTCATCGGGGATGCGGAGCCCGCTGTCTTCGTCTGCGACCCCAAGATGCGCGATGCGATCGCGGCCCTGCCGTCCGCGCCCGGTGTCGAGACACTGGACGCCGACGGCCGGGGAACGATCATGGACGCGGCCGCCGATCGGCCTTCAACGTTCGACGACGTTTCCCGGGAACGCGACGACCTTGCCGCGATCCTCTACACCTCCGGCACGACCGGCCGCTCCAAGGGCGCCATGCTGACGCAGGAGAACCTCGCTTCGAACGCGGAGGTGCTTGTCCGCTATTGGCGCTTCACGGCCGACGACGTGCTGATCCACGCCCTGCCGATCTTCCATACCCACGGGCTGTTCGTCGCCACGAACGTGCTGCTGATGGCCGGCGGTTCGATGATCTTCATGCCCAGATTCGACGCCGACACGATCATCGCCGCGATGCCGCGGGCGACGTCGATGATGGGCGTGCCGACGTTCTACACTCGCCTGCTGGAGCATCCGGGCCTGACGCGGGAGGCGACGTCCCATATGCGGCTGTTCACCTCCGGATCGGCCCCCCTGCTGGCCGACACCCATCGCGCGTTCGAGGACCGCACCGGCCACCGCATCCTTGAGCGGTACGGCATGACCGAAACGAACATGAATGCGTCCAACCCCTATGAGGGCGAGCGCCGCGCCGGCACGGTCGGCTTTCCGCTGCCGGGCGTCGAGTTTCGCGTCGCCGAGGCCGAGACCGGCCGCGCGCTGCCGCAGGGTGAGACCGGCATCCTTGAGGTCCGGGGGCCGAACGTCTTCAAGGGATATTGGCGCATGCCGGAGAAGACGGCGGCGGAATTCCGCGCCGATGGATTCTTCATTACCGGCGACATCGTCAAAATCGACGATGACGGCTATCTCCACATCGTCGGCCGCGCCAAGGATTTGATCATTTCCGGCGGCTACAACGTCTATCCGAAGGAAGTGGAGAGCGAGATCGACGCGCTGGCGGGCGTCGTCGAATCCGCCGTCATCGGTCTGCCGCACCCGGATTTCGGGGAAGGCGTGGCGGCTGCGGTCGTCAGGGAAGCCGGGGCAAAGCTGGAGGAAGACGCCATCCTTGCCGAACTGCAGGGCCGGCTGGCGCGCTACAAGCTTCCCAAGCGCGTGTTCTTCGTCGACGAGTTGCCGCGGAACACCATGGGCAAGGTGCAGAAGAACGTGTTGCGTGAGCGGTTCGACAATGTCTTCAGCACCGGTTGAGGCTGCGGCAACTCAGCCCGGCCAGCGGGCATGCAGATCGTCGATGACGAAGTCGTGGGCATGGCGGCCGTCCGCGCCGGCATCCCGCAGATGGGGGTGGCCGGGCGGCAGATCCCGGTGCCGATGGGCCAGCACCGTCGGGTCCGACCGTGGCCACAGCGCAGCCGCCGCCAATGCCGCAAGGCCGGTTATGACAGCCAGCACGACGAGCGTCGCCGGCAGGCCCGCCGCGAGGCCGAGCCATCCGGCCAGGGGATAGGTCACAAGCCAGCAGGCGTGGGACAGCGCGAACTGCGCCGCGAACAGGGACGGCCGGTCTTCGGCATGGGAGGAGCGGCGCAGCAGGCGGCCGACCGGTGTCAGCACCATCGAATAGCCCAGCCCCAGCACGCCCCATACGATCAGCAGCGCCGGCCAGCGCCAGTCGGGAAAGGCGACCATGGCCACCGCCAGCGCGGCGAGGCCGGCGGCGAGGATGCCGGCCGCCGATAGCATGACGAGGCGGTCCGGCGCGCGGTCCAGGAGGCGTGGCAGGCTGAGCGCGGCGATCATCGATCCCAGCCCGAAGACGGCCAGCGCGATCGCCAGGTCGGCGTCCGACCGGCCGAGCAGCCCGCGCACATAGACGACGCTGTTGACGATGACCATCGCCCCGGCCGAAGCGACGCACAGGTTGAGCGCCAGCAGGCCGCGAAGGCGGGGCGTCTTCAGATAGATGCGCAACTCCCGCGTCGCCTTCTCCACGAATCCGGCCTTGCGGCCGGCATCGCCCCGCCGGGGCAGCGTCACGGAGAGGACGAGCGCGGCGGAGGCCACGAAACCCACGGCGGTGCCGCCGAACAGCCAGTGGAAGCTGACGATGGTGAGCAGCGCCGCCGCCAGCAGCGGGCTGAGCAGGCTTTCCAGATCGTAGGCCAGCCGCGAGAGGGAGAGCGCGTTGGTGTAGTCCTTCTCATCCTCCAGTATGTCCGGGATCGTCGCCTGGAAGGCCGGCGTGAAGGCGGCGGAGGCGGACTGGAGGAGGAAGATCAGCAGGTAGATCTGCCAGATCTGGTCGACGAAGGGTAGCGACAGCGCGATTGCGGCGCGGAGGATGTCGAGCGCGACCAGGAAGCCCCGCCGGGGGAACCGGTCGGCGAGCGCGCCGGCAACCGGCGCCACGCCGACATAGGCGACCATCTTGATGGTCAGGGCGGTTCCCAGCACCGCCCCCGCCCTATCGCCGGCGAGGTCGAACGCCAGCAGGCCGAGCGCCACGGTGGCGAGCCCCGTGCCGCCGAGGGCAATCATTTGCGCCAGGAAAAGATGGCGATAGGTCCGGTCGCGCAGCACCGAAAGCATCGGAAATCGTCGCACACCGCCGGGCCGAAATGAACCCGGAACCGGTCATTCAACCCAGGCGGGCGTCGCCGAAGAGCGGGCCCTGGCCATAATCGATCGGCAGGTCCAGCACCTCCACCAGCACGGCTTCGGAATCGATGCCTTCGACGATCAGGTCTATGGCGGAGCGGTCCAGCGAATCCTTCAGGTCGCGCAGCGCCTCCCGCCCCGCATTGCCCGCCGTCCCGCGCAGCAGGGTCCGGGCGTCGATCTTGAGGAAGCGGACATGGCTCGCCTCCAGCACATCGGCGGAGATGCGGTCCAGCCGGTCGAGACCGGTCAGGCAGAAGCGGAAGCCCAGCGCCCCCAACGTCGCGATCGGGTCGCGCGCCGCCGCGCCATCGTCCCGGACCTCGCTGGCGTTCAGTTCCAGCACCACGCGGGACGGCAGTTCGGGGTTCAGATGCGCGAATTCCACGAACTGCGCCATGAAGTCGGCATCCCGCAGGGTCCGGTGCGCGACGGCGGCGAAGAACCCGACCGACCGCTGCCGGCGCAGCCGGTCGCGCACCATCTGCACGCAGCGGAACAGGAGGATGTTGTCGATCGAGGCCATCAGCGCCGGCCGGTCTGCAAGGCCGGGCGCCAGATGGGGCGTCAGCATCCCGCCATCGGGGGTGCGAATCTGGCTGAAGGCGCGGAAATGGCGGGGCTTGCGCTGCGGCAGGCTGACGATGGGCGCCAGCCCCATCTCCACCCTGTCGGCGCGGACGGCCTCCTCGATCAGCTCGATCGCCGCTTCCTCCCCCATCTCCGCCACGTCGATGATCCGGGGCGGCGGCGCGGCGGTGTCGATCGGCGTGACGCGCCGGCCGCTCATCCGGCCGACCATCTGCTGGAGCATCCGGACTTCTTCCTTCATGACGTCCAGCGTATCATCGCGCTTATCGTCTCTGCGGGGCTGCTCCAGAAGCTCGCCATGGATGGCGCGGACCTCCGCCCGCGCGCGGGCCAGTTCCTCCAGCACCGAATCGCGGGCGTCGGCAAGCTCCTTCAGCTCCCGCTTCAGCGCCGTCTCCCGCTCCTGCCGGGCATGGACCTCATGCAGCACGGCGCCGAAGATCAACGTGAGCGCGCCGATGGCGACCGACATCCAGCGCTCGATGCCCAGATGCGGCAGGCCCAGCGCCGCCGCGATGGCGAGCGCGCCGTAGATGAAGGCGATCAGGACGTGGCGGATAAGCGGCATGGGCTGGCCTGGGCGGCGCGCGCGAAAATCACGGGCGCGGGGAAAGTCCGCGGCAGGATGCCCGTCCCGGGTTGCGGTCTGGTTAACGCGCCCTCAAAGGTCCACGCCGACCGCATCGTCCAGCCTGGAGAATCCGTCCCGGCGGAGCAGCGCCGCCAGGTCTCGGCGGATCGCGCCGACCAGCGCCGGTCCCTGATAGGCGAGCGCCGTATAGAGCTGCACCAGGCTGGCCCCGGCCCTGATCTTGGCGTAGGCGTCCGCGCCCGAGGCGACGCCGCCGACGCCGACAATCGGCAGCCTTCGTTCGGTCAGCCGCGCCATGTCGCGCAGCACCGCCGTGGAGGCCGCCATCAGCGGCCGGCCCGACAGCCCGCCCGCCTGCCCCGCCAGCGACGGCGGCAGCGACTTGGGCAGATCGTCCGGCCGGGCGATGGTGGTGTTGGAGACGACCAGCCCGTCGATGCCGCTTTCCAAGGCGACCGTCGCGATGTCCGCCTTGTCGGCGTCGGTCAGGTCGGGCGCGATCTTCAGGAGGAGCGGCGGCCGGGGTCCTGTTCGTTCCCTTGCCTCCAGCACGGCGGCCAGCAGCCGCTCCAGCGGCTCCCGCCCCTGGAGGGCGCGCAGGCCGGGCGTGTTGGGGGAGGAGACGTTGACGACCAGATAGTCGGCATGGGCCGCCACGGCCGCGACGCCGGCGCGGTAATCGGCCTCCGCGTCCGCGCTGTCCTTGTTGCGGCCCAGATTGACGCCGACGATCCCCCGGCTCCGGTCGCGGGCGGCCAGCCGTGCGGCGGCGGCCTCCACACCGCCATTGTTGAAGCCCAGCCGGTTGATCAGCCCCTCCGCCTCGGCCAGCCGGAACATCCTGGGCTTCGGGTTGCCCGGCTGCGGGCGCGGCGTCAGGCTTCCCACCTCCACGAAGCCCAGCCCCGTGCCGAGCATGGCGTCGGCGACCTCCGCATCCTTGTCGAATCCGGCGGCGAGGCCGATCGGGTTCGGGAAGTCGATGCCCCAGACGCTGGTCCGGAGGATCGGATCGCCCTCCCGCGACGCCTTCGGCCCCAGCCCGGCCTTCAGCGCGGCCAGCGTCAGCCCGTGGGCGCGTTCCGGCGGCAGGGCGTGGAGCAGCGGGCGGACCAGCGGGAACAGGCCGGTCATTCCGGCATCGCCGGGAAGAGGTGCCGCCCGTCCGGCCCAAGGGGCAGGTCAGCGACCCAGATCGCAGCCCCGACCGGAAGCGGGCCGTAGAGATGGGGGAAGAGGGCGCCGCCGCGCGACGGCTCCCATTTCAGCATGTCGCCGAGGCTGGCGGCATCCACCGCCACCAGCTTCAGGCCGGCCTGACCCGCGAAATGCTTCGCCGCCGTCTCCTCGGCCTGAAGGGCGGTGGAGAAATGGATGAAGCCGTCGCGGATGTCGGCCTCGGAGCCGAGGAACGCCCCCTGCCGTTCCGCGGCTTCCCATTCGGCGGCGGTGCAGATCTTGTAGATGGTGGGGTCGGGCATGGCGGGGCTCTCGAAGGCCCCTCACCCTCCCGCTTCGCGGGTCCCTCCCTCTCCCCGGAGGGGCGAGGGTGAAAAGGTAGCCCTCTCCCCGCCGGGGAGAGGGTTGGGTGAGGGGCGGTTGTTTTCCTTGCCCCTACCTACCCCACCCGCGCCGCCGCATCATCCCCTTTCGCGCGCGAGGTTCAGCACCATGTCGCCGAAGGCGGCGGGGGACAGCCTCGACGCGCCGCCGATCTTCTCCCGCGACCGCTGGTAGACATAGACGCCCAGCACGCCCAGCCCCACCGACCAGATGATCGAGAGATTCGCCATGTCGGCGATGACCCGGGCGGCGGCCGGCGGGTCGGCGATGATGGCCCAGGCGACCGCGCCCATCTGCGCCGCCCAGGTGGCGGCCAGAATGTAGTCGAAGGTCGGCCGCATCCGGCGGACATACGGGTCGTCCGAGGCGATTTCCGCCCGCAGGCTTTCGTTCACCTGCGCCAGCGCCGCGCGGTAGTCGTCGGAGCGTATGGCCGCCATCGTCTCCAGGTGGCGGTTGGCGTCGGCCAGTTTCGCGGCCTCGATGTCGCCGCTACCGATCGCGCCTTCCACGGCCGCCAGCCCTTCGGCCGCCGCTTCGGCGACCGGATGGTCGATCCGCTCCAGCCCCTCGCGCAGCAGGCGGGCCAGAAGCGGTATGCCGATCTCGGCCAGCAGGGTGGGGATCATCGCGCCGCCTCCAGCGCGGCCATGGCCAGACGGCGGCAGAGGGTGGCGAGCGATCCTCCGGCGGGCGGTGCATCGGGGATTTCTCCCTTCGCCCAACCGGCGGCCAGCGTTTCAAGCTCCCGAACCGAACGGCCTTGGGCGGCGGCCAGCGCGTCCGCGAGCCGGTTCACACGGGAGGTGTCGCCTCCCGGAACGAGGCGGGGAAGGTGGTTCATCTTCCGTCTCCCGTTCCCTGCCGGTCCAGCTTGTTCTCGATCCGCAGCAGATGGGCGAGAAGCCGCCTTTCCACATCGGCCAGATAGCCGACGGAGGCATAGGATTTCGCGACCTCCAGCTTGTAGTCCGAGAGGCACTGCCGAAGGCCGATGATCTCCGCCTCCATCTGCCGGCGCTGCGCTTCCAGCGCCTGTTCGCCATCGTGCCGCGTGCGCCACAGCAGCCAGAACAGGCCGCCCAGCGCCGGCAGCTCCACGACGCTGATCCACCAGATGGGATCGATCATGAAGTCCGGTTCCATCGCCGTTCCTCCTTCTCCGTTCGGGTTCAGACATCGAAATCATGGGCGGCCGCTTCGGGCGCGGCGCCCTGCCGCCAGTCGGGCGGCGGCGGCGGCCGGTCGATCCGCGCCCGAGGCACGGACTGCGCGCCGAGGCAGCCGGCGACGGCGTCCAGCCCGTCGTCGCTGAGGCCCGGAACCTCCGGCCGCCATTCGGCCATCTCCTCGATGAAGGGGGTGTCCCAGACGCTGGAATGGACGTGCAGCCGGCCGGCCGCCATCCGGGCGTCGAACGCCTCAAGGATGCGCAGATGCTTGGCCTTGCGCGCCGTCTCTTCGAGGACCGAGACCGGCATCCTCCGGCCTGCAAGAGTCGTCCTGAGCAGTTCCGGCAGGAGGGCGCCGATCCCGTTCTTCTCGACATGGATCGACGGCAGATGCAGCCCGGTCAGAAAATTGGCCACCTGCACGCATTGCAGGCCGGCTTCCCGGGGGCCTTCATCCGGCCCGGCGTTCAGCCAGGCGATGCGGTGCAGGTAGGCAATCCCCTCGCCGTCGGTATAGACCGCCGCCACCACGCTGCCGTCGCCGCTGGCCTTCGCCAACGCCGGATCCCACCAGGCGGTCCCGCTGACCAGCCGGCGGCCGTTCAGGTGCAGCCTGGCCCGCCGGTTCGCCTCGCTGTAGGACAGTTCGCCCTCGTAGCGGCGGAGCCGGGTCGGATCCAGCCGGGCGTTCGCCAGCGACGCCGGCCGCAACTGCATCTGGCTTTCGAAATGGAGCGGCCCGGACCGCTTCCTTCGCCGTTCTATCTCCTCCAGCGGATATCGTTCCGGCCAGGCGGAGCGCCCTTCGGCGTCCAGCAGCGGCAGGGCCAGCCGATCGAAGCCGGCGAGGAAACCCGGCTCCTTCTCATTGTCCCGCCCTTCCTCGCCCTGCCCCTCCTCCGTCGCATAGATCGTCCGGCGATGATGCGGCGTGCCGACATAGAGCTGCGTGCCGCCCGGCGTCAGGATGAATTCGATCTCGATCAGCCGTTCCCGCAGGCTTTCCCGCTTCGCCGCCGTTGAGACGGTGTTCGGCACCTCCACATCGTCGCAGATCACCACGTCGGCGCGGGTGCCGGTGACGTTGGCGGTGACGCCGCGCGCGACCATGGAGGGATCGCGCATCTCCACCGGCCGCTCGACCGTGAAATACTCCCCCGCCCATTGCTCCGGCCGCGACGGCTTCATGTCGCCGGTCATAGGATGACGTTCGATGATCCGCCTGGTGGTGCGCACCATGCGCAGCGCGAGCGACAGTTCCGCCGCCAGAACCAGCAGGCGCAGGCCCGGGTCACGGCGCAGCAGCCAGGCGGAGAACAGGCCGACCAGAGTCGACTTGCCGGCCCCGCGAAAGGCCATCAGCAGCAGCCGGTTGCGCCCTTCCGCCCACGCCGCCTCCAGCCAGCGGAGGATGGTCCGGTGGTGAAGCGGGGTCGTCTGGCCCTGCTGCGCGTTCCAGGCGTCGACGAAATCCTCCAGTCCGATTATCTCCCCGGTCACGGATGACGGTCCGTGATCCACCAGGACCCGCCATTGGACATCAGACCCACGCTGTGCCCCTGGCCCTGGAGGCTGAAGGGTTGGCCGTCCGGATTGCCGCCATCGGCGTCGACGATCGCGACCGCGTTGGCCGAAGGATCGGTCTTCTTCACCGTCACCTGCCGGCCGGGCGCGGCGGAGGGGGCGGGCAGAGTCGCCGTGACCGGCCCGCCATAGGCGCTGACGAGGTGCAGCCGCGCCGCCGGATCGATCTGGTAGTCGGAGACGCCTTCGGCGAAGCGGGTCTGGCGCACCAGTTCCCCCAGCGTCGCCAGCGGGGCCTCCAGTTCATCGACCAGTGCGCGGCCCAGCCGGTTCTTGACCGGGAAGCCGGCGTTCAGCGTCAGCGTGCCGCCATCCGACCGGTCGTCGATCGCCGCGCCGGCGCTGGCGGAATGAAGGTTGACGATGGTCGTCTCCCCCGCCCCCTCCTCGATCAGCACGTTGGGCACGAGGCCGAGGCTTTCGGTGTAGAGGTTCAGGATCTCCGTCTTCGACGCGCCCGGCCCCAGCCGGAAGCAGGCTTCGGCGTCTGTCGAAACGTTGGCCTCGCACTCGTTGAAGACGTTCATGTGCCCGCCCGCCTCCACGAAGAAGCCGGACCCGGCGATGGGGGCGGACAGGCTGTAGACCCGGACGTCGTGGAACTTGTTGGCGTTGGGCGTGTCCCCCGCCCCGGTGCGCGTCAGGTGAACGCCGTGGAGCGACGGCCGGGCGACCAGCACCCGCTGCACCGCGTTCCAGTAGCAGGGCCATGCCGGATCGTCCCCGCCGTCCAGCACGATCCCGCGCGCCGCGTCCCAGATGGAGAGGTCGCGCAACACATTCTGGACGCATGGCCCCTCAGCACCATGGAGCAGCACGCCGATGGAGCCGCCGACAAGCTTCATCCGCTCCAGCGCCGCATAGCCGGCGACGATCTCCACCAGGGCTGCGTCGGCTTCCATTCGAAGCTCCGTGCCGTCGCCCGCGCCGGTCAGCGTCCGGCCCTCCGTCAGCGTCAGGGTCCCGGTGATCCGGTAGGTCCCGGGCGGCGCGAAGACGGCGCGGGCCGCCGCCAGCGCGGCGCGGAAGGCGCCGGTATCGTCCGCCACCCCGTCGCCGGCCGCGCCGAAATCGCGAACCGACAGCGCGTCGGCCAGCTTCGCATGGACCTCGCGCGGCACGATCCCTTCCATGGCCGGCTGGAACGGGCCGAACGGGCTGACCACCTGCCCCACCGCGCCCAGCGCCAGGTTTCCTTCCGCATCGAAGACCAGCGCCCGGTTCGCCCGCGTCGCCCGGTCCGGCAGGGCGAGGCCGGCCGGTTCCTCATGCGCCGGAACGCGGATCGTCCGCGCCAGCGCGTCGGCGAATTGCCGGTCGATGGCGATCTGCCGGCCGAACGCGTCGTTGAGGCTGCGCGCGCGCAAATCGCCGCCCGGATGGAATTCCGTCGCCGCCGCGACCGGGACCTCCCTCCGCAGGGTGACGATTGTCCCGGCGGTGGGCGGGATGTCGAACCGGACCGCCCCGCCGGCGGGATCGCCCGCGCCCTCGACCGTGAAGCCGCTGGCATGGTCGGTCCCGTTCAGCGACACCGCCAGTTCCGCCGCCCGCAGGATCGCGAAGGGGAAGGCGAAATCGGTCGCCACACCGTCCGCGACATAGCGGATGCGCGACAGGCTGCTCTCGGTCATCGAAAGGCTCCTAGAAACGGTCGGTGATGCGGGTCAGCGTGGAGAAGCGGGCCCGGTCGGCGAGGCGGGAGCGGTCCAGCAGATTGACCCGGCGGCGATAGGCCCGGTCGTCCCGGATGGCGGCGATCCGGCTCGCGGTCTCCTCGGCGCGCGACCGTTCGCCGGAGGCCGCATCGCCGATCAGCCCCAGCAGCAGCGCCTCGCCGGACCCGTCCTCGCTACCGACGCCCTGGCCGCCCAGTTGCGCGCGCCGGCGGGCGACCGCACGGCGCAGCGCCTCCCGGCGGCTTTTCTCCGCCTCCGCCGCCTGCCGGCGCGTGTCCGAGATATCGCGGGCGGCGGCGGCCTCGTCGTGGCGGGATTGGGCCTCCAGCGCCTCGCGGCGGTGGCGGTTCTGGCTCAGTTGGCTGGCGAGACCCAGCCCGGCCGAGGCGATGCCGGCCAGAGAAACGAGGGCGCCCATCAGTCGTTCACCTTCAGTTGCGTGGTCGCGGAAAGCAGGGTGAAGGGCAGCGGCGCATCGTCGACGATCCGCCAGAGCGGCTCCGTCCCGCCACGCCGCCAGCCCAGATGGCGGATCGCGCGGTCGCCGGTGAAGGGCGGCGGCGTCTCTCCCAGCACCGCGCCTTCCGCCAGCCGCCGCAGCGGCATTGCGGCGGGCCCCCGGCCGGCATCGACCGTCAGCCCACCTGTATCGACCAGCCGGAAGACCGTCCGGACGGGGCGCAGCGCCACCCCTTCCGCGCCGACGCCGCCCAGCGCGGGCGGCAGCGGTTCTATCCGGTGGGTGAAGGGCAGGCCGACGGTCAGGGTCCGCGCCGGTTCGTCCAGAACCAGCCGGCCCGCGCCGACAGTGGCCTCGCCCCGCTCCACCCCGTCGGCGACGATGCGGACCCGCCTTCCCTCCAGATGATCGAGGCCGGACCAGACGGTCGTCGGCGCGTCGCTGGTCCCGGTCAGCGCGGAATCCAGCGCGGCGTCCGCCGACAGGACCTCCAGGAACCAGCTTCCGCCGCGCCGGACGGCCAGGTGGGGCGCGTCACCGACGATCGCGACCGACGCCATCGCGCCGTCTGTCTCCCACCCGGCCCAGGCGGTCACCTGCTCCGCCCTGTAAGCTGTGAGGATCGCCAGCGACCCGTCCTCCATCGCCACCATCAGCAACCGGCGGGCGGGGTCGTAATCCTGGTCGACCGGCCCGGTCACCAGATGGCGGGCCAGCAGCGCCAGATCGACGGAGCGGTAGGCCTGCTCCAGGTCGGTATAGAGGAACTCCCTCACCTCCCGGCCGCTTCGGGCGACGAACAGGGTCGCGCCCTCCACGTCGCGGGGCGGCACGCGGCGGTCGACCGGCGAGCCGATGCGGGTCTGGCGGCGCAGCGCCACCGTCGCCGGGGTCAGCGGATCGCCCGCGACCATCCATTCGCCGCCGGCGGTGAAAAGCTGGAGATGCCGGCCGGAATGGAGCGCGCGGATCGCGTTCACCTGGTCGGACATCACCGGGAACTCTATCCCTTCGTCGTCCAGCCCCGTGCCGAGGTCGAAATTGTAGAGATCGCCGGTCCGCGACAGCCACAGCCTGTTGGGCAGGTCCCGCGACCCGCCGACCGCCAGCCGCGACTGGTGGAAGATCGCCGTCGCCGGCCAGCCGCGCGCGTCGGACCAGGCGCTTTCCTCCCAATCCGCCGTCGGCCCGGCATCCTCCAGCGTCGCCGTGATCCGCGCGCTGACCGCCCTGCCGTCCAGCACCTGCTCTATGCGCAACTGCCCGCCGCCCAGCCGCAGCCTTGCGCCGGTATGAGCCTGGGTGAAAATGTCGGCGCTGGCGGTCACGGTGACGAACCCGTCGATCCCGCTCGCCGTCAGCGTCACCCCTTTGTCGGCGAAGCGATGGAAGGGGGCGAGGCTCACGCCATCGCGGACCAGCGGCCAGGGATCGATCCGCCAGTCCAGTTCGCCCCGCCGCGTCACCCGGCGCGGCGCCGTATCCGGATGGCAGACCAGCAGCGTATCGGCGCTCTGGGTCCAGGCGATCGACGCCAGCGCCGCCTCCGGCCACGGGCTGTCCAGCGCGGCGATCGGCGCGCCTTCGCGATAGATTGTCAGCCGGCGGTCGGTGAAGGCCAGAAGGTAGGTCTGTTCGGCATTGAATTCGAACGCGACCAGCCGCGCCCGGCCGGGCAGCAAATCCACGAAATGCAGGCCGGGCCGCCGCGTCACCCCGCCGGTGGGCAGGACGATCAGGTTTCTCAGCTTGGCCGCGCCGTTTTCATAAGCGCGCAGATCGCTTCTGCCGTAGAGTTCGGGCGAGATCTCCCCGGCGGTGAAACCGGTCTGCGCCGTCCGGACCCTGGTCATGATCGCATCCTCCCGAAGCGGACATCGATCAGCGTGAAATCCTCGAACCGGGGCGGGGAATCCTGCTGGCTGTCGATCAGCCGGGCGCGGCGCAACTCCGCCTCCGCCCATTTCGCCAGCGTCTCCGCCCGGCTGGTGTTCTCCGTCAGCGGGATGCACATCTCCGCCGCCAGCCGGGCGATCAGCGCTGTCTCGAAGAAGGGCGGCGTGTCGGTTTCGGGCGGCCGGAAGATGTGGATCAGCACCGCGCCCGGCGCGTCGGCCAGAAGCCGCCTGCCCTCTATCCGGTAGTCCAGCCCCCGCGCCCTCGGCGGAAGGCCGGCCGACAGCGCGCGCAGCATGTCGGAGGGAAGCTGGAACCCGCCCTCCTCCAGCGCCGCCAGCCGGGCGGTGCGGGTGGCGAAGGCCCATGGATGGTCGGACAAGAGCGCATCGCGCGCCGGCCCGTAGAGCGCGCCCGCCACCTCCGCCTCCGCCGTGGGATCGTCGAAGCCGTGGATCGCCGACGCGCCCAGCTTCAACAGCGCGCGGTTCGCCAACGCGATGGCCGAAAGCGCCATGGCGGGTTCCTCCCTGATTGTCCTGGTTTTCTCGAAATGCGGGAACGGCCCTTCCGGGCCGTTCCCGTGCGCGATCAGATCGCCGCTACTGTCACCTCGGTCCCGGTGTTCGCGCCGACATGGTAGATCGTGCCGGTAGACCCGCCGTCGGCCGCCGTCAGCATCATGTCGCCCGTCCGCACCAGATCGGCCGCCGCCGTGAAATAGCCCGCCCCGGCGACCGTCGCGCCGGGATCGGCCGTGCGGTAGTGCCACAGCGTGAAGCCGTTGGCGTAGGCCAGCACGCTCAGATCGTTCATCTTGAACGCCATCTTTCGATTCCTTCTCGTTTTTTTGAAAGCGCGCTTAATTTTCCAGGCAGGGCAGCCTGACGATTCCGGCGCCGTCGATCAGCGCCGCTCCCTGGCTCATCATGTTGTTGACGAAGTGCGCCGCGCGGTCGCCATGCCAGGTCACGTCGCTCCGCACATCGGAGCCCGAGGCGTGGCCGACCGCCGTCTTGTGGTACCAGAAGCCGGTGCGGACCCCGCCCGCAAGCGGCAGGCCGGAATGGGGCAGCCACAGCGTGCCCAGCCACCGCTTCGCCTGCGTCCCGCGCCAGGGCAGCTCGTCGGACCCGACATAGTCGGAAGACGCGAACTCCTCGATCGCCAGAAGGTCGGACCATTGCTTCCATCCGATGACGGCGGTGCGCTGCCCGTCATCGGGCACGTCGGCGCCGCCCAGCATCTCGAACGCTTCCAGCACCTTGGGTTTGGTCAGGCCGTCCGTGCCGTCGCCGGCCTCCTGCACGGCGTCGGAAAGCGCGTCCAGGATCAGCTCGTCGGTCTTGCGGCCCAAAGCGTAGGCGCCGGCATTGGCGATCACCGACCGTTCGTCGATGTTCACCTTCAACTCATCCAGCTTGTCGACCCAGTCGCCGGCGTAATAGTCGGCCAGCAGGCATTCGACCGGCTCATGCTCCAGGTTCATCACCGGCACATGGCCGTGGCGCGCCTTGGTGGCGGCGGTGCCCTTGCCGACCTTCTGGAAGGTCGTGCTGGCGCCGGTGACGCTGGATTTGGAGCGCACGGTCGGCCGCAGCTTCGACCCCATGCGCTGATAGGCTTCGTGGACTTCGCGTTCGAACTGCTTCACGAACGCCTTGTCGATGGTGGTGGCCATCGGGCGGACCTTTCGGTTGGTGTTGGATTTTCTTGGGAAAGGAAGGCGACGGCCGCCGCGCGCCGGGCGCGGTTATGGCGTTGCTGGAGAAGATAATAGGAATTTTATCCTGGATGTCAAGGAAGGAAGTGAACCAAAACACCCCCTCACCCAACCCTCTCCCCGGAGGGGCGAGGGCTAACAACTGCACCCTCGCCCCTTGTGGGAGAGGGAGGGACCCGGCCCGAAGGGGCGGGAGGGTGAGGGGTCTTACGCCGGATAGAGCTTCCGGAATCCCTCCGTCACCCGCGCGACGACCGACGGGTCCTTGTCGCGCCAGTAGCGGGGGTCGCGCATCAGGGTCTGGAGGTCGGTTTCGCCCGATCCCGCATCCGCCCTCACCGCCGGCGGTTCCGCCGACGACATCATGCCGTGGAGCGCCTGGACGCCCTCCACGGAGGCCGCCAGCCCCTCCAGCGCCTCGGCCGGCAGGTTCTCCCGCCCCCAGGCCAGAAGCTGGCGTGAGGTCTCCCGCCATTTCTCCGGTCCGCCGAACTGGGCCTCCAGCCGTTCGATCTCCCGGTCGGCCTGCGCGTCGGCGGCGATCTCCCGGACCAGCGGGGCCAGCCGATCGGCCGCCAGATCGTAGACAAGCTGCGCCTGCGCCGGCGTGAAGCCGGCCTGGTGCAGCGCCGCGTTCACCTCCGCGTCGGGTTCGAACAGCCCGTCCTTCACCGCGACCTCATAGCCGTCGGCCGCCTCGGGCACGCCCATCGCCCGCCACAGCCGCTGGCGGTCGGCATCCTCCATCTCGACGGAAGGCGCGGGGATCATGCCGGACAGCTTGCGCTCCAGCTCCCGATAGGATTTCGCGAGCGCGTCGACCCTGACCGCGCCGCCCTCGGAATCCCAGAACTTCTCCGGCACGCCCTCCGGGCAGGCGGGCGGCTCCACGATCTCCTCCGCCGCGACATTCTCGATCTCGCTCATCGTCCGTTCTCCTCTAGGGTTGGATGGAAGGAAGGATGCTGTCGGCGGCCGGCGGGGTTTCGCGCACCAGCTTCGGCGGTACGCCGAACCGGCGGCCCAGCCAGCGCGCCGCCTCCGCCATGTCGGCGACGGCGGTCGCCTCGGGTCCCAGCGCCGCCAGCGCCTCGACCCACAGGAGGGTCGACCGCGCGTCACGCTGCGCCTGGGCTTGCGCCAGCGGCGACCTGAACTGGATTTCCACCGTCCGGCCGTCGGCGGCCAGGTCCGGGATTTCTCCCCGCCGCCGCAGGATGGAAAGGCAGCGATGGACCAGCGGCGTCAGCAGCTCCGCCTGCAACCGGCCGTAGGTCGCGCCCAGCAGGCGGGTCATCGCCTCCGCCCGCTCCAGCACCTCCGTCGCGGTCATGCGCGGCGCATCCACCTGCGCCAACTGGTCGGCCAGCAGCGCATGGCGGATGCGGGCGCGCAGATCCTCCAGCACAAGCTGCGACACGTCGAACTGCCCCGGCGGCTTCAGCGGCGTCAGCCCCGCCGACCCCACGGCCTTGGGGATGATCGTGCCGGGCTTCAGCGCCACCGTCGCCGGGTTCAGCACCCCATCATCGTCGGCCTGCCAGATGCCGGTGACGGCGATGGTGGCGTTCTTCAGGACAAGCTCCACCACCTTGTTGGCGGTGCGGATGTCCGGCAGCGCCTTCATCACCGGCGACCGTCCGTAGATCTCGCCCGGGGCCTTCAGCCAGCGGAAATGGAGGTAGGGGGAGGTCGCCGCCCAGCCATCCTCCAGCATCGCCGGCCCCTCGGTCCCGGCATCCAGCACCAATGTCCGGCGGTAGCCGCCGCCGGGCGCGGGGCGCACCGTCTCCAGCACCGGGAAGCGGGCGTCCGGGTCGCGCATCGCCTCCGCCGCCAGGCCGGGCGGCAGGGTCGCGGCGGGGAAGCGCCGGGCGAAGGCGGCGGCGGTCATGGGCGTCCGCCGCCAGCTCGAATCCAGCCTTCCCTCCGGCCCTTCCTCCAGCACGATCTCCGACAGCGGAATGGCGGAGAAGCGGAGGGCCGAGCGTTCGCCGGAGGCGGTTTCCTCCACCAGCAGGCTGCCGGTTCCACCGACGACCAGATCCAGATAGGCCTGATGGATCTCCACCGCGAAGTTGGAGCGGTCGAGATGGCCGGCCAGGATCTCCGTCATCCGCTCCAGCGCCGGCGCGGCGGCGGCGCGGTCCTCCGGCCCCAGGTCGGGTCCGGCGACGAAGCCGACCCAGCCCGACCAGGGCGGCGTCAGTTCCGCCAGCAGGCTCGCGGCCAGCCGGTCGACCGCGTCCGGCGCGGTGCCGTCATAGAGCATCTCCCCCCGCCGCGCGCCGGGAGGAGAAGGGGAGAAATCCGCCCGCAGCGGCAGCGCGTGGTCATAGCAGTCGCGCCATAGCGGCGCCCACCGATCTCGCGCCTCCCGCAGCTTCACGAAGCGGGCCAGCAGCCCTTCCGGCGTGTCGTGCCCGTCCATGGCCTCACTCCCCCAGCAAATTCTTGCGGCCGGGCCGGTCGGCGCGCGGGGCCAGCACGCCCCGCCAGCCGGTCAGGACGGTGCCCGCCAGGCCGCGCCGCCGGCGCCGGACCAGGGCCAGCCGCTGGGCGGCCGGGTCCTCGGCCGGATCGTCCGCCGCGACGGGTTCCGGCTCGGGCTCCGGGGCCGGCAGCAGGCGGACCGGCCGGGGCTTGGGTGTGCTGAACAGCGATCCCATGGATGGCTCCTCTCTCTTCTCAATCTTCCGATGGGGTGGGGCGGGCGAGCCGCCGGTAGAGCTGGTGGGGCGTCAGCGTCAGGCGCGCCCGCAGGCCCAGCATCCGCTTGACCGCCTCCACGCAGGTGAAGAGGCCCCAGGGGGCGGGATCGCGACGGTTCCAGTCGATCGCCGCCGGGATCACCGTCAGCCCGCGCGACCGGTACCATTCCGGCAGGTCGAAGCCGGTGGGCGCGGGCTGCGCCGTCACCTCCATATGCGTGGACAGCGGGTCGATGGTGATCCAGCCCGCGCCGTCGAACAGGGCGACGAAGCAATGCCGGAAGCCCGGCTTCAGCAGCGCCAGCCAGCGCGGCCGCGCCGCGTCGCCGAAGACGACCCAGGCGTGGGGGCGGTCGGGCGTGGGCGCGCCGGGATCTCCCGCGCTCAAGCGACGATCCCCTTGCGCCGCAGCGGCCCCTCCAGCCTGTCCAGCGCCTCCCGCCACAGGCCGGCCGACCGCGCTTCCCGCCGGCGCGCCGGGTCGGGCGCCATCAGGCGGCGGCCGTAATGAGCCAGCACCGCGACATGGTCGCGGATCAGCCGGCGGTGGCGGTAGAGCCTGTCCAGCGCGCGGAAGATGTCCACCGGCTCGCACGGACGCGGCGTCAGCGCCTCTCCCGCCCGCGGCTTCGCGCCGTCCAGCAGCGCCTGATGGGCCTGCATGAACCAGAACCACGCCTCCTCGGCGCTGGAGAAGGGCTGGGTCGGGGCGGCCGCGGTCGCGCGCGGCCCGAGTCGCTCTCGGGGCATTGGGGGCCTCACCAGTGCTGAAGAAGGTTTGGGGCGCGGACGCAATCCGCCGCGTTATGGAGCCATGGTCGTATGCTTTAATTCCTATGTCAAGGAAAATATGAATACGTTCCTACGGACTCCTTCGGCGATTTATGAGAAATTGTTCCCATGCTCAAACATGGCGACATCTGGCGCGCGATCGACCGCCTGGCCCGTAATCACGGCCTGTCGGCCTCAGGCTTGGCGCGCCGCGCGGGGCTCGACCCCACGACCTTCAACCCGTCCAAGCGCGCGACGGCGGAAGGCAAGCTGCGCTGGCCGTCGACGGAGAGCATCTCCAAGATTCTGGAGGCGACGAGCGCCAGCATGGCGGAGTTCGTGGGCCTGCTGGACGATCGCGAAAGCCCCCGCGCCCATCAGCGCATCCCGATCATCGGCTATGCCCAGGCGGGGGCGGAAGGCTATTTCGACGATGCCGGCTATCCCGCCGGGACGGGCTGGGACGAGGTGCTGTTCCCCGACGTTGGCGATCCGCACGCCTATGCGGTGGAGATCAGCGGCGATTCGATGGAACCGGTCTATCGCGACGGCGACACGCTGATCGTCTCCCCCTCCTCGCCGCTCAGGAAGGGCGACCGCGTCGTCCTGCGCACGCTGGCCGGGGAGGTCATGGCCAAGCAGCTTGCCCGCATGAGCGCCAACCGGATCGAGCTTCTGTCCCTCAACCAGGCCCATCCCGACCGCACCTTCAAGCGCGACGAGGTGGCCTGGGTCGCCCGCATCATCTGGGCCAGCCAGTGAGGACTCCAATCCTCCGCCATCCCTAGGATTGCCGGCCCACCTGGTGCAAGTTTGCTCAGAGACGGAACGTTAAGAAGCGTTGATGGACGAGCCTACCAAGGAGGAGATTCATTCTCTTCCTGCTCCGTCAGATAGCGATCAAACTCATTGAATGCCCCACCAACACTCTTATCTGCACGGCGTTTAGCTTTACGGATAAATATCCGAAAATAGCTTAGAAGGTCCTCAAAACTTTCTTTTGAGATACTTTCCGGATAAGTCAGAACCACATCGCCCTCTTCCAGACCGAACACTTCGCGGCGTGTTCCGACTGGTGTGGCTTCCGGCGCTTGCGGCGGGCGGGGCGCTGCGTATTCCGTATGGTGCCCACGCGGCTGAATTTGGGGATTCTCCGTCTGTTCAGATGCCCACTCTGACTCCTCGTGACCTGGACGGAGCCCCGCCGTCTCCGTCTCGACAAACTCGGACGTTTCACGATAAGAGCGAATAGCTCGATCAGCGGCATCAGGTAAAAATTTGCGCTTACCGAGAAGATAAGAGCGAAGGGCGGCGTCACTAACCTTTCCTGGAAAATTGCTATCAAGATCCTTAAAAAGTTCTGGTTCCTGCGCGGCGGCCTTAATAGCCTCAATCCGCTCTGTGCTCCCCGCCCCATGCACAATGGCAGCAAGAGCCCGATCAGTAATCCATACCTCGTCAGAACGCCCCTCCAGCAAACCGTATTTGCTTAGAGCCGAAATCACTCCAAGCGATTTCCCATTCAAACTAGCGTAACCCATATGCTCGGCAATAAGACTCTTTGGGATCTTATTCTGATAGTCTGCCGCGTAAATCTGACCGGCCTTTTGGAGAGCTTCGGGCAGACTGATGGCTGGATAACGGGGACTTCGAGCTTGTTTCATAGCCAACCTCCATATTATTCCCACAGCAAGATATGCTTATTCGCCCCATAGAGCCAGCCAATTCGACGAGATGTGCGTTACGATCAACGTATATAGCGATTAATTATTGACGCTATAGCGAATCGCCGGCATTGTTGCTTTATAGAAATGGAGGGCACAATGATCAGGAGGGTTGGTCCCGCCGCATTCCGTTCACCGATGCGGTAGGGCCTAAACGAAGAGCCGCCCAACCCCGGCAAGGGTAAGGCGGCTCATGGTGGGCCACTAATTCAGCGTGCAACTGCGGCGGTGTTTATAGCACCGCCGCATCTTTTTGTGAATCCCCATCTCCAATCGCCGGCCGGACGCAATCCTGCCCGGCGGCGGCGCTGGTTGCCCCCGGCGGAGGGGGCGGGCTATGGTTCCGTCTCAGCATATTGGATGCATCCCCCTGGGCGCGCCGGTTCGGCCGCGCCCGCCAATCCTTCGTGATGGAGAACGGAAGAATGACCGGCAGGTCGCTGACCTATTTCCAGGGTCAATGGTTGGAAGGCAATCCCGGCCTGCTGGGCCCGCGCAGCCATGCGATGTGGCTGTCCTCCGTCGTGTTCGACGGCGCCCGCGCGTTCGAGGGCGTGACCCCGGACCTCGATCTGCACTGCGAACGCGTCATCCGCTCCGCCAAAGAGCTCGGCCTCGGCCCCTGCGTCACGGCGGGAGAGATCCTGACCATGGCGGAACATGGCGTGGCGCAGTTCCCGAAGGATTCGGAGCTTTATATCCGCCCGATGTTCTGGGCGGAGGAGGGCTTCGTCGCTCCCGATCCGGAGACGACCCAATTCGCGCTTTCGGTCTATGAAAGCCCGCTGCCCGATCCGAAGGGCGGGGCCGCCTGCATCTCCGGCCGGCGGCGGCCGGGGCCGGAGGTCGCGCCGACATCGGCCAAGGCCTCCTGCCTCTACCCGCAGTCGGGGCTGGCGCTGAAGGACGCCAGGGAGCGCGGCTTCGACAACGCCATCATGCTGGACATGCTGGGCAATGTGGCGGAGTTCGCGACCTCCAACATCATGATCGCCAAGGAGGGCGTGGTCGCCACTCCCGCCCCCAACGGCACCTTCCTCAACGGCATCACGAGGCAGCGGGTGATCGGCCTCCTGCGCGCCGACGGCGTGACGGTGGAGGAGCGCCGGGTCACGGTGGAGGACGTGCTGACGGCCGACGAGGTGTTCTCGACCGGCAATCATGGCAAGGTCCTGCCCTATGTCCGGGTGGAGGACCGCGACCTCCAGCCCGGCCCGCTCTATACCCGCGCCCGGAAGCTCTATTGGGACTATGCCCATTCGGCGTGACCCTTCCCGTTTGCCGGACGAGCCCAGATGACCACCCCTCCCCCGCCGCTAACGAAGGATTCCCGCAATCTGCTGCGGGTCCTGGAATATCACCGCATCTCGCTCGTCCTCGATGTCGGCGCGAATGTCGGCCAGTACGCCTCTCGGCTGCGCCAGGGCGGCTATCAAGGCCGGATCGTCAGCTTCGAGCCGCTGGCCGGCGCGCACGCCGATCTCCTGCGCCTGACGGAGGACGATCCTGCCTGGACGATAGCGCCGAGGGCTGCCGTCGGGGCGGCGGAGTCGCCGATAAGCCTCCATGTGTCGGCCGAAACCGACATGTCCTCCGCGCTCGACTTCACGGCGGAGATGGCGGACCTGCTGGACAGCTCCGCCTTCGTGGCGGAGGAGACGGTCCCCCAGGTGCGGCTCGACCGGGTCTTCGGCGATCATGCGGGGCTGGAGGACCGCGTTCTGCTGAAGATCGACACGCAGGGCTATGAGCGGCCGGTGCTGGACGGCGCGTCGGGGGTGCTGGACCGTATCCACGCCATCCAGCTGGAGCTATCGATCATCGAGGTCTATGCCGGAGAGCCTTCCTATCTCGACATGATCGCCCATCTGGACGCGCTGGGCTTCGCGCCGATCCTGTTCCTACCCGGCTATTTCAACCGGCGCACGGCGCGGTTGATGCAGATGGACGGGGTGTTCGTCCGCAAGGGCGCGGAAGGCGGTTCGTGATCGCCGCCGCCGATTCCGGCGCATCGGATGTCCGGCGCGGCATCCTTTGGGTGCTGGCGGCGATGATGCTGTTCGTCAGCCTGGACACGACGGCGAAATACCTCTCCCAGACCCTGCCGGTGCCGCAGGTGGTCTGGGCCCGCTACACCGCGCACGCGCTGATCCTGGTCGTCCTCTTCGCCCCGCGCCTGCCGCGGCTGCTGAAGACCCAGCGGCTGGGCCTCCAGCTCGTCCGCTCCTTCATGCTGCTGTCGACGACGCTGCTGTTCTTCCTCGGCCTGTCGCAGGTGCCGCTCGCCAGCGCGTCTTCGATCATGTTCCTGACGCCGATCATCGTGACGGCGCTTTCGGTGCCGCTGCTGAAGGAGCAGGTGGGCCCGCGCCGATGGGCGGGCGTGCTGGTCGGCTTCATGGGCGCGATGATCGTCATCCGGCCGGGCGCGGACGTGCTGCATTCCGCCTCCATGCTGATCTTCGCGGCGACCTTCTTCAACGCGCTCTTCCACATCACGACCCGCATCCTCGGCCGGACGGAGGATGCGCTGACGACGCTGATCTACACCGCCGCGCTGGGGTCGCTGCTCTCCTCCCTCTGGGTTCCGTTCTTCTGGGCCTGGCCGTCGGTTGAGGAATGGGCGCTGATCGGGCTGCTCGGCATCTTCGGGGCGGCCAGCCAGTACGCGCTCATCAAGGCGTTCGAGGCGGCGGCCCCGGTCGTCATCGCCCCGTTCAACTACACCACGCTGATCTGGGCGACGTTCTACGGCTACGTCCTGTTCGGCGACCTGCCGGACCGGTGGACCCTGCTGGGCGCGGCGATCATCGTCGCCAGCGGCCTCTACATCTTCTATCGCGAACGGGTGCGCCGGTCGCCACCGCCCAGACCGGTCCCGTGACCGGCAGCCGGCCCGCCACGACCGCGCGGTTCGAAGCCGTCGACGTGGCGCGCGGCGTCGCGCTGGTCGCCATGGCGATCTACCATTTCGCCTGGGACCTCTCCTTCTATGGGCTGATCGCGACGGACATAGGCGGCCATCCCGGCTGGGCCGCCTTCGCCCGCGCCATCGCCGGATCGTTCCTGGCGCTGGTCGGGGTAAGCCTGGTGCTGGCCCTGCGCGGCGGCTTCCGGGCGAAACCGTTCCTGCGCCGGCTGGCCATGGTCGGCGGCGCGGCGCTGGCGATCACGATCGTCACCTGGTTCGCCTTCCCTCGGGACTTCATCTGGTTCGGCATCCTGCACTGCATCGCCGTCTCCAGCGTGCTGGGGTTGGCGTTCCACCGGCTGCCCGCCTGGACGCTGGCCGTGCTGGCGGCGTTGGCGCTGGCCGCGCCATCCTTCCTCGCCGCGCCGGTCTTCGACGCGCCGGCGCTGCGCTGGATCGGCCTCATGACCTATTTCCCGCGCACCAACGATTACGTGCCGCTGCTGCCCTGGTTCGGCATGGTGCTGATCGGCATGGCGGCGGCCAAGGCGGCGCTGAACTCCGGGATTTCGGAACGCCTCGCCCGCTGGAAGGTCGATAGCCGGGCTGCCGGCATCCTCCGCTGGATGGGGCGGCACAGCCTTATCTTCTATCTGGTCCACCAGCCGGCGCTGCTGGGGGCGCTCTTCCTGGTCACGCTCATCCCCGGAATCGGCGGCCGGGCGGAGGAGACGGCGTTCCTGCGCCAATGCGAGGCAAGCTGCGCGGCGACCGGATCGACGGCGGAAATCTGCACCGCCTATTGCGGCTGCATCGCGGAGGAAAGCCGCGACACCGACCTCTGGACCCCACTGACCTCCGGTGAACTGACCGCGGACCAATCCGCCCGGCTCAACGACCTGGCCGGCCTCTGCGCGGCGCGGTGACTACAGCTTTCTTTGACGCGGGGACTTCTTCCCGCTATTCGGGAAGATGATGAAGCTGACCCCTCACCATGCGATCGACTCGCTTCGAGACCTGGGTTTTCAGATAGAATTCCAGTCTCATGCACAAGCCATCCTGACGGTGGACTTTCCCGAGGCGCTGATCGAACTCGCCGAGATACTCGCCGACATTTCGATCCCGATCGAGGAGATAATCGGATCGGGCGGCGGCGAAACCAAAGGCACCCAGCGGTTGCGCCGCAGCTTGGCCGCCAAGGGGTGGCCCAAAAGAAGCTTTGAACTCACCAAGACGATCAACGGCATCCCTCGTGAATCGATCAGCCATGAGGTCGATCACGTCAGGCAGTTTCCAGACAATCAGCTCATCGCGCTGGAAATCGAATGGAACAACAAGGACCCCTTTTTCGACAGGGATCTGGAGAACTTCAAGCGACTCCACGCTGAAGGCGCTATATCCGTCGGCATCATCATCACACGCGGATCATCGCTTCAGGACGGCTTGAAGGCCTTGGTGAGAAAATTCGCCGACGATCGCAATATTCTGGGCTTTGAGGATCTTGCATCCATCGGCTTGTCACCAACGGCGCGCCAGCAGAGCGAAATCACCCGGCGTTTCACGCAAACGAAGAACCCGATGACTTTCAGGGAAGCATGGGTCAGCCATTTCGTTGCCGACAAATACGGGGCCGCCACAACACACTGGCGGAAGCTGGAGGATCGGATCAGGCGCGG
This sequence comes from Inquilinus sp. CAU 1745, assembly GCF_039839375.1. Lineage (NCBI taxonomy): Bacteria > Pseudomonadati > Pseudomonadota > Alphaproteobacteria > Rhodospirillales > Rhodospirillaceae > Inquilinus > Inquilinus sp. CAU 1745. The sequence goes on from NZ_JBDOQU010000002.1 coordinate 180,001, forward strand.
CGTCGGGAATCCTTGCCCGCTGCTGCTGATTGGAATTCCGGCAAATGTGGTGGCGATGGAGCCCGCATCCGATTGAAAATCGCGGCCGCTATTCCGCCGCCAGCAATCGATGAGCTTGGGAATGGTGGGAGTAGGTCTTCCAAGTTGGCTGATAGTTCTCGTCGGCCTGATTTCCCCACATCGCCCAACCCGGCCGTGTGCCGCGCGCGAAAAGTTCCAGATAAGGGCCGGGGGAGCAGGATTCGATGATGTCGTATTGCTCGTCGGGCTTTCTACTGTGCTCCCGCTTGCGCGTGCCGAAAAGATTGACCTGCCGCCGACCGGCTTCCCGTGTCCGGGCGTTCTTGCCGCGAACCCCGAACAGGATCAGTTCGGTCACATTCCGGAAATAAAAGCCCACGCCCCTGCCATCGCTTCCGCCGTCTTTGCGGATCTTATGCCAGACGATATTGGATTTGTAAGAGAAGCCCCAAGCGCTCATCACCTGTAGCCCCTCCGGAAGAAGGGCATTCGGCACCCATAGGTAGAGATGGGCCGTATCCTCCGCCGCGGTATCGACTGGCAGATCCATAATCTCCGGCAAGGTCATGGTGCTGTAGCGATTCAACCGACGATGTTCCGGCGCCATCTTTCCAGTTCGGTTCTGGAACTGCCATGGCGGGTCAGCGAGGATGGTCGAGAATTTGGCGTCGCCGGTAAAGGCGCGAAATTCCGCCGAAGCTTCGCTCATCCGCTTATTCCCGTTCGTTCATGTTTTGTACTATAAGACCATAGGCCGAACGGCGATGTAAAGCTGAAGAATCCGCCGGTGCCCATCGTCCCCCGAATCATCTATCGGAGGGTCCGCGAAACATGGATCCGGCACAAGGGTAAAGCGGAAGAGTTGCCAGGGTTTCCTAATTGATCGCCCGGGAAACCAGGCCCGCCGCCAGGGCGTGGCGTTCGCCGCCGGCCAGGATCCGGGATTTCGGGGTCATGACCTGCCAGGGGCGGTCGAGGCTGGGCTTGGCGAAATGGTAGCCCTGCAGGAAGTCGACCCCTTCCTCCACCAGGACCTTCGCGTCTTCCTCCGTCTCCACGCATTCGGCGACGGTGCGGAGGCCGAATCCCTTGGCGAGGCCGACCAGCGTCCGCACGAACAGACGGTTGTCCATGTTGGTCGAGATGTCGCGGATGAAGGAGCCGTCGATCTTCACCACATCGACGGTCAGCGCCTTCAGATGGCGGAAGGAGGTGTAGCCGGCCCCGAAATCATCCAGCGCGACCTGACAGCCCAGCTCGCGCACCGTCTGCACGAAGCGGGCGGATTCCTCGATGTCCTGGATGGCCGCCGTCTCCGTGATCTCCACCATCAGGCGCGAGGCGACATCCGGCCGGTCGCTGAGCAGCGTCACCAGCCGGCGGAGCCAGCCATGGTCGGACGCCGTAATGCCCGAAATGTTCAGCGCCAGGCGCACCTGGTCGTTGGCCATAAGCTCGTCGACCGCCAGTTCCAGCACGCGCCGGTCCATGATGCGCGCCAGCCCCAGCCGCTCGACCACCGGCACGAAGATTCCGGCCGGCACGATGTCGCCGTTCGTCGACCGCATGCGCAGCAGGCATTCGTAGAATTCGGTGCCGAAGCCCTGAGGTTCGACCACCGGCTGGAAGGCAAACATCAGGCGGTGATCCTTCAGCGCCTCCTTGACCTGCTCCCCGATCGCCATGCTGCGGCGATGGTCGTTCCGCTGGTCCTCGGTCAACTGATAGGCCATGAAGCAATCGCGGCCTTGGCGCTTGGCCGTCTGGAGGGCGGTTTCCGCCCGCGTCATCGCCTCATAATCGTTCTGGACCAGCGTCGGGAAATCCACGCCGCCGATCGATACGCTGATATGGATCGGGCCGGAGGGCGTGTGGATCGGGTGGTCGCGGAAGACCTTCAGGATCTTGTCGGCGACCGTCGTCATCTCCGCTTCGGGGCAGTGGCTCAGCACCAGGCCGAACATGTCGCCGCCGACCCGCCCCATCACGTCGCTGCCGCGGATGATCCGTTCCAGCCGCTGGCCGGTCGCGACGATCACCGCGTCGGCGGTCAGATAGCCATAGGCGTCGTTGATCAGCGCCAGCTTGTCGATGCCGACGCAGAAATAGGCGCCGGGAATGCCGTAGCGCTGGCTGTGGACCAGCGCCTGGTTGAGCGATTCGCGTAAGCGCGCCCGGTTGAAATGGCCGGTCAACTCGTCGAAATGAGCCAGATGCTCCAGCCGCGCCTCATGCTGCTTGCGCCGGTTGATCGGGCGCAGCACGCCGCGCAGCCGGACCGGCTCTCCGCTTTCGGAGAATTCGGCCTGTCCGCGATCATGGACCCAGCAGAAGCCGCCGAACGCCTGCCGCACACGATATTCGCAATCATAGGCATCGCGGGTCAGGTAATGGTCGGACAGGTTCTTCAGGCGATAGGGCAGGTCTTCGGGATTGATGCGGCCGTTAAAGGCCTCCCCACGCGCAAAGGGAGCGAAGCTCTCGGTCTCGAAAACTTCCCTCGACGGCCCCGTCCACCGGATCTCGTCGGTCTTCAGGTCCCAGTCATATCCGATATCGCCTGCCGCCATCATGGCGGCCGCGATCATCGCACCGTCATCGCTCTCTGTGGTCATATCGATCCCGGCCAATTCGCTACTTGCGACACGGACGCGGCCTTACCCATCCCACGACCGAGGTCGAACATTACCGACGCGATTCTTAAAGAGTCTTAAACTTTAGAGATTTCCGATATCGGGCGCGACGAGACAACGGCGCGGAATCTATGCAGAGGCCATTATTCATGGCATTTATCTCTTTTGGGTTGAAGTTGGATCGCCACCATGAACCTGGAAGAATATATCGAGAAAATTCTTTCGGACGCGTACAAGCGTGAAGGGGATCAAGAAGAGAACGTTCAAAGATCTCTGCCGTTCTTCGCGGCCTCTCTCGCAGTCATCGCCGCTATCCTGGGAGTAGTCGCACGAAATTTTCCCAAGCCGTCCTGGAATTTCTACCCATGGACGTTGTATCTCCTGGTCGGGTTAATATTCATTTCGGTTTGCATAATATTCTACCATCTCTGGCAGGCGGTGAAGCCTCGTCCCTTTACGCATATAATGAAGGAAGACGCGCTTGTTTCATTCGCGCGGGAAACCCGATCGGCGCTCGCCAGTCAACGCATCGCATCATGGAATGTTGACTCCAGAGCGATAGCGCATGTCAGAAACGCGCTTATTGACCAATATGCAACTGCGACGGTCGCTTCCCGGGAAATCAACGTCGCGCGCATCCACGCCCGAGGACGGGCCTTGAGATTCCTGATACTGGCGCTGCTCTTCTCGTTCCTGCTGATAGCGCATATATTTATCATGTCCTTGACGGATGCGGCACCAGCCGCGTCTGGAGATATGGAGGAAGCCAATGTCTCAGACCAACGCTCCCAAGAAGGAGCCAGCGGCGGAAGTAACGATGCCCCCCCCGCCGCCGATGCAGGTGGTGACGGACGGCATCTGGAAGGACACAGTAACCTTCCTGACGACCGAGGAAGCGAAGGCCGAGCTTCTCAAATCATGACGCTGGAGGCGGACGAACGTCCGCCAGTGCCGGTACTGGAGCCTTCTGAACCGGGACTTCCGGCTCCACCGCCTCCGCAAACCATACCTAAATCGCGATAGCGGCCGCCTTCGTCCCCGCCGCTCAATCGTCGGCGAACATCTGTTCCTGGATGTAGTTCTGCACGCCGACCATCCCGATCAGGCCAAGCTGGGCTTCCAGCCAGTCGATATGTTCCTCGGTCTCCTCCAGGATCTTCGCCAGTATGTCGCGGGAGGTGAAGTCGTGAGCCTTCTCGCAGGCCGGAATGGCCTCCTTGAGGTCCTTCTGGTTCTTCGTCTCCACCCCCAGATCGGAGGTCAGCATCTCCTGGACCTCTTCGCCGATATTGATCTTGTGGAGGTCCTGAAGGTTGGGCAGCCCTTCGATCATCACGATCCGCTCGATCAGCATGTCGGCATGCTTCATCTCGCCGATCGACTCGTCATAGACATGCTTGCCCAGCCGCAGGATGCCCCAGTTCTGCAGCATCCGCGCATGGACGAAATACTGGTTTATCGCCGTCAGCTCGTTGGTCAGGATCGTGTTAAGATGCTTGATGACCTGCTTGTCGCCCTTCATGGCCCTCTCCCTGTTCTCGAAAGCTCCCGACTCTACGCTCGCGGCGACAAATGAAAAGACGAAAAATATAATTATTTCAAACGAATGGCTCTGATTTTCATTCTCAATTCCCGTCCCTTGGCCGTTCACTGCGCATCATGTCATAGAGGGCGGCGGCGTCGGGGCGGCTGAAGGCCTCGGCGACCGTCGCCGGCAGCCGGCGACGCCAGTTGGGATGGCCCGTCACAGTGCCCGGAAGGTTCGGCTGTTCGGCTTCGCCCAGCGCATCCTCCAGCGTCACCATCATCAGCCGGCAGGGCGACCGGGCGAGGAAGCGGTGGATGGCGATGGAGAGATCGAGGTCGAATGGCTGGCCTTCGCTGTCGGTCGGCGGATCGGCCGGCCAGAGTCCGGCATCGATCAGCGCGTCGATCAGCCGGCGGCGGTCGAGCGCGCGGAGTTCCCGGTCGGCCTGGGCGGCCGCCTCGTCCGGATAAAGGCCCAGCCTGCCTCGCCAGGCAATGTCCCCGCCGGTCCAGAAGCCGGCCAGCGTCGGCAGATCGTGGGTGCCCGCCGTGACCAGCGCGTCCGGCGGATAGTCCGCGGCCCGCCGGAACAGCCCGTCCCCCACCCGCTCGAACGGCAGGACCTTGTAGGATTGCACGCCCGCATCGGCCATCTGGTCCCGGAATCCTTCCGGCACGGTGCCCAGATCCTCCCCGATCACGACGCAGCGATGCCGACGGCTCTCCAGCGCCAGCACCCGCAGCATCGCGTCGAGCGGATAGATCACATAGGCGCCCTCGGCGGCGGGCCTGCCCTCGGGTATCCAGAACAGGCGCTGGAGCCCCATCGCATGGTCGATGCGCAGCGCGCCGGCATGACGCATGTTCGCGCGCAGGGCGGCGATGAAGGGGGCGAAGGCCTGGGCCGACAGCGCCATGGGGTTGAGCGGAGCCAGGCCCCAATCCTGACCCGCACGGCTGAACGGGTCGGGCGGCGCGCCGATGGCGACGCCACGGCAGATTCCCGCCGGGTTCGCCCAGGCGCTGGCGCTGGCCGCGCCGGCCCCGATCGCCAGATCGCGATAGAGCCCCAGCCGAAGGCCGCCTTCCCGTCCGGCGGCGGCGGCGGCGGCCAGTTGCGCATCGGCCAACCATTCGGCGAACAGATGGAATTCCACCTCTTCCCCATGGTCGCGCGCAAACGCCTCCACGGCCTCCGATCCGGGATCGTGGCAGGGTTCGGGCCAGGTCCACCAGGCGAACCGTGCGAGATCGTCGCCGGCGAAATGTTCCTGCAACGCCATGAAGATCGCGAAGCGGCGGAGCGGTTGCCCCCCGGCGGCGACAAAATCCTCGAATGCCCGCCGCCGGTCGGGAGAGGCGTCGGACCGAAACCGCTCGTGGAGCCGCCGCAAAGCCGGAATCACGCGCCGGGCGACGGCCGAATAGTCGATCAGGTCACCGCCTTCCGCCGACGGTTGCGTTTCCTCGAACTCCGGAACCGCCGTCGGATCGATGGCGAGGATGTTGAGGAAATCCCGGCTGGACGGGGAATAGGGGCTCGCCTGCTCCGGATCGACCGGAAAGAGGGCGTGGAGCGGGTTGATCCCGACGAGGTCCGCGCCCGCCTGCCCCGCGCGGGCGGCAAGATCGGCGAGCACGCTCAGATTGCCGATGCCCCAATCCTTCTCCGCCCGCAGCGCATAGATCTGCGCGGAGACGCCCCACATCCGCGCGCCCGGCGCGGAATCCTCCGGCGTCCAGCAGCGGGAGGGCGCGACGATCACGCGGGATCGGGCCGACACCTCGCCGGAGGCAATCTCCAGATCGTGATACCCCTCCGGAAGCTCCGGCAGCCGCAACAGCCTCTGGCCGTGCGCACCGTCATGAAGCTCTCTGCACTCCACCACCGGCGGCGCACTCTCCCCTGCCTGCACCCGGCCATCCTCCATCCGGATCGTCCAGCGGATCGGCGTTCCGCTGCCGCCGGGCAGAGTCACCGGAATGTCGAAGGGCTGCTTCTCCGACGGCACGATCACCACGGGGGGCAGCGGCAGACGCCATGGCCCTTCCGCCAGACGATCCAGGCTGGACCGCTGCTCGTCCGCAGTCTCCGCCGGCAGCCCCATCGCGACCAGCAGGGCCTTCTTCGTCTCGTCGGGGACCGCGACGGGCTTGCCCCATATGTCGTGATAATCGATGACGATGCCTGCCCGCTCGGCCAGAAGGTCGAGGATGGTCACGCCGCCGGCTCCCGCATCAGGGCGAACAGGATCAGGGATTGCGGCGGCACGGGATGGGCCGCGCCCGGATCGGCCGTCTCCTCGCCCTCCTTCAGTTCCGGCCGGGCGGTGTCGAGCAGGCAGGACCAGCCCTTCCCGCCCTCCGGCGCCGGCAGGGAGAAATCCATCTCCTCGTCATGGGCGTTCAGGATCAGCAGCAGCACGTCATCCTTCAGCGGCCTGCCATCCTCCCCGATGAAATCGCCCGCGTCGCCGGCCAGGACCAGCCCGATGCAGCGGGCGAAATGATCCTTCCATTGCTCCTCCGTCTTCGGTTGGCCGTCCGGCGTGATCCAGAGGATATCCTTCATGCCCGACGGCGATTCCACCTGGCCGTGCAGGAAGCGCGGGCGGCGGAAGACGGGATGGGCCCGGCGCAGGGCGATCACCCGCCGGGTGAAGTCGTGCAGCGCCCGGTCCTCCGGATCGTCGCTCTCCCAATCCAGCCAACTCAACGGATTGTCCTGACAGTAGGCGTTGTTGTTGCCCTGCTGGGTCCGCCCCCGCTCGTCGCCGGCGCAGATCATCGGCGTGCCCTGGGAAAGAAGCACCGTCGCCAGCATGTTGCGCTGCTGCCGGGCGCGGATCTCCCTGATCTCCGGATCGTCGGTCGGCCCTTCCGCGCCGTAATTGGCGCTGTTGTTGTCGTCGTGACCGTCCTGCCCGTCCTCGCCGTTCGCCTCATTGTGCTTCTGTTCGTACCGGACCAGGTCGGCCAGGGTGAAGCCGTCATGGCAGGCGACGAAGTTGATGCTGGCGTAGGGCTTCCGGCCGTTATGCTCGAACAGGTCCGACGATCCGGTCAGCCGGGCCGCGAGGTCCGGCAGCATGCCGTGGTCGCCCTTCCAGAAGCGCCTTATGGTGTCGCGGTAGCGGTCGTTCCATTCCGCCCAGCCGGCCGGGTAGTTGCCGACCTGGTAGCCGCCGGGGCCGATGTCCCAGGGTTCCGCGATCAGCTTGACGCGGCTTAGCACCGGGTCCTGCCGGACGCTGTCGAAGAAGCCGCTTCCGGGGTCGAACCCCGTCGGCTCCCGCCCCAGCGTGCTGGCGAGGTCGAACCGGAAGCCGTCGACATGCATCTCCGTCACCCAATAGCGCAGGCTGTCGGTGACCATCTGCAACACGCGCGGATGGCTGAGGTTCAGCGCGTTGCCCGTGCCGGTATGGTTGATGTAGAAGCGCGGCTCGTCGGCCTTCAGCACGTAGTAGGAGGCGTTGTCGATCCCCCGGAAGCTGAGCGTCGGCCCCAGCTCGCTGCCCTCGCAGGTGTGGTTGTAGACGACGTCCAGCAGCACCTCGATCCCGGAATCGTGGAACCGCTTCACCATCGTCTTGAACTCGGTCAGGTGCGCCTGGCTCATATAGCGGGGCTCAGGCGCGAAGAAGCCCAGTGTGTTGTAGCCCCAATAGTTCTTCAGCCCCTTGTTCAGCAGGAACCGGTCGTCCAGGAAGGCGTGGACCGGCAGGAGTTCGACCGTGGTGACGCCCAGCGCCTTCAGATAGGCCACCGTCTCCGGCTCCCCCAGCCCGGCGAAGGTGCCGCGAAGCGCCTTGGCGACTTCCGGATTGCGGATGGTGAAGCCCCTCACATGGGTTTCGTAGATCACCGTGTCGGACCATGGGACCACCGGCCGCCGGTCGTCGCCCCAGGTGAAGGCCGGTTCCACCACCCTCGCCTTTGGAATGAAGCGGGCATTGTCGCGCCGGTCGAAGGAGAGGTCGGCGCGGCTGGACCCGATCCGGTAGCCCATATGCGCGTCGGTCCAGCGGAACTGTCCGTGGAGCGCCCGGGCGTAAGGGTCGAGCAGCAGCTTGTTGGGGTTGAACCGGTGCCCCTTCGTCGGCTCGTAGGGTCCGTGGACCCGATAGCCATAGAGCATGTTGGGCCGGCCGTCGGGCAGGTAGCCGTGCCAGACGCCGTCGGTCTGGTCCGGCAGCGTGACCCGCCCGGCTTCCCGATTGCCGGACGCGTCGAACAGGCACAGCTCCACCCTTTCCGCATTGTCGGAGAAGAGGGCGAAGTTGACGCCCCTTCCGTCCCAGCTCGCGCCGAGAGGATAGGGACGGCCGGGCAGGATGTGGGGGGTGTCCGAGGCTGGCATTGGGGGGACCGCCATGATTGGAGTTGGGGGGACGATCAGCCTTCGCTCGGTTGCAACAAGACGACGCCGAGCGGCGGCAGGGTGAGGGAGAGGGAATAGGGCCGGCCCTGGCTGCCGATCTCTTCCGCCGATGCGCCACCGGCATTGCCGATGTCGCCGCCGCCATAGAGCGCGGCGTCGGAATTGAAGATCTCCTGCCAATAGCCGCCCGTCGGCACGCCGATGCGGTAGTTCTGGCGCGGCATCGGCGTGAAGTTGCAGATGACCAGCACCGGCCGCGTTCCTTCCCTGCCCTTGCGCATGAAGGCCAGCACCGAATTCTCGATGTCCTGCGCCTCGATCCAGACGAAGCCGGAGGGATCGCAATCGTTCTGGTGAAGCGCCGGAATATCGCGATAGAGGTGGTTGAGGTCGCGCACCAGCGTCTGGATGCCCTTGTGGAGCGGCTCGTCCAGCAGATGCCAGTCCAGGCTGGAATCATGGTTCCATTCGCGGACTTGCGCGAACTCCCCGCCCATGAACAGCAGCTTCTTGCCCGGATGGGTCCACATGAAGGCGTAGTAGGCCCGCAGATTGGCGAATTTCCGCCATTCGTCGCCCGGCATCTTGCCGATCAGCGACCCCTTGCCATGCACCACCTCGTCATGGCTGAGCGGCAGGATGAAGTTCTCGGAGAAAGCGTAAAGCAGCCCGAAGGTCAGATCGTGGTGATGGTACCGGCGATGGATCGGGTCCTTGGACATGTACTGGAGCGTGTCGTGCATCCAGCCCATGTTCCATTTGAACGCAAAGCCGAGGCCGCCGGCATAGGTCGGCCGGCTGACTCCCGGCCAGGCGGTCGATTCCTCCGCCACGGTGGTCGCGCCGGGGAAGCCCCCGAAGACCTCCTCGTTCATTCGCTTCAGGAAGTCGATCGCGTCCAGATTCTCCCGGCCGCCGAAGCGGTTGGGCACCCATTCGCCTTCCTTGCGGCTGTAGTCGAGATAAAGCATCGACGCCACGGCATCCACGCGCAGCCCGTCCAGATGGTACCTGTCCATCCAGAAGAGCGCGTTGCCCAGCAGGAAGTTCCTGACCTCCGTCCGGCCGAAATTGTAGATCAGCGTGTTCCAGTCCATGTGGAAGCCCTGGCGCGGATCGGCATGCTCGTAGAGAGCCGTGCCGTCGAATTCGCCGAGGCCGTGGATATCCGAGGGGAAATGACCCGGAACCCAGTCCAGCAGCAGGCCGATTCCTTCCTGATGGCACCGCTCGACGAAGGAATGGAATTCGTCGGGCGTGCCGAACCGGCTGGTCGGCGCGAACAGGCCGGTCGGCTGGTATCCCCACGACCCGTCGAAAGGATGCTCGTTGATCGGCATCATCTCGATATGGGTGAAGCCCATCTCCTTCACGTAGGGGATGAGCTGGTCCGCGATCTCGCCATAGGTCAGGAAGCGGTTGCCCTCCTCCGGCACCCGCCGCCACGACCCCAGATGGACCTCGTAGATGGAGATTGGGGCGTCCACGGCGTTGCGTCCCTCGCGGGCCGACATCCAGCCCTCGTCGCGCCACGAAAAATCCAGGGGCGCCGACACGATCGAGGCGGTGTCCGGCCGCATCTCCGACCGGAAGGCGTAGGGGTCGGATTTCAGCGGCGCCAGTTCGCCCTCCGGCGACCGGATCTCGTACTTGTAGTGTGCGCCCACGCCGACGCCCGGCAGGAAGATTTCCCATACCCCCGCCCCGTGCCGCAGCCGCATCGGGTGGACCCGCCCGTCCCAGCCGTTGAAGTCGCCGACCACCGACACCTTGCGGGCGTTGGGCGCCCAGACGGCGAAGGCGACGCCCTCGACCCCCTCATGCCGGATCGGATGCGCGCCCATCCGGTCGAAATTCCGCAGATGGTTGCCTTCGCCCAGCAGGTGGATGTCCAGATCCCCCAGCCACGGGCCGAACCGGTAGGGATCGTCCACGATCCTGGTCCCGTCCGGCCCTTCGATCCGCAGGCGATAGTCGACGGGCCAGGCGTCGCCCTTGACCGCGCCTTCGAAGAAGCCTTCGGGATGGATGCGGTCCAGACTGGCCAGCACCGCCTCGTTGGAGGGGTCGACGGCCTGGATGGAGGACGCACCGGGATCGAAGACGCGGATCGTCGTCCGGCCACGCCCCCCGTCGCCGCGATGGGGTCCGAGGACGGCGAAGGGATCGCCATGGTCGGCCCGGACGATCGCCTCGACCTCAGGCCGCCTCGTCTGGCGTTGCGGCTGGGAATCTTTGGTTTCCTTGGCCTTTCGGGGCATCGGAACCTCTTTCTCTCTGACGTCCTCAGGTTTCGGCGTGGGCATCCAGGATGGCGGCGACGCCGCGCACCGGGATGCCGAGCCAGGTCGGCCTGTTGGCCGCTTCATACCCGATCTCGTAAAGCGCCTTCTCCAGCACCAGCAGGTCCAGAAGCTGATGAGCGACCTTCCGGTTCCCCGGGAAGCTCACGCAACCCTCGGCGGTCTGGATATAGGCGTTGAGGAACGCTTCGGCGGATCGGTCGCGCCAGACCGTCGCCGCCGCCAGCAGCTCGGCCGTCTGATCGACGCTCTCCGCCGCCAGGTCGGCGTAGGAGGCCCAGGCCGCGTAATCGAAGGACCGGATCATGCCGGCGACATCGCGCAGCGGCGTTTTCTTGGCCCGCCGCTCGGCCAGCGACCGGGCGGGTTCGCCTTCGAAATCGACCAGCACGAAATCGGCCTGGTCGACCAGCACCTGCCCCAGATGGAAGTCGCCATGATGGCGGGTCTTCGCGGCGTCCATGGGGGTTCGGGACAGCCGGTCGATCAGCTTCAGGCACTCCGACCGTCGCCGGACAAGCGCCTGGACGTCCGCTTCCACCGTCTCGGGCGGCTCCACGCGGTCCAGCAGCGCGAACGAATCTTCCGCTCTCTTGCGGATGGCCGCCCGAAGATCGGCGCTGTCCTTCTTCGTCCAGGGTTCCGGATCGAAATCCGGATTTCCGGAAGCGGCGGCGAAGGCGCGATGCAGTTCCGCCGTGCGCCGGCCCAGCGTCGCGGCCTGGTGGAAATAGAGCCCGAACCGGGCGCCGATATCATCGTCCTCCCCGCCATCATGCCCGGCGGCGAGGCCGAGGCGCAGATCCTCAAGCTCCCGCCGCAGGTAGGCCAGCGTGAAGGTCCAGCCGTCGCCCTGGTTGCGGATGAATTCCTGCAATACCGCTATCGCCGTCCGTGTGCCGTCGGCCGCGACATGCTCCACCGATCCGTACAGATCCGGGATATTGGGATAGGCCGCGACCTCCGTCAGGAAGCGGCCGATCTCGACTTCCGGATGAACGCCCGGCGACAGCTTCCGCAGCGCCTTCAGCACCATCTTGTCACCCAGCAGGATGGAGGTGTTGGATTGCTCCACCCCCATCCGGCGCACCTCGTCCTCCGGCTCCAGGGCGATGTCGGCGAGGCCGGAGCCCGGGGTGAATTCCAGCCGCCCCTCATGGCCCTTGATCTCCGCGCCCCGCCGGAGCCCGTCCAGGATGGCCTGGGCGAAATCCCCGTCGGCCAGCCCGTCGGCCAGCGCGCCCAGCTTCGGACCCCGACGGATCTTCGCCAGCGTATAGGGCATCAGCGGAGAGGTCGGCATCAGCGCCGCCTCGTCCCAATGCAGCGCGAGCGGCATCAGGTAGCGTTCCGGCTCCGGCCGCCCGGCCAGATCGACCTCCACCAGCGTGGCGACCAGATCGCCGCTCCGCGACGGCAACGGCACGGCGTCGACCACGCGGGCCGACACGATCTTCTCCCCCTTCGCGCCGAACCAGCGCTGATGGGCGAGGAATTCGGGCAGGATTTCCCGGCCGAACTCCTCCGCCGCCCGGCCCGCGATCAGGCCGGCCCAGCCTTCCTTCAGCACCAGCGTGTGGAAGTCCGGCATCGGTTCCGGGATGGATTCGTGCCAGGACGGCAATTGCGCCTCTTCGGTCAGAACGAACCAGTAGAAGCCATAGGCGGGCAGCGTCAGCAGGTAGGTCAGATCTCCAATAGGCGGAAAGGCGCTGCGGCCCAAAAGTTCCACCGGCACCCGCCCCTTGAAGCGCGCGAGGTCCAGCTCCACCGCCTGGGCCTGGCGTGACAGATTGGCGACGCACAGCACCGTCTCGTCCCCGAACTCGCGGAGGTAGGCCAGAACCTTGCGGTTTCCGGGATAGAGGAAGGAGAGCCACCCCCGGCCGAACGCCTTGAACCCCCGCCTCACCTGGATCATCCGGCGCATCCAGTTGTACTGGGAGGAGGCGTTGCGCTGCTGGGCCTCGACATTGACCGTGGCGTAGCCATAGACCGGGTCCATGATCGCCGGCAGGAAGAGGCTGGCCGGATCGGCGCGGGAGAAGCCGCCATTGCGGTCGGGCGACCATTGCATCGGCGTCCGCACCCCGTCGCGATCGCCGACGAAGATATTGTCGCCCATCCCGATCTCATCGCCGTAATAGACGATCGGCGTGCCGGGCATGGAGAACAGCAGGCTGTTCATCAGCTCGATCTTCCGCCGGTCGTTGCCCATCAGCGGCGCCAGCCGCCGGCGGATGCCCAGATTGATCCGGGCCCGGCGATCGGCGGCGTAGAAATCCCACATCCAGTCGCGTTCGCGGTCGGTGACCATCTCCAGCGTCAACTCGTCATGGTTGCGCAGGAAGATCGCCCATTGGCAATTGTCCGGGATCTCCGGCGTCTGGCGCATGATGTCGGTGACCGGATGCCGGTCCTCCTGCGCGATCGCCATGTACATGCGCGGCATCAGCGGGAAGTGGAACGCCATCTGGCATTCGTCGCCCTCCCCGAAATAGGGCAGCGTATCCTCCGGCCACTGGTTGGCCTCGGCCAGGAAGAAGGCGTGCGGGTGGCTTTCGTCCATCGCCGCGCGCAGCTTCTTCAGGATCGCGTGGGTCTCAGGCAGGTTCTCGTTGTTGGTGCCGTCGCGCTCCACCAGGTAGGGGATCGCGTCCAGCCGCAGCCCGTCGACGCCGGTGTCCAGCCAGAACCGCATCGTGTCGATGACGGCCTTCACGACGTTCGGGTTGTCGAAATTGAGATCCGGCTGGTGGCTGAAGAAACGGTGCCAGAAATAGGCGCCGGCGACCGGGTCCCACGTCCAGTTCGAGACCTCGGTGTCGGTGAAGATGATGCGGGTCTCCGGCCATTTCTTGTCGTCGTCCGACCAGACGTAGAAGTTCCGGAAATTCGATCCCGGCTTCGCCCGCCGCGCCCGCTGGAACCAGGGATGCTGGTCGGAGGTATGGTTGATCACCAGCTCGGTGATGACCTTGAGGTCCCGGGCGTGGGCTTCCCTGACGAAGCGCCGGAAATCCTTCATCGTCCCGTAGGACGGGTTGACGCCGCGATAGTCGGCGATGTCGTAGCCGTCGTCGCGCAGGGGCGACGGGTAGAAGGGCAGCAGCCACAGCGCGGTGACGCCGATCTCCTTGCAATAATCCAGCTTCTGGATCAGCCCCTCGAAATCCCCGATGCCGTCATTGTTGGCGTCGAAGAAGGATTTCAGGTGGATCTGATAGACGATGGCGTCCTTGAACCATAAGGGGTCGGCCTCGGACGGCGGGAGGGCGGCAGTGGCGCGGGTGAGGGTGGCTGTCGAATCGTTCATACGTCGCCCGTCGTTCCAGTGGTCTGATCGCAACGCTTGGGAACCAAGCGTTGGAAGCTGAATCACACGAGATCATGGCCGGTCGTTAACCCTAACGCAGAAGGCCGGCACGAGGGACTCAACTCACGACCCCGCCCGGATGCTCCGCCAGATCAGAAAACCCGCGACCGTCATCAGCAGCATGCTGATCGCCACCCCGCCGAAATAGAACGGATCGCGCAGGCCCGCATCGGCCAGCGGAGCAGCGCAGAGACGGTCGACGATCAGCACGGAGAGATGGAGGAGGCCGCCCACGATCAGCAGCATGGCGGCCTGTTTCTTCGACCGCGCCCGATCTTTTCGCGGCTCCGGCCGAAGGCGCGGAAAAGCCGGGCGCGGAGGCTTGGGCGGCGGGGTCATGAGCGGCGGCTCCGGGGCGGACGGCGGAAATCTCAAGGGAACGAGATCGCAACCGATGGTGTTGTTTTAGCACGAGGGGGAGGTTTGAAACCCTTTTTCAGGAGAGGAGAACCCCAATGCGCAAGGAATTAACCGCTTTCGTTTCGGCCATCGCTTTGATGTCGGGCGCGGCGTTCGCGCAGGACACCCAGGATACTTCCGATCCGGCCGCCACGATGCCTGACGCCACCACCGGCGAAGCGCCGGCGGCGGATCCCGCCGCGCCGCCGCCCACGGGCGAGGACGCGACCGGTTCGGACACCGGCACGCAGGCCCAGGACGATACCGGCGCCACCGAGGAATCGGGCGCTACGGAGGAGCCGATGACGGCCCAGGATCCCGCGGCTGAAGACCCGGCGGCGGCCACCGAGGAAGAGCCGATGACGGCTGAGGACCCGGCGGCGGCGACCGAGGAAGGCACGGCCACGGCCGAGGGCGAGGCCGCGATGCCCGAGCCCTCCGGCACCCAGGTCAGCGTCGATGAGATGGTCGGCAAGGAAGTGATGGGCGCCGACGGCGAGCCTCTGGGTGAGGTTTCCGATGTCGTCCTCGATCCGGAAACCAACCAGATCGTGCAGCTGGTGATCGCGTCCGGCGGCTTCCTGGGCATCGGCGCCAAGAATGTCGCGATCGACATCGCAGAAGCCGAGATTCGGCCGGAGGAAGGCATCTTCCTGTCCTCCATCACTCAGGAAGACATCACGCAGATGCCGGAATTCGATGCCGAGGCGGAGACGGAGTCGCTCGACGAGCCTCCCCCGCCGGCCGCCGCCGCCCCGACGGGCGGAACCACGGCCCCGGCCGCTCCGCAGTAACTGGTAACAAGCCTCCGACGCGGCCAACAACGGCGGCCGTGTCCCCTCCGGCCCCGGCGGCACTCCCGCCGGGGCCGTTTTTATGAAGGCTGCTCCAGCAGCGACTTTACCTTCAGGAATTCCCGACATCGGGCCAGTCCCGGCCAGACGATCAGCGTCGCCTCCCGATGCGGGGCGAAAGCATCATGAAGCGTGATCGTCTCCGCATGCATCCCCGGATAAGTCGCGGAAGCCGGGCGCAACAGGGCGTCGATCGCGCCGCTCAGCAGATCGGCCGGATCGTCGGTTCGGCTGACGCGCACATAGTCCGGAATCCGACCTCCATTAGCGACCTTCGCCAGCGTCGCTTCCGGTTCCGTCGCCAGAAAGTCCGAAACGCCGAGCCTTAGCGGCCTAGTCCGAAGGGAGGCGGCGACGGTGTCGCTGATCGCGGAAAGGCGCTCGAAGGCGTCACCGACGACCGGCAGAAGCGTCTCGCCATGTCCGGTGAGAACCAGGCTGCGATGCAGGCGCCTGAACAGCGGCACGCCCAGCGCCTGTTCCAGATGCCGGACCTGCTGGCTGACCGCCCCCGGCGTGACCGAAAGCTCCTCCGCCGCCCTCTTGAAGCTCAAATGCCGACCGGCAGCCTCGAACGCTCTCAGCCCGTTAAGCGGCGGCAATCTGTAGCTCATGAGGTTCGGCCTCCGGTTTCTATCCGTTCAGGATAGATAAACTATTCCAGACAACCAGAAACAATCGTTTGAACGGGTTTCGCGGATGCGGGACTTTCGCCGCTCACTTGCAAGGAAACCGTCATGGAAATGCGCAGTATCAATGCCGAACATGCTCCCAGGCCGACGACCGGCTATTCCCAAGCCATGGAGGTGAGCGCACACAGCCGAACGCTGTTCATCAGCGGCCAGACGCCGACCGATATCGACGGAGACGTTCCCGAGGGCTTCGAGGCGCAGTGCCGGCTCGCCTGGCGGAATGTCGAAGCCCAGCTCGCCGCCGCCGGCATGAGCCTCGACAATCTGGTGATGCATAGGACCTATCTGGCGGATCGGCATTATACGATGGAGAATCGCGCAGTCCGGAACGAGGTGCTGGCTGGCAGGAATCCCGCCCTGACTGTCATCATCGCCGGGATATTCGACGAAGCATGGCTTGTGGAGATCGAAGCCGTCGCGGTCGCATGACCAGGCGATCCGCCTCTCCCCTCAAGCCGGCGTCACGCGCCAGATGAAGGCGGGGCGGTCGTTGTCGATCCAGAGATGCTGGTTCTTGCCGGTCCAGGTGAAGCGGTGGCCGGAGAACAGTTCCTCCATCTCCAGCGTTCCCCAATCCGGCAGGCCGAATTCCCACAAGGGCAGTTCGATCGTCGCCTCCTGCGGATGGAACGGGTCCAGATTGACCGCCACCAGCACGAAGTTGGGCTGCCCGTCCGGTCCCGGCTCCCTCGACATCTTGCCGTACCACAAGATCTGGTCGTTCCAGGCGTTGTAGAATTTCAGATTGTCATATTCGTGCAGCGCCGGATTCTCGCGCCGGATGCGGTTCAGGTGCGTGATCCAGTCGCGGATGTTGCCCGGCCGGTCCCAGTCCCAGACCTTGTACTGGTACTTCTCCGAATTGAGGTATTCCTCCTTGCCCGGCACCGGCTCGTTCTCGCAAAGCTCATAGCCGTTATACATGCCGTAGACGCTGGACAGCGTCGCCGCCAGCACGATCCGCTGCAGGAAGGCGGGCCGCCCGCCCTCCTGCAGGATCGTCGGCAGGATGTCGGGCGTGTTTGGGAAGAAGTTCGCCCGCATGTACTCCACCGGCTCCTGGCGGGTCAGCTCCGTCAGATAGTCCGTGATCTCCTGCTTCCCGTTGCGCCAGGTGAAATAGCTGTAGCTCTGGGTGAAGCCCAGCTTGGCCAGCCCCTTCATCACCTTCGGCCGGGTGAAGGCTTCCGCCAGGAAGATCGCTTCGGGATGCCGCTCCTGCACGTCCCGGATCAGCCACTCCCAGAACGGGAAGCTCTTGGTGTGCGGGTTGTCGACCCGGAAGATGGTCACGCCCTGGGCGATCCAGAACAGTACGATTTCCCGCCAGGCCAGCCACAGATCCTCTATCGGCTCGCCGTCCAGGCCGTAGAACTCGACATTGACGATGTCCTCGTACTTCTTCGGCGGGTTCTCCGCGAACTTGATCGACCCGTCGGGCCGCCAGCGGAACCAGTCGTGATGCTCCTTGATCCAGGGATGGTCGGGGGAGCACTGGATGGCGAAATCGATCGCCACCTCGAAGCCGAAGTCGCGCGCCTCGCTCGTAAAGCGGCGGAAATCCTCAAGCGTGCCCCAGTCGGGATTGACCGCATCGTGCCCGCCCTCTTCCGACCCGATGGCGTAGGGGCTGCCGGGATCGTCGGGGCCGGCGACCAGAGAATTGTTGCGCCCCTTGCGGTTGGTCCGCCCGATCGGATGGTGGGGCACCAGATAGACGACGTCGAAGCCCATGTCGCGGATATAGGGGAAGCGCGCGATGCACTCATCCACGGTGGAGCCGCGCGTTGGGTCGGTTCCCTGGGAGCGCCAGAACATCTCGTACCAGGCGGCGTAGCGCGCCTGCACCCGGTCGACCACGACCTCCAGTTCCCGATGATAGCGGGTAAGCCCGGTCCGCGCGCCCCATCGGCCCATCAGTTCGACGACCGGGTCGGCCAGCAGCGCCTCCATCGCGCCGGAGGGGTCGTCGGCGGGCGACGGCAGCCCCTTCGCCAGCGCCGTCAGGACCTTCCTGTCCCCGCCCTTGGCCCGTTTGGCCGCCCCGGCGACCAGCGCCGCCCCTTCGGTAAGGTCGGTTTCCAGACGCTGGCCGGCATTCGCCTTCTTCAGAAGATCGCGCCGCCAGGTCCCGAACTCGTCGATCCAGGCTTCGAGCGTGTAGAGGAACCGGGTGTTGCGATCGAGGACCGCGCGGCCGATCCAGCGGTCATTGTCGTGGAAGGCCAGCGGCGTTTCCCGCCATTCCTTCTCGTCCGCGGGGCGGCAGAGCAGCCGGCCGGCAATCACCATATGGCCGTCGCAGACGATGTCGGCCTGAACCTCCAGCCGGTCGCCGTCCTCCCGCTTCACGGGGTAGCGGCCGCCATCGATCTCCGGCGTCACATTGGTGATGATGAAGCGACGCGCCTCCAGCGCCTTCAGGCGCGCGGCCGAACCGGGAGAGAGCGCCGGAGCCTTGAAGGAGGAAGCGGTTCTGGTTCGGTTCCTGGAGGACACTGAGCGTCTCCCGTCTGTCGAATGGGCGGCGGACGACCCTGACGGCGTGCCCGTCCTGCTTTCTCTCAAGACTAGGAATAAACGAAGCGCCACCCGGTTCCAACCGGGGGCTCTCGACCAGCTCCGGCTTGGGCCTCACCGCCCCTTCGGGAAGCATGCTTCGGCGCAATTGAGACGTCGCCCGATCTTGAACGGGTCATCGGCGGGCGACCTGGATGATGGTCAGGATATGCTGGTTCGGGCGATATGATATCCGGGCTCCATGCTTTCGTGGAGAAGACGCAGAATCACAACGCGCCGCCGGCCGCCAGATGACTGTTCCACGGCGTAATACAGCGTGTGGGAAGCTGTCACACTTCCTGCCGGTCGATCTCGTCAAGAATCTCGTCGACAGGGCAATCATCCAAACGGCCCTGTCTCCAATCCTCAATCCCGATCGTGACGGCGCGGCGGAGCATTTCCAGCTTTTCCTGCTCTGTCGCCTTCTCTCGATGAAGCAGACGGCGCGCGTCCCTCATCACCTCGGGGCCTCCGGCGCGGGTTCGGCCGGCGCTTCCTCAGTGGGCGCTTCTTCAGCGGGTGCTTCCTCGGCCGGAGGAGCGCTTTCGGCCGGAGGGGCGCTCTCAGGCGCGGGTTCCTCGGCGGGGGCAGTCTCCTCTTCCGCCGGCGCGTCGGCATTCTCCGCCATGCCGCGGATTACTTCGGCCAGCGCCGCGGTGGCGTCCGTGACCGCCTGCTCCTGTTCCAGCGTTCCCTGATGGAAGAAGGCGGAATAGCGGTAATCGTCGACCGCGAACAGGACCGACATGAAGGTCGGCTCATCCCCCGTCCGGCAGCGAAGCGCGATGATCTTGACGCCGTAGCGGTCGTCGATGATCTCCGTCGACTGGTCCTGCCGCTCCAGCGGGTCGGGGCAGCCCTCGCCCACCGCGCGGACGAACTCCTCCGCGAACTCGTCGATCAGGAGTTCATCGGTCTCGCGTGGCTGCTGGACCAGCCCGCCCAGCACTTCATTGACCTGCCAGCCCTGCACGACGCCCGGCGGCAGGTTCTCCTCCCGCGCGAAGGCGATATCCTCGAATCCCGCCTGCTCCAGCAGGCCGGCCATTGCGGCGCGGGTCATGCCGTCATCGTCCGCCGGCGCGGCCGCCGTCAGTTCCACCGCCTTGTCGACGCAGTCGCCGAGCGCGGCCAGGCTGGCGGAACTGCCGACGAGGCCGAAGGAATAGGTCTGGCCGTTCACGGTGACATCGAAATTGTTGCCCTGGCGCAGGAGGTTCAGCACCTCCTGGTTCGCCCCGGCCGGGAACACCATGATGTTGGGACCGGCGGGAATGCCGCCGGCCTGCGCGGTCGCCCCGTCGATCGAGATCTGCGCCTGGGTCGCCTCCGCGCCCTCCTCCAGCGTCCATTCGGGATTGAGGATGCCGATATTGAGGTTCTTGTCCGCGTTCATCGAGAAGATGAGCGACAGGCCGTTGTCATAGGCCTTGGAGACGCTGCAATAGGCGAACTGGCCCGGATCGTTGGGCGCGCCGACGGCGCCGCCGGTCCAGCCCTGGACGTCGATGGTGAATTCCGGCGGCGCTTCCTGCGCGGCGGCCGGCGCGATCACGGGAATGGCGGCCGTCGTCGCGGCGAGCATGGTCGCGGACATGAAACCGGCGCGGACAATCCTCAGAAGACTCATTCGAAGCACGTCCTGCATCAGGGAACGGGGGCCTTCAGTGGCCAACCCCATAGCGGCCAATCCGATAGCCGCCCGTCATGGTGAAATTGTGTCGGCCATCACGAAGCCGAAGACACTTGTCCCAAGGATGGCGCGATGTCAACAAAACCGCCCCGGCGCGGCTTCCCGGCCGGGGCGTCCTGGGCGGCGGAAGCGGTCAGGCGACGATCGCCGCCGCAGCCGCCGCGCGCCGCAGGGCGATGAACTGGATCTCCGCGAACAGGGCGACGACCAGCGCCTGCCCGGCGACGAACAGGGTGCCCAGCAGGTTGGGCGCGATCCAGCCGCCCACCAGGAGCGCGATGCTGGCCACGGCCCAGAGGACGTTGACCGCGATCAGCAGCCGGACCGCCGCCCGGGACGGGTTCGCCTGCCTCGCCAGGGCGAAGACCGCTGCCGCGAAGGGCAGCAGCGCGAGGCCGGCATAGCGCGACAGGGCTTCCGGCAGGTCCAGGAGCCCGGCCAGGAGGCCCGCGCCGAAGAAAAAGAAAAGCCCGGTGACGCCGCTGACCGTCGCGTCGGCGATGAGAGCCTGGCGGAGGAGGGTGCTGGACTGGAGGAACGACATGGCCTGGATTCCCTTCGGCTGGTTGATGCGTATGGCCCGCATCCTTCCCGCTCCGGGGCATGGCGTCGATTAAGCGCGAGGTAATAGAGCGCGACGCGGCTTTCGGCTACCGTTCCGGCCATGATGACAAGCAACAGACCCGTCGGCGACCTGCTCCGCGACTGGCGGCAGCGCCGCCGCCTCAGCCAGCTGGACCTCGCCTGCGAGGCGGAGATATCGCAGAAGCATCTGAGCTTCCTGGAAAGCGGGCGGTCCCTGCCCTCGCGCGGGATGCTGCTCCGCCTCGCCGAACGGCTGGAGGTGCCGCTACGGGACCGCAACGCCCTGCTTCTGGCGGCGGGGTTCGCCCCGTCCTTCCACGAACGATCGCTGGACGATCCGGCGCTGCGGGCGGCGCGGGCGGCGGTCGATCTGGTGCTGAAGGGCCATGAGCCCTTCCCGGCCCTGGCGATCGACCGGCACTGGACCCTGGTCGCCGCCAACGCCGCGATCCCGCCGCTGCTGGCGGGGGTGGCGAACGCTTCCCTGCTGGAGCCGCCGGTCAACGTCCTGCGGCTCAGCCTGCATCCCGAAGGGCTGGCGCCGCGGATCGCCAATCTGCCGGAATGGCGGGCGCATCTGCTGGACCGCCTTCGCCGGCAGGTCGATCTGACGGCGGACCCGGCGCTGACGGCGCTGCTGGAGGAACTGGCCGCCTACCCCGCCCCGTCCACCGACCAGCCGGTCGCGGCGGCGGACCGGGAGATGGCGGGCGTCGTCGTGCCGTTGCGGCTGATCGCGGAGGGCGGAACCATCCTTTCCTTCCTCAGCACCACGACGATCTTCGGCACCCCGGTCGACGTCACCCTGTCGGAGCTGGCGCTGGAATGCTTCTTCCCCGCCGATCCGGAGACGGCGGCGGCGCTGCGGCGATAGGGAAAGCGTCGCGATGCTGGACTTGGCCCGGCATTCCATGCGCCTATCCCCGGCATCCGCCATCGACAGGACAACCCGGAGATTGGGCAGAGATTGGATTCCAAGGCACGTATCGACGAAACCGGCTGGCGCATCCTGGACGCGCTTCAGGAGAATGCGCGGATCAACTTCGCCGAGCTTGGCCGCCGCGTGGGGCTGAGCGCCCCCGCCGTCGCCGACCGCGTGAAGCGGCTGGAGGAGGCCGGGATCATCGCCGGATACCAGGCGAGGCTGGATCGCGGCCGCGCGGGCTACGGGTTGACCGCCTTCATCCGCCTGAAGCCCCAGAGAAGCGCCGACCGCGAGATCGACGCGCTGGTCCGCGACATGCCGGAGATCCTGGAATGCCATCAGGTGACGGGGGAGGAAGGATTCATCCTGAAGGTCGTGGCGCGGTCGATCGCCCATCTGGACGAGATCATCCTGCGCCTCGCCCCCTTTGGCGCCACCACCTCCTCCATCGTCCTGTCGACGCGGGCGGAGGGGAAGAAGCTGGTCCAGCCGGCTTCCTAGATCGGGGAGAGCGCCGCCCGGTCAGGCCCAGGCGGCGGGCCCGACATAGCCGGCGATGGCGATGAAGTGGCTGGCGCTGCCGGCCAGCACGAACAGATGCCATACGGCGTGGTTGAAGGGCAGCCGCTCCCACACGTAGAAGACGATGCCGCCGGTGTAGGCCAGGGCGCCGATCATCAGCCAGACCAGCCCGCCGGCATCGACGGACGCGATCATCTCGCCGATCGCCACGATGCCGATCCAGCCCATGGAGAGGTAGAAGATCAGCGACACCGGCCCGCCATGGACGCGGAAGAATATCTTGAACAGCACGCCGGCGACCGCCAGCGTCCAGATGGTCACGAACATCCCCCAGCCCCAGACGCCGCCCATGCTGATCAGCGCGAAGGGCGTGTAGGTGCCGGCGATCAGCAGGAAGATCGCCGCATGGTCCAGCATCCGGCATATCGACCGGGCGCGGGGCCCGCGCACCGAATGGTAGACCGTGGACGCCAGATAGAGCAGGACCAGCGTGACGCCGTAGATGGTGACGGCGACGATATGGAGCGCCGTGCCATGGAGGCTGGCAGAGACGGTAAGCACGACCAGCCCCGCCACCGCCAGAAGGGCCCCGATTCCATGAGTCGCCATGTTGGCGATCTGCTCCGCCAGCGATTCGGAAGCGTATGTCTTTCGGCTGTCGGCCATGGCTCCTGCTTACCGTCTCATGATGACCATTTGGCGGCGCGAAGGCGTCGTCGCAAGTCATCGCCGGGCGGAGGGCCTTCCGGATTTATGGAAGCTTCTCCGCTTCGTCGACCGTCGCTTCTGCCAACGCAATATCAACCGCCACGAAAGCCTCAGGCGCTCGGGCGACTTCACCTAGCTTTTGTAAAGCTGAACCGGCTTGAGGGGCGCGCGCCTGATGACGCCCTTCGCTTCGAGGTCGAGTTGGACGGCTTTCAACCACCATCCCGCCGTCCTGCCCTGCGGGAAGAGGTCGTCCGGCAGATGGGGCAGCAACGCCTCTTTCGCGTCTTCCACCTTCAGCCCCGGCGGCTCATCCGGCAGGACGGCCAGGAGCGCATCCCGCATCGCCATGTATTTCGCGCGATCGACCCTTTCGGTCCGTCCGGGGATGTTGACGTTCTCGATCTCGATCTTGTCGTCAGGCATCGATCTTCCCCGCCAGTTCGATCTTCGGATTCCGGAACCCCATTCCGGCCCATGCCCAGAAAAGCTTCGCGAAGAAGGACGCGTTGTGGCTCTTCAAATTGGGGATGTCGCCGGGCAGGCCGGAGGGATCGGCCAGATCGCCGGTCATGGTCCGGATCTCGGATTTCGGCCGCGAATCGTCCGGCCAGAGATGCAGATAGACGCTCAGCCAGTGCGCGCCCTTGAACTCCAGGAAGATTGGCGTATTGCAGCAGGCCGCGACGACGCGACGCGTGCCGGCATCGGGGGACAGCCGGAATTCCTTCAGATGCTCCTTTCCGGACAGGATCCGCACGCGGTCCTTGCGATATTCGGCGCAAGGCGTCGCGCCATAGGATGTGAGGATGTTCCGCCCGCCGGGCAGCACCGCGAGCCGATCCGCGGCGGCCCGGCAGCTATCGCACAGGCATTCCGACACGAGGATCGGCTCTCCCTTCACTTCCAGGCGTGTTTGTCCGCAGGCGCATCCGACTTGCGTGGTTTCGCTCATGCCGCTTCCTCCGTGAGGTGAAACAGACTCCGGATGTACCGGTCCAGATGGTCCAGCGCCTCCCGCGCGAGTTCCGGATCGTTCCCCGCTTTCGCCAGGACGAACCCGCCCTGGATCACGGCCTGGGTGTGCCGCGCGAGACTTTCAGCCGTCCAGTCGCCCCTGATGCCGCGATCCCGTCGCGCGGTTTCGATGTCGGCTTCCAGCGTGGCGGTATGGCCGAAGATGCTGCGGCCGCAGGCATTGCGGATTTCCGGAGAGCTTGCGTAGACCTCCTGCGCCATCGTCCCGACAAGGCAGGTGAACTCCGCCAGATCGCCGACAATGATCGCCTTGCGGAACGCGACGTAGGCCAGGATCCGCTCCAGCGGATCGGCCGGATCGTGATAGGGCGCGGAGGCGAAGAAGCCGGTCGTCGTCTCGGCCCAGAATTCGGCCGCCGCGACGCCCAGAGCGTCCTTGCTCCCGAAATGATGGAAGAACGCCCCCTTGGTGACATCGGCCGCCTTGCAGATGTCGTCGACCGAGGTCGCCGCGAAGCCTTTAGCGCGGATAACGTCCCGCGCCGCCTCCAGGAGGCGAATCCGGGCGTTGCCGCGTTCGGGGGACTGCTTGGTGGGTCTGGACATAACGCAAACATACCATACGGTCGGTATGCGTCAATACCGAAGCGGCAGGGCCGCGGCGATCGCCGCGGCCCTGCCGGAAATGCGGACGACTAGGTCAGCTTCCTGCGCCGTTCCAGCTCCGCCTCGGTCGGCTGATCGAACTCGAACGAGCCGGTGACGATCTCGCCGGCGCGGACATAGTTGTTGACGGTGACCCCGGAAGGCGAGGTCCTGGAGCCGACGAGCTTGAACGCCGCCGGTGAGGCGCCGTCGCCGAACAGCCTCTTGCCCTTCCCCAGCACGACCGGGAAGAACGAGATGTAGATCTCGTCGACGAGATCGTTCCTGAACAGGGTTTGCAGAAAATCGGTCGAACCCTGGGTGAGCAGATTCGGCCCGTCCTCCCCTTTCAGCTTCTTCACTCCGGCGACCGCGTCGGCGCCCAGCGTCCGGCTGTTCTTCCAGCCGAGTTCCAGGTCCGGATTCCGGGTCGCGACATATTTGGTGATGCGGTCGAACAGCGGGCCGATCGGATCGTCCGCGCCGGCATAGGGCCAGTGCGCCGCGAAGATGTCGTAGGTCTTCCGGCCGAGCAGGAGGTCGAACGGCCTGGCGAACATCTCCTCCACGGCCTCTCCCATCGATTCGTCGAAATAGGAGGTAGCCCAGCCGCCATGGTCGAAGCCGCCGACGGGATCCTCGTCCGGGCCACCCGGAGCCTGCATGATTCCGTCCAGGCTTGTGAACGCGCCGACGATGACCTTTCTCATCTCCACTCTCCTTCGGTGCCGCAATTATCATCCTTGCACGCACAAAGGACGCCCGGCAGCGCCGAATGCCGACAATCGCTCAAGAAAAAACGCCCCGCAGGCCACTGGGGGGCGCTTCTTCGCCGTTTCCGTCCGGGATGCGATCGGGCATCCCTTCGCTCAGACCTGCCAGAACGGCTTGCTGATTTCATGTTCGACATCCGCCCGCGACAGGCCGACATCGTGCAGCAGATGATCGTCCATCTGCGACAGGTGGCGGCGCTGGGACCGGCGGTCCTGCCAGGAAGCCAGCGTGTCGAAGAGGCGTACGGCCGCAACGTCCAGGCGATGGAGGATCGAGGTCTGCGCCGAGGTCCGGCCGCTGACGACGATGGTGTCGGCCGTGTGGCATCCGGTGGTGGTCATGACGTTCTCCTTCGATCGGGGGGCATCTGATGAGTTGGAATTTGCTCCTTCCCGCGGCGCTGGACAAACGACGCTTTCTCATTTGATACTTTAGAATAACTAAGTCATGAGATTGCAGCCCATGGCCCGCCGCCTGCCGCCCCTCAACGCCCTTCGAGCCTTCGAATCCGCCGCCCGCCATCTGAGCTTCACGAAAGCGGCGGGCGAGCTCAACGTCACCCCGGCGGCGATCAGCCATCAGGTGAAGGGGCTTGAGGAAATCTTGGGCCTGGAACTGTTCCACCGGCTGACCCGCGGCCTGTCCCTGACGGAGCCGGGGCGCGCCTACCTGCCAGCGCTGACGGAGACGTTCGACCGGCTGACCGCGGCGACCGAGGGCCTGCGCGGTCAGGAGGTGAGCGGAAGGCTGATCATCACCACCATGCCGTCGCTGGCGGACCGGTGGCTGATCCACCGCATCGGCGATTTCCACCGCCGCTATCCGGAGGTGGACCTGGTGCTGCGCGCCGAGGAGCGCCGCGTCGACTTCATCCGGGAGGAGATCGATGTCGGCATCCGTTACGGCCGGGGAGAATGGCGCGGCCTGCGCTCCGCATGGCTGATGGATGAGCAGGTTTTTCCCGTCTGCGCGCCCTCCCTGATGAATGGGCCGAAACCCATCCGCAAGCTGAGCGACCTGCGCCACCATACCCTGCTGCATGATTTCGGGGCCCACGCGACGGAGCCGTGGCTCAACTGGGATGTCTGGTTCCGGGAAGCCGGGCTGACCGACATCGATGTCGGCCGGGGCCTTCATTTCAGCAACACCGCCCTCATCCTCAAGGCCGCGATCGCCGGGGAGGGCGTGGCGCTAGGGCGGAGCGCGCTTCTGGAGAACGATCTGCGCGCCGGCAGGCTGGTCCGCCCGATGCAGGCCACCCGGCCGGCCGATTACGGCTATTACATCGTCTCCCCCGAAGCGACCGCCGACCTGCCCAAGATCGCGGCCTTCCGCTCCTGGATACTGGAAAGCGCGCGGCGCTCCGGTCATGCCGAACCTCTTCCGCGCCGCGGGGAAGGATAACGCGGAAGCATAAAATTTTCTGTTGTGGCCGGGACGGCGGCGTTATGGTTGGCGGCACTGCCTTTCCACAGGGAGCGCTTGGGAAACAATGAACAAAATGCTGTCCGCCCTACTCCTGTCCACCGCCCTTATCGGCGGTGTCGCGCAGGCGCAGGATGATGAATTCGAGCCCGCCGTCGTCTTCGACATGGGGGGCAAGTTCGATCGGTCGTTCAACGAGGGCGTCTATAACGGGGTCGAGCGGTTCCGCGAGGAAACCGGAATCGACTACGCGGAATTCGAGGTCACGAACGAGACCCAGCGCGAGCAGGCGCTGCGCCGGATGGCGCGCAACGGCGCCGACATCGTCATCGGCGTCGGCTTCGCCCAGGCGCCGGCGATAGAGACCGTGGCGCAGGAATTCCCCGACACCAAATTCACCATCATCGACGGCGTTGTCGACCTGCCGAACGTCCAGTCGATCACTTTCAAGGACCATGAGGGCTCGTTCCTCGTCGGCGTCCTGGCCGCGATGGCGACGGAAACCGACACGGTCGGATTCGTCGGCGGCATGGACATCCCGCTGATCAGCAACTTCGCCTGCGGTTACGAGCAGGGCGTGCATTATGTCGATCCGGAGATCGAGGTCATCGAGAACATGACCGGCACGACGCCGGCAGCCTGGAACGACCCGACCCGCGGCGGCGAGCTTGCCCGCAGCCAGTTCGACCGTGGCGCGGACGTGGTGTTCGCCGCGGCCGGCGGCACCGGCATCGGCGTCTATCAGGCGGCCGAGGACACGGGCAATCTGGCGATCGGCGTCGATTCCAACCAGAACTACCTGCATCCGGGCACCATGCTGACCTCGATGCTGAAGCGCGTCGACGTCGCCGCCTACAACGCCTTCATGAGCGCATATGAGGGCACGTGGGAGCCGGGCATGCTCAATCTCGGCCTCGCCGAGGAAGGCGTGGGCTGGGCGCTCGACGAACACAATGAAGAACTGATCACCGACGAGATGAAGGCCGCCGTCGAGGAGGCGAAGCAGAAGATCATCTCCGGCGAGATCGAGGTCGACAGCTACTACAGCAACAACGCCTGCGAGTACTGATCCTAGCTCCAGTCGTTTTCGTTACCCTGTCATCAAGGAACGTGATGAGCGTTTCCACGACGACGCCGATGGCCGGCGGGACGACCCCGCCGGCCATCGAGCTGATCGACATCAACAAGAGCTTCGGCCCGGTCCGCGCCAACAGGGATGTCTCCCTGTCGGTCGCACCGGGCACGATCCACGGCATCATCGGCGAGAATGGCGCCGGCAAGTCGACCCTGATGAGCATCCTCTACGGCTTCTACGAGGCCGACAGCGGGGAGATCAGGGTGAACGGCCAGCCCCGCGCCATCCACTCCTCCCAGGACGCGATCGATTCCGGCATCGGCATGGTCCATCAGCACTTCATGCTGGTCGAGCCGTTCACCGTGCTGGAGAATATCATGCTGGGCGCGGAAGGCGGCTTCAAGCTGGCCAGCGGCCGCGCCAAGGCCCGCGCCGACCTGAAGGCGCTGGAAAGAGAATACACCCTGGAGGTCGATGTCGACGCCATCGTCGGCGACCTGCCGGTCGGCCTGCAGCAGCGCGTCGAGATCCTGAAGGCGCTCTACCGGGGCGCCGACATACTGATCCTCGACGAACCCACCGGCGTCCTGACGCCGCAGGAGGCGGACCATCTGTTCCGCATCCTCGCCGCCCTGCGCGAGCAGGGGAAGACCGTCATCCTGATCACCCACAAGCTGCGCGAGATCATGGCGATCACCGATTCCGTCACGGTGATGCGCCAGGGCGCGGTGGTCGCCAACGTGCCGACGAAGGAGACGGACCGGGAGAAGCTGGCCGAGCTGATGGTCGGCCGGAAGGTGCTGCTCAAGGTCGACAAGAAGCCGGCCGAACCCGCCGGCCCGGTGCTGGAGGTTAACGGTCTGGAGGTCGTGGACGACCAGAAGGTTCGGCGGGTCAAGGATGTCTCCTTCGCCGTCCGTGCGGGAGAGATCGTCGGCGTCGCCGGTGTCTCCGGCAACGGCCAGTCGGAGCTTCTGGCCGCGCTCTCCGGCACCCGCCCGCCGACTTCGGGCGCGATCCGGATCAACGGTCGCGACATCGCCGAAAGCGGGATCTGCGACGCCGGCGACATGCGCCGCCTGGGCGTCGCTCACGTGCCGGAGGATCGGCATCGCGAAGGGCTGGTGACCAGCTTCTCCGCCAATGAGAACACGATCCTCGGATATCACGACGATCCGGAATGCAATGGCCGCATCCTCATGAACCGCAAGCGGATCGTCGAATCCTGCGGCCGACAGATGAAGGATTACGATGTCCGACCGCCCAACCCGCTGCTGAAGGCCGCGAACTTCTCCGGCGGCAATCAGCAGAAGCTGATCGTCGCGCGGGAGATGGAGCGCGATCCCGACCTGCTTCTGGTCGGCCAGCCGACGCGCGGCGTCGATATCGGCGCGATCGAGTTCATCCATCGCCGGCTGATCGAGATGCGGGACCGCGGCAAGGCGATCCTGCTGGTGTCGGTGGAGCTGGACGAGATCCTGTCGCTGGCCGACCGCATCCTCGTGATGTTCGACGGCCAGATCGTCGGCGAGGTGACCCATGAGGAGGCCGACGAGCGCCTTCTGGGGCTGATGATGGCGGGCGTGCCGGCTGCCGAGGCGCGCAAGAGCGTACCGGCGGAAGATGACGGGGCGCGCATCGGATGAGCAGCTTCGGACAACCCGTCGCCGCGCCGCGCTGGGTGTCGATCGGCCTGATCCCGCTGATCAACCTGGTGCTGGCTTTCCTGGTCTCCGGCCTTGTCGTCGTCGGCATCGGGGAGAACCCGCTGGAGGCGGTGCGCTGGCTGATCTATGGCGCGTTCGGTTATGAATCCGCCATCGGCTACACGCTCTACTACACGACCAACTTCATCTTCACGGGCCTTGCCGTCGCCGTCGCCTTTCATTGCGGCCTGTTCAATATCGGCGGCGAGGGGCAGGCCTATATCGGCGGGCTGGGCGTCGGCCTTGTCTGCCTCTATTTCGATTTCCTGCCCTTCCCCCTGATCCTGCCACTGGCGATCCTCGGCGGCGCGGTGTTCGGCGCGGCCTGGGCGTTCATTCCCGGATACCTTCAGGCGAAGCGCGGCAGCCACATCGTCATCACGACGATCATGTTCAATTTCATCGCCGCGTCGCTGATGGTCTACCTGATGGTCAACGTGCTGATCGAGCCGGGCCAGATGTCGCCGGAAAGCCGCCCCTTCATGGAGAATGCGCGGCTGCCGGCGATGCATGAGATGCTGGCTTTCATCGGCGTGGATTTCGGCCGCTCGCCGCTCAACCTCGCCTTCTTCTGGGCGCTGATCTGCGCCTTCCTCGTCTGGATATTCATCTGGCACACCCGCTGGGGGTATGAGGTCCGGACCGTCGGTCAGAACGCCAAGGCCGCCGTCTATGGCGGCATCTCCCCCTCGCGCAGCATCATCATGGCGATGCTGATCTCCGGCGCGCTGGCGGGCTTCGTCGGCGTCAACGAGATCATGGGCGTGCAGCACAGGCTGATGCTGAACTTCGTCGCCGGCTACGGCTTCGTCGGCATCGCGGTGTCGCTGATGGGACGCAACCATCCGGTCGGCATCCTGCTGTCGGCCCTGCTGTTCGGCGCGCTCTACCAGGGTGGGGCGGAGCTGGCGTTCGAGATGCCGCGCATCACGCGGGAGATGATCGTCGTCATCCAGGGGCTGGTGATCCTGTTCGCCGGTGCGCTGGAGAACATGTTCCGTCCACGGATCGAGAACTGGTTCATCCAGCGGGCCCAGGCGCGCCGCCTCGCCGCGCAGCCGGCGGACTAGGCCCCAGCCCATGGACACCTTCCTTCTCGCCATCAATCTCCTGGACGCCACAGTCCGGACCGCCACGCCGCTCATCCTCGCCGCGCTCGCGGGGCTCTACTCAGAACGGTCGGGCGTCGTCGATATCGGGTTGGAGGGCAAGATGCTGGGGGCGGCGTTCGCCAGCGCGGCCGCGGCGGCGGTTCTGGGATCGCCCTGGATCGGCCTTTGCGCCGGCATCCTCGTCTCCGTGGCGCTCTCCATGGTCCATGGCTACGCCTCCATCACCCATAAGGGCGATCAGGTGATCTCAGGCCTCGCGATCAACATCCTGGTCGCCGGACTGGCGCCGACGCTGGGCATCGCCTGGTTCGCCCGGGGCGGACAGACGCCGACTTTGAGCGGCGACGCGCGCTTCAACGCGCTGACCCTGCCCTTCGCCGACGCCGTCCGCGACGTTCCGGTGATCGGCCCGATCTACGCCGACCTGATCAGCGGCCACAACATCCTGGTCTATGTCGCCTTCGCCGTCGTCGCCGCGACCTCCTGGATCGTCTACCGCACCCGCTTCGGCCTGCGGCTGCGGGCGGTGGGCGAAAATCCGGCGGCGGTCGACACGGCGGGCATCTCCGTCATCGGCCTGCGCTATCGGGCGCTGGTCATCACCGGCGTGCTTTGCGGCGTCGCGGGCACCTACCTGTCGGTCGCCCAGAACGCGTCCTTCGTCCGCGACATGACGGCCGGCAAGGGCTATCTGGCGCTGGCCGCTCTGATCTTCGCCAAATGGCGGCCGGTTCCCGTGCTGTTCACCTGCCTGCTGTTCGGCTTCCTGGAAGCGATCGAGGCCCGGCTCCAGGGCGTCAGCCTGCCGGGGATCGGCGAAATCCCGGTGCAGTTCATCCAGGCCCTACCCTACATCCTGACCGTGGTGCTGCTGGCGGGCTTCATCGGCCGGGCCGTCGCGCCCAGGGCCATCGGCGTTCCCTATGTGAAAGAACGATGACCGACGACCGGCTTGACGCCCTGTTCGCCGCCGCCAGCGCGGCCCGCGAAAACGCCCATGTGCCCTATTCCCGCTTCAAGGTGGGCGTCGCCATCCGGACGACGGACGGCAGGGTCTTCGCCGGCTGCAATGTGGAGAACGCGGCCTATCCGCAAAGCCAGTGCGCGGAGGCGTCGGCTATCGGCGCCATGGTCACCGGCGGCGCGACCGGCATCGCCGAACTGCTGCTGATCGGCGGCGGCGACGGCGACGCGCAGGTCATCACCCCCTGCGGCGGCTGCCGGCAGCGCATCCTGGAATTCGCCCGGCCGAACACGCCGGTCCATCTCTGCACCCCGTCGGGCCTGCGGCAGACCGTGCCGTTCGAAAGCCTGTTGCCGATGGCCTTCTCCAGCGACGCGCTGCGCTGACCCCTCCCCTTCCTCCGCCGGAGCCCCTCCCATGTCCGATCATTCCGCCGAAGCGGCCACGCGCATCCTGAAGATGGCGGAGGGGTTCCAGCCGAAAGTCGCCATCGTGCTTGGGTCGGGCCTTGGTCCGCTGGCCGATCTGGTGGAGGACCCGGTGGTCATCTCCTATGGCGACCTTCCCGGCTTTCCCGAACCGGGCGTCCATGGCCATGCTGGCCGGCTGCTGCTCGGCAATCTCGGCGGCGTCCCGGTCGCCTGCCTGCAGGGGCGCGCCCATGCCTATGAAGGCCGCATCGACGCCATGAAGGTGCCGGTGCGGGCGATGAAATGGATCGGCTGCGAGGCGATCTACCTGACCTGCGCCGCCGGCAGCCTGCGGCCGGAAGTCGGCGCCGGCAGCCTCATGACCATCAGCGACCATCTGAACCTGATGGGCGGAAACCCTCTGGCCGGCCCGAATGACGAGGAGGTCGGCCCGCGCTTCCCGCCGATGGCGGACGCTTACGACCCCGCGCTGCGCGCCCTTCAGCGCGACTGCGCGGCGGCGATCGGCGTCGACCTGGCCGAAGGCGTCTACGCCGCCTGGCTGGGCCCCACCTTCGAGACGCCGGCCGAGGTGCGGATGATCCAGGGCCTGGGCGCGGACGCCGTCGGCATGTCGACCGTCCCGGAATGCATCCTCGCCCGCCATTGCGGGCTGAAGGTGACGGCGACGGCCGTCATCACCAATCTGGGCGTCGGCCTTTCCGACGAAACCGTCGACCACGCCCAGACCCTCCGCGCCGCCGCCGAAGCCGGCAAGGACCTCCAGCGCCTCATCGTATGCTTCCTGGAACGCTACGCCGCCTGAGGGAACCCACCCTTCGTCATTCCGGACTTGATCCGGAATCCATGGGCCGTGGCCGCTTCACCGGCGGCGAAGGAGCAGGCGCGGTCCCCTGCCGGCCTCGATGCCGCATGGATGCTGGATCAAGTCCAGCATGACGTTTTTCCCAGAATCTTCGTCCCGCCGCCGCTTCACCGGAAATTCCGGCCTGCGGGCATGACGTCGTAGGGGTTGGCGTCCAGGGAATCATTCATTTCCGAAAGCCGACGGAGGTCCGCTGAGAAATCCTGGAGCCTGTCGGCGATCACATGGATCACGCCTTCGGCCGACTGCACCCTGCCGTCGACGCAGAGCAGGCGGGAGCCCAGCAGGGTCTTCCGGTGCCGTTCGAACACGCGCGGCCAGACGACGATATTGGCCACCCCCGTCTCGTCCTCCAGCGTCGCGAAGATGACGCCGCTGGCCGTCCCCGGCTGCTGGCGGACCAGCACCAGCCCCGCGATGCGGATCGGCGCACCGTCCTTGATCGTCCTGAGATCGCGATTGGGCCGGACCCGGCGCTCCGCCATGACCTCCCGCAGCAGCGCCAGCGGGTGGGCGCGGATGGAGAGGCCGAGGCTGGCATAGTCGGCCACCACCTGCTCCCCCAGCGGCATGGCAGGCAGGAGCGCCGCCGGCTCGCGGATCAAATCGCCGCGCAGACCCTCGGCATGGGCGAACAGCGGCAGGGGCGCATCCCCCAGCGCCCGGACCTGCCATAGCGCCTCGCGGCGGACGAGGCCGATCGAGCCGAAGGCGTCGGCCCTG
The DNA here is from genome assembly GCF_039839375.1 of Inquilinus sp. CAU 1745. NCBI lineage: Bacteria > Pseudomonadati > Pseudomonadota > Alphaproteobacteria > Rhodospirillales > Rhodospirillaceae > Inquilinus > Inquilinus sp. CAU 1745. The sequence continues at coordinate 213,880 of NZ_JBDOQU010000002.1, forward strand.
ACCAGAATCTCCAGCACGGCCGGCCGCAGCCCGGTGCGCCGCCAGATGTCCCTCACATCCCGATAGCCGCCGCCCCGCGCCGCGATCAGCCTGGCCATGTCAGCCTCCCGGCAGCCGCCGGCGAGGCGGAAGCCGAGGCGCAGGGCGCATCTTCCACCGGAATCCGGCTCCAGCGTGCTGTCCCAATGGCTGTGATTGACGTCGACCGGCCACACCGCGACCCCATGGTCGCGCGCATCCCGGATAAGCTGGGCCGGCGAATAGAATCCCATCGGCTGGCTGTTCAGGATCGCCGCCGCAAACACCTCCGGATAATGGCATTTCAGCCAGGCCGAAGCGTAGACCAGGAGCGCGAAGCTGGCGGCATGGCTTTCGGGAAAGCCGTATTCGCCGAACCCCTTGATCTGGTTGAAGCAGCGCTGGGCGAAATCGCGGTCATAGCCCCGCTCCACCATCCGCCCGACCATCTTTTCCTCGAAATTATGGATCGTGCCCGTCCTGCGGAAGGTCGCCATCGCCCGCCGCAGCCCGTCGGCCTCCGAAGGCGTGAATTCGGCGGCGACCATGGCGATGCGCATCGCCTGTTCCTGGAAAAGCGGCACGCCGAAGGTCTTCTCCAGCACCTCCCGCAGCTCGTCCTTCGGGTAGTCGACCTTCTCTAAGCCCTTCCGCCGGCGGAGATAGGGGTGGACCATGTCGCCCTGGATCGGCCCCGGCCGGACGATCGCCACCTCGACCACCAGATCGTAGAAATTCTTCGGCCGGAGGCGCGGCAGCATGGTCATCTGGGCCCGGCTTTCGACCTGGAAGACGCCCACCGAATCGGCCTTCCCCAGCATCTTGTAGACGGCCTCGTCCTCCGCCGGCAGCGTGTCCAGATCCTCATCCCGCCCGTAATGATCGCGCAGGAGGTCGAGCCCGCGCCGCAGGCAGGTCAGCATCCCCAGCGCCAGCACGTCGATCTTCAGCATCCCCAGCGTGTCGAGATCGTCCTTGTCCCATTCGATGACCGTGCGGTCCTCCATCGCCGCATTCTCGATCGGCACGATTTCCGACAGCGGCCCCCTGGTGATGACGAAACCGCCGACATGCTGGGAGAGATGGCGGGGAAAGCCGATCAGCGTGCGGGTCAGTTCGATGGTCAGGCGCAGCCGGCCGTCGGACGGGTCCAGCCCGGCCTCCCGGATATGGGTTTCGTCGATGCCCTCCCGGCCCCACCCCCAGATCGTCCGGGACAGGATTCCGACCGCGTCCATCGACAGCCCCATGGCCTTGCCGATGTCGCGGATGGCGCTCTTCGGCCGGTAAGAAATGACGGTCGCCGCCAGCCCCGCACGGTCGCGACCGTACTTGTCGTAGATGTACTGGATCACCTCCTCCCGCCGCTCATGCTCGAAATCCACGTCGATGTCGGGCGGTTCGTTGCGCTGGGCGGAGATGAAGCGGGCGAACAGCAGATCCACCTTGTCGGGATCGACCTTGGTGATGCCCAGGCAGTAGCAGATCACCGAATTGGCCGCCGATCCGCGACCCTGGCAGAGGATATCCCTCGACCGCGCATAACGGACGATGTCGTGGACGGTGAGGAAATAGGGCGCGTAGTTGAGCTGCTCGACCAGCGGCAATTCCTCCGCCAGCGCCTTCTCGACCTTCTCCGGCACGCCTTTCGGATATTTGCGCGCGACCTCCTCCCGGACCAGCCGGACCAGCTCCTCCTGCGGCGTCCGCCCTTCGGGCACCGGCTCCACCGGATATTCGTATTTCAGGCTGTCGAGCGAGAAGGCGCAGCGTTCCGCGATCTCCAGCGTCCGGGAGAGGGCGTCCGGCCGGTCGCGGAACAGGCGCGCCATCTCGTCCGGCCGCTTCAGGCAGCGTTCCGCATTGGCGTGGAGCCGATAGCCCGCCTGGTCGATCGTGCAGCCCTCGCGGATGCAGGTCAGCGCGTCCTGCAGCGGCCGCCTGTCGGCCGCGTGGGCATGAACATCGTTGGTCGCCGCCAGCGGGACGCCCAGCGCGTCCCCCAGATCGCCCAACCGGCGCAGCCGCGCCGCATCGTCGCCGCGATAGAGATGGTGGGCGGCCAGGGAGAGGGATCTTCCGAACCGCCGTTTCAGCGCGCGCAGATGCTCCGCGAAAGCTGCATCGGGTCGGCCGTCGGGGGGCGGCAGAGCCACTGCCTCCTGCCCGTCGCCATAATCGATCAGATCCTGGAGGCGGATCAGGCATTCCCCCTTCACCGTCCGCCGCTTGCCCAGGGTCAGCAGGCGGGACAGCCGGCCATAGGCGGCCCGGTCCTTCGGGAAGACGAGAACGCCGGGCGCGTCGGCAAAATCCAGCCGCGCCCCGACGATCAGTGGGAATTTCAGCTCCTTCGCCGCCGCATGGGCGCGGACCACGCCGGCCAGCGTGTTGCGGTCGGTGATGGCGATGGCGGCGTGACCCAGCTCGGCCGCCCTCTCCACCAGCTCCGCCGGATGGGACGCCCCGCGCAGGAAGGTGAAATTCGTCGTCACCTGAAGCTCGGCGTAGCTCATGCGAACAGTCCGTGCAGATACCAGCGCGGCGGCCGGCCGGCCGCGAACGCGCCGTCCCGGTAGACCCAGAAGCGGCGGCCGTCGGTATCCTCCACCCAATAGTAATCCCGGATATCCGCCGTTTCCCCTCGCCGCCACCATTCCGGGGCGATGCGTTCCGGCCCCTCGGCGCGGGAAACCTGATGGCCGATCTTCCGCCAGCGGAAGAACAGCGGCGGATCGTCCGGCACCGCCGCCGTCACCTCGATCGGCTCCGGGCAGGGCAGCAGCCGGACCGGGCGCGGCGGCAGGGAGGTCCAGTCCGCAGCGGTCCAGTCGGGGGCGCCGGGCGGGGCCGGAGCGGGAACCAGGGTCACCGCCCGCTCCGGCACATGGCTTTCCACCGGCACGAGCTGCACCACCCGGTCGCGGCCGAGACGGTTCTGGAGCCGGTCCACCAGCTCGGCCAGCGCCGCGCCGACGCCTTCCCCATCCTCGAAACCCATCTGCCCGGCCGGCAGCGGGTCCGTCGCCGTCGCCTCCAGCACCATGGCGTCGATGCCGAAGCCGGGATCGATCCGGTCCAGCTTCTGGTCGAACAGGCGGCGCAGGTGCCGGACCGAACGGGCGGGCCGGCCGACACCGACCTCCAGCCGGCTGACGTCGCCATCGGCGCGATAGGCCGCCAGGACCAGCCTCCGCGCGCCGCGCTCCTTCAGCGCGAGGTCGCGACACAGCGCCTCCAGCAGATGCTGGAGGGAGCGGGCGATGCTTTCCGGCGCGCCGATCGGGTCGGCGAAGATCTGGTGGACCCGCCATTCGGCCGGCGGCCGGCGGGGGGAGATCGGCTCCGCCCGCCGGCCCAGCATCTGGCCCAGCCGGCGGACGGGCGTCTCTCCGCATCGCGCGGTCAGCGGGGCCGGAGGCTGGGCCGCGAGATCGGCGATCGTCCGCAGCCCCAGCCGCCCCAGATCGCCGACCAGGGCCGGGGGAAGGCGCAGCGCCGCCACCGGCAGGGCATGCAGCGCCGCCGTCTCCCTCTCCGCCAGCAGCACGCCGCCCTCGCCATAACGCGTCCAGGCCCAGGCGGCGGCCGGCGCTCCGGCAAGGCCGATCCGCGCATGGATTCCGAACCGGCGCAGCCGGGCCGTCATATCCTCCGCCAGCGCCGCCTCTCCGCCGAACAGGTGATCGCAGCCGGTGACGTCCAGGATCAGCCCGTCCGGCCCATCGGTCGCCGCCCAGGGGCTGTAGCGGCAGGCCCATTCCGCCAGCCGGTCGAGCGCGCGGGCATCCTCGTCCGGATCGGCGGGCGCGGCTGTCAGATGGGGGACGAGCGCGCGGGCGTCGGCCAGCGGCAGGCCGGGACGCAGCCCCTCCGCCGCCGCGACGGGATCGACCGCGACGATGGAGAGGCCGCGCTTCCCGGTCGCGGTCAGGACCAGCGGCCGGTCCCAGTCCCGGATGGCATTTCCGATGGCGGAAGCGGCCTCAGCCGGCCCGCGTCGCCGGAACCGGTCGGTCGGCCAGTGGGGCAGCCAGACGGAAAGACAGCGTCTCGTCATCCCATGAAACCTTCCATTCGCCGGGCGCGCCGCCCTGGCACCGCTGCAGGGCGAGCCGCCATCGCGCCCCCGGCTCCACCGTCCCTTCCGCCCACCATGCGGTCACGGCGGCGGACCGGACGGGCGCCGCGCCGCCGGCGGACAGCAGCAGCGCCGTCACCCCCCGACTTTCGGCCGCCAGTTGCAGGCGGCGCGTCGCCGTCAGGTCCGGAGACAGTCCCTCGCCGATCACCGCCGCCATGTCCGGGCACCTCAAGCCTTCCTCCATGGCCCACAGCGCATCGACGGGGCGCCGCGTCTCGACCAGGAAAAGACGATCCGGCGGCAGGCCGAACCGGGCCAGCCCCGGCCCGTAGGGCGCATCCGCCAGCCCCGCCCCATGGCGCGGCCGGCACCACAGGACGATCCCCTCCGCCCCGGCCAGACGGCCGGCCAGCGCCGAACCGACGCCGAAGACCGTCCCGTCGCCGAACGGCCCGGCCAGGGCATGCAGCCGTCCGCGCGGCAACCCGCCCCAGGGCAGGGCGGAATCGATCCCTTGCGCCCCGAACGGCACGACCCCATAGGACCGCGCCGCCTGGCCTTGTCCGATGGCCTCTCTCAGCCGGTCAATCCGCGCCTGCTTCTCCGGATCGATCGGAGAGGGAGGCGCGATGCGCCGGCTCCCCGGAAACGGCACGATCTTGCCGGTCTCCCGAAGCTCCGACAGGGAAACGATGTAGCGATCTTTATAGCTGGCTTCGGCCATGGCGACAGGAACAATGTTCATGATTTGTTCTCTATTGATTCCGACTCATGGAGAAGGAGTCAATGATCGCCATTCATGGCTTGCCTTTTCCTGCCCGCCGCACGAATAGTCAGACAGCAGGAGAGAAGCATGGCTGATCCGGAACAGACGCCCCCGTCGCCCCCGATACAGGAGCCTCCCTCGTCTCCCTTCTCCGGAAATCCTCCCTGGGAGAGCTGGATGTTGAACGGGAACAGGATCGGGGACGGGATGACCGTGTCCTCGGAATTCAGCCGCGTTCGTTCGCTTCCCCGCGATCGAACCGGAATCCCGCAGGCAATCGCCCGCGATAACGCCTGATGCGGCGCAAGGATTCCTGTCTCTTCAGCTTCTCATCCATAACATTCTCCGTCGGCCGCCGTCTCGCCATCAGACCCGGCCCGGCGGGATAATCCACGCCCGCCTCGTCGCCCCTGCGCCGCCACGCATCGGCGCGGGAGAGGCGAAGCCAGTTCCAGAGGTTGAGCAGGAAGGCCACGCCGAAGCCGGCCGCGTAGATGGCGATGACCCAGGGATTGGGATCGTTCGCCTGCGCAGGGTCGGGCATCGGCGGTCCGCCTTCAGAGGCTTTCGAGGATGGCGTCGGCGCCGGAGACGGTGACGCCCGGCCCGTCCTCGACCGCGACCTTCGTCACCTTGCCGTCCTCCGCCACCAGGGCGAAGCGCTTGACCCGCTTGCCCAGCCCGTGGGCCGCGCCGTCCATTTCCAGCCCCAGCTTGCGGGTGAGGTCGCCATTACCGTCGGGCAGCAGGCGGATCGCGCCGTTGACTTCCGTCTTCTCGCCCCAGGCCTTCATGACGAAGGGATCGTTGACCGCCATGCAGACGACCTCATCCACGCCCTTGGCCTTGAAATCGTCCAGCCGGTCCAGATAGCCGGGCAGGTGGCGGGCGGAGCAGGTAGGCGTGAAGGCGCCCGGAACGGCGAACATCACGATTTTCCTGCCGGCGAATATCTCGTCGGTCGTGATCTCCGCCATGCCGTCCTGGGTCAGGTGCTTGAGCGTGACGGAGGGAATCTTGTCGCCGGGCTGGATGGTCATCTGGCGTTCCTGAAATAGGTGGCTGGAGATTAGAAGCCCGAACGGGCCTTTTGACAACTGGTGCGGCCGGGATCAGCTTTCCAGCCCCGCCTGGGCCAGCGCATCCATCACCGCTTCCTCGGTGAGGATCTCGGGCAAGGGGATGCCCTCCGGCGCGGCCGGACCATAGACGATGTTGAACGGTATGCCGTAGCGGCCATGATCGGCCAGATAGGCGGCGATCCCGTCGTCCGGCGATGTCCAATCCGCCCGCATCGGCGTCACGCCCTCGCCGTCCAGCGCGTCCGCGACCGCGCCTCTCTGCAGCACGAGCGTCTTGTTCGCCTGGCAGGTGATGCACCAGTCGGCCGTCACGTCGACGAAGACGACCCGCCCGTCCGCCACCAGCCGACCGATGGCGTCGCGGTCGAAGGCAGTCCAGTCGCCCGAGGCGGCGGACTCCGTCTCCCGCGCGGTCGCGGAATGATCGAACGCGCCCGGAACGACGAAAGCGCCGAGCGCCAGCGCCGCCGCCACCAGCGCCCCCGCCCACCGCGCGCCGCCGGCGAACCGGCCTCTCGCCCACAGGATGAGGGTCAGGACGACCATCATCAGCCCGACCGCGATCGCCGCCGGGGCCGAAAGCTGGGCCGCCAGCACGCTCAACAGCCAGAGCGCCGTCGCCGCCAGGAACAGGCTGAGGATGCGGCGCAGGACGATCATCCAGCGCCCCGGCCGAGGCAGCGCCGCCGCCAGTTTCGGAAACGCCGCGACCGCCAGATAGGGCAGCGCGAGGCCGAGGCCCAGCGCCGTGAAGATCGCCAGAATCTCCACCGGCCCGCGCGACAGCGCGAAACCGACGGCCGTGCCCAGGAAGGGGGCCGAACAGGGCGTGGCCAGCAGGGTGGCGAAGGCCCCCGTGGCGAAGGATCCCGCAAGCCCGTTCCCGGTCAGCCGGCCCGCCCGGTCGGCGATCACCGAGGGCAACCGGATCTCGAACAGGCCCAGCAGGTTGCAGGCGAACAGCGTGAGGATGACGACCATGGCGACGATGAACAGCGGCTGCTGGAACTGGATGCCCCAGCCGACCGCGCCGCCCGCCGCCCTGGCCGCGATTGCAGCAGCGGCCAGCCCCATGAAGGAGACGAGTATGCCGGCGGAGGATGCGAGGAAGCCGAGCCGGACCCGCCCCGGCGATTGTCCGCCATAGCCGGCCACCGACAAGAGCTTGATCGACAGCACCGGCAGCACGCAGGGCATCAGGTTCAGGATCAGCCCGCCCAGCAGGGCGATACCCAGCATAGTTGGAAATCCAGGACCGGACGCCATCGCCGTGGCCTCCACCGTCGCCGCCTGCTCCATCGACCGCGCGCCGTCGACCAGCGTGATCGTCACCGGCGCGCCGGCGAGGCTGGCGGCATCGTTCGGCGTCTGGAGGATCGGCAGGGTGGCGGTCAGCCGGTCGCCGGATACCCTCATCTCCGGCGCGCCGAAGGCCCAGAAGAGATCGGTGGTCTCGACGAAGATGTCGGGCGCCTCGAACGGCTCCCGCGCGGTCGCGGTGACGACCAGCGCGTCCTCACCTTCCAGCGTGATGGCCCCAAGCGACAATCCGCTCGCCGCGCCGTCACCCGGCACGCGGGAGGCATGGCGCTCGATCAGGTTTGCCGCCTCCCCGTCCACCGAAGCCGGGCCGGCCGGAATGTCGAGCGCGAGATCGAAGGTGGCCGGGATGCAGAGGTCGGCGCAGACCAGCAGATCCGCCCGGGCGGAAAGGGCAAGCGGCGCGCCCGCAATCTCCGGCGTCAGGGTGAGCGGAAAGACCACCTCATGCTCATACCCGAACGTCTGAAGCCCGAAGAGGGTGAAGCGATGGGGAGCGGGGAACGCCATGTTGGCGTCGGCCAGGTTCGTCGAACCCGTCCAGTCGACCTCCGGCGGAAGGCCGGCGTCGCCGGGGGATCGCCAGTAGGTCTTCCACCCGTCCGGCAGCACGACATGAAGGCCGGCGGGCACAGATTCAAGCTCGCCCGCGCCGTCGACGGCGGCAATCAGGCGCCCCTCCACGACCACACCCGGCATCAACTCGACCCGCGCCCAATCGCCCTCGGCGGCCTGCACTGCGCCGGCCGCGAGACCGGCGGCCAGGAAACCGGCGGCGGCCGCGAGATATGCTGGGAAACGGGCTATCATGGTGCTGATCATATAGAGTTTTTGGGACGGAATTTCTCACATTCCCGTGCCGGCCGCGTCATTCGGCCCTACATGTATTGAAAGCCCTCTCAACGAAGAGAGCCCCCGGCGCCCACGGACATGTCCATGACGGAAGAGAAGAATATAGAACATTATCTGGCCGGTCAGTTGCTGATCGCCATGCCGACCATGAGCGACCCGCGCTTCGCGCGCAGCGTGATCTATCTCTGCGCCCACAGCGAGGAAGGGGCGATGGGGCTGGTGGTCAACAAGCCCCTGCCCTCGATCAGCTTCACCGAACTTCTGGAGCAGTTGGGCATCGAGGGCGACGAGGTCACCCAGACCGCGCGGGTCCATTTCGGCGGACCAGTCGAAAGCGGACGGGGATTCGTCCTCCATTCCGGCGATTTCAAGCGGGAAGGCACCATGATGGTCGGCGAGGACGTGGCGCTGACCGCCACGATCGACATATTGCGCGCCATCGCCGCCGGAGACGGCCCGCGCCGCCACCTGCTGGCGCTGGGCTACGCAAGCTGGGCGCCCGGGCAGCTCGACGAGGAGATCCAGTCCAACGGCTGGCTGAACGCCCCGCCGGACGAGGCGATCCTGTTCGACCCCGACCTGTCGACCAAATGGGAGCGCGCCATAGCCAAGCTGGGCGTCAGCCCCTCCATGCTCTCGGGCGACGCCGGCCACGCTTAAGTCAGAATAGTGGTGACGATTCTTCGCGGTCTCGCGTAAATAGATGGGAGGCAGGTTCTATCGGTGCAGGGACATGGACGCGCGTTTTCCCTGATCGGCGCTATATTCATCAATGATATTGTGACGGAGGGATCCGGCAATGACTCAGGTCAACAAGCTGGAAATCAATGAAGCGCGCCAGACGCTCTTGAGGGATTCAAGAACGGGTGAGCTCCTTCATAAGCCGAAAGCCCCCGCGATCCGCGAGATGACGAAGGGCGGCTGGACGGTAAAGGAATGCGGGTCGGAACGGCCGGCGACCCGGTAACGAGCTGAATCTCACGAAGAAGAATTAGGCGGCGAGGTTCTTCAGATGACGGATCAAAAGCCCAAACCGGTCGATCGACCGAAGGAATCTGCGGTTCAGCAGAAACCGTCTCCCCCTCCGACCCAGACGGTCATGAAGGGGGATAATCAACCTCCGACGAAGCGAGCTTGACGGCGGAGTGATTCCTACCCCGCCTCTGCCCGGCGGCTTTCGCGCTTGCGCTCGTGGGGGTCGAGGAGGCGCTTGCGCAGGCGGATCGAGGTCGGGGTGACCTCCACCAGCTCGTCATCGTTGATGTAGGCCAGCGCCTTCTCCAGCGTCATCTGGATCGGCGGGGTGAGGCGCACGGCCTCATCCTTGCCCGACGCGCGCATGTTGGTGAGCTGCTTGCCCTTCAGCACGTTGACTTCCAGGTCGTTGCCGCGGGTGTGCTCGCCGATGATCATGCCCTGATAGACGCGGGTCTGCGGCTCGATCAGCATCGGGCCGCGATCCTCGAGGTTCCACAGCGCGTAGGCCACCGCCTCGCCCTGGGCGTTGGAGATCAGGACGCCGGTGTGGCGGCTGGCGATCTGGCCCTTGTAGGGCGCGTAGGAATGGAACATCCGGTTGAGGATGCCGGTGCCGCGCGTGTCGGTCATGAACTCACCATGGTAGCCGATCAGGCCGCGCGTCGGCACATGCATGACCAGACGCTGCTTGCCGCCGCCGGAGGGCCGCATCTCCACCAGGTCGCCCTTCCGCTCCGACAGCTTCTGGACCACAACGCCGGAGAATTCCTCGTCAACGTCGACCTGGATCTCCTCCACCGGCTCAAGCTGCTGGCCGGTCTGGGCGTCGGTCTTCATGACCACGCGCGGCCGGCTGATCGACAGTTCGAACCCCTCCCGGCGCATCGTCTCGATCAGGATGGCGAGCTGCAGTTCCCCGCGTCCCGCGACCTCGAAGCTGTCCTTGCCCTCGGCTTCGGAGATGCGGAGCGCGACATTGCCCTCCGCCTCGCGCAGCAGCCGGTCGCGGATGACGCGGGAGGTGACCTTGTCGCCCTCGGTCCCGGCCAGCGGGCTGTCGTTGACGGCGAAGCTCATCGCCAGCGTCGGCGGATCGATGGGCTGGGCGAACAGGGGCGTCTCCACGGCCGGATCGCACAGCGTGTCGGCGACGGTGGCCTTCGACAGCCCGGCGATGGCGACGATGTCGCCCGCCTCCCCGGCCTCGATCGGCTGGCGCTCCAGTCCGCGGAAGGCCAGCACCTTCGAGACGCGGCCCACCTCCACCACCTTGCCGTCGCGCGACAGAGCCTTGACCGCCATGTTCGGCCGGACGGTCCCGCTATGGATGCGCCCGGTCAGCACCCGGCCCAGATAGGGGTTGGCCTCCAGCGTCGTCGCCAGGAGGGTGAAGGGCTTGTCGGCCTCCACCACCGGCGCCGGCACATGGCTCAGGATCAGGTCGAACAGCGGCCGCATGTCCTTGCGCTCGGCGTCCGGATCGTCCGCCGCCCAGCCCTGCTTGGCCGATGCGTAGAGGACGGGGAAATCGAGCTGGTCCTCATTGGCGTCCAAGGCCGCGAACAGGTCGAACACCTCGTCCAGCACCTCGTTGGCGCGCTGGTCAGGCTTGTCGACCTTGTTGATCAGCACGATCGGCCGCAGGCCCAGCTTCAGCGCCTTGCCCAGCACGAACTTGGTCTGGGGCATCGGCCCTTCCGAAGCGTCGACCAGCACCACGACGCCGTCGACCATGTTCAGGATGCGCTCCACCTCGCCGCCGAAATCGGCGTGGCCCGGCGTGTCGACGATGTTGATCCGCTGGCCGTTCCACAGCAGCGAGGTGCATTTCGCCAGGATGGTGATCCCGCGCTCGCGCTCCAGATCGTTGGAATCCATCACCCGCTCGGCCACCTGCTGGTTCTCGCGGAACGCGCCGGACTGGCGGAGGAGGACGTCGATAAGGCTGGTCTTGCCATGATCGACGTGCGCGATGATGGCGATGTTGCGGAGGTCCGTCGTCAAAAAAATCGTCCCGTCAAATAAGATGGTTGGGGGCGGGATGATGATTGTCCCGTCGAATCGCCCCCTGCCCGCCCGGCAACGACGATCGGCGGACGGCCGCCGTCGCGGTCTCCGCTCATGTTGCGGCGCACTATACCGATCGGCGGCCGATAAGCAAGAAATCGGGCGGCATGGCTGGTCTGTTCCCGCCGCTCATGCGTTAAATGGGGGCGGCGCCGCCATCTTTCCGCCCCAAAGGACAGCCTCAACCGGCCAATGATCTTCTCTACCCTCCGCCGCTCCGCGCCCCTCGCCGCGATGCTGACCTCCGCCCTCGCGATCTCGGTCGCCGCCCAGCAGGAGCTGGCGTACGAGGTCACGATCTCCGAGGTGGAGAATGACGATCTGGCCAAGGCGCTGGAAGGCAGCTCCAACCTGGTGGCGCTGGAGGAGGAAGGGGTGCCGGGCGGCGCGGTCGGCCTGATCCGCCGGACGGAGGCCGATATCGAACGGCTGCGCGGCGCGCTTCGCTCCTACGGTCACTATGTCGGCACGGTGGAGGCCACGATCGCCGGCCTGCCGCTGGGCGATCCGGCGATGCGGGCGAAGATAGAGGCCGCTCCGGCCGACGTGCCGGTGCCGGTGGAGCTGGAGGTCGATCCGGGCCCGGCCTATCTCATCGACGATCTGGCGATCGTGACCGCCGGTGACCGGTCGCCGGATCTTCCTGTCCCGATAGACCGGGAGGCGCTGCCGCTCCAGCCCGGCGACCCCGCCCGCTCCGGCGCCATCCTTTCGACCCAGAGCGCGATCGAGGGCCAGATCCGCGACCAAGGCTATCCCTTCGCCGGCGTGCCGCTGCGGGAAGCCGTGGTGGATCACGCGACGGAGGAGATGGATGTCACCTTCGGCGTCGAGACGGGGCCAAGCGCCACGATGGGCGAGGTGACGTTCGAGGGGCTGGATCAGGTGAAGGAGAGCTTCGCCCGCGGCCGCATCCCGTTCGAGGTCGGGGATCAATACTCCCCCGACAGGCTGACCGAGCTTCGCGACGATCTGGCCGAGCCGGATGTCTTCTCCTCCATCCGGCTGGAGGTCGCGAACGAGTTGACGCCCGAAGGTCGCCTGCCGGTCGACGTGACGGTGGTGGAGAAGCCGCGCCGGTTCATCGGCTTCGGCGCGGAATATGCGACCTCCGAAGGTTTCGGCGCGAACGCCTTCTGGGGCCACCGCAACCTGTTCGGCGGCGCGGAGCGGATAAGGATCGACGCGGAGGTCGGGCGGGTCGGCACGGACGAGGTGGCGTCCCTGGACTACCGTCTTGGCCTGTCCTTCAAGAAGCCGGACTTCCTGCGCCGCGACCAGAATTTGGTCGCCGATTTCGCGATCCTCCAGGAAAACCCCGACGCCTATGAGCGGCGGGGCGTGGAGGGAACGATCGGCATCGAGCGGGAGGTGACGGAGCGGCTGACCCTTGGCGCCGGCATCACCGGCGAGCTGTCGCGCGTGACGCAGGATGATGAGACGGAGACGATCCGGCTGATCGGCATACCGCTCACCCTCTCATACGACGCGACCGATAACCTGCTGGATCCGACCGAAGGCTTCCGCATCGACCTCAGCTTCACGCCGTTCCCGAGCTGGCTTGGATCGAACAGGAATTTCTTCAGCAGCCGCGTCATCACCAGCGCCTATGAGGATTTCGGCACCGAAGGCAAGGCGATCCTGGCCGGCCGGTTCAGCGTCGGCACGCTGTTCGGGGAAGAGCGCGACGACGTGCCGGCGTCCCGCCGTTTCTACGCCGGCGGCGGCGGATCGATCCGCGGCTACGATTATCAGAGCGTCGGGCCGCTGGATGAGGATGGCGACCCCCAGGGCGGGCGGAGCGTCGTGGAGGGCAGTCTGGAACTGCGCTACAGGATCACCGAGACCATCGGCATCGTCCCCTTCATCGACGCCGGCATGGCGTTCGAGGATTCCGTGCCCGATTTCAGCGAGGACCTGCAAATCGCCGCCGGGATCGGCGGCCGCTACTACACCGGCTTCGGCCCTATCCGCGTCGATGTCGCCTTCCCGCTCAACCCGCGGGAGGAAGACGACTTCTTCGCCTTCTATGTGAGCCTTGGGCAGGCCTTCTAAATGCGCTTCTTCAAGGCCATCCTGATCCTGCCGCTGGCCCTGCTGGCGGTGCTGCTGGGGATCATCACGCTAGTACTGGTCTACGCCCAGACCGACAGCGGCCAGCGCCGCATCGTCGGGCTGGTGGAAAGCCTGACCGCCGGCACGAACAGCCGCGTCACCATCGGGACCCTCGAAGGCGCGATACCGACCGACTTCACGGTCACCGGCCTTGAGGTCGCGGACGCGCAAGGCGTCTGGCTTTCCATCGACCGGCTTCATCTCGACTGGTCGCCGCTGGCGCTTCTGTCCCGCGATCTGCGGATCGATGTCGTGGAGGCTGGGACGATCCTGGTGGAGCGGCGTCCGTTGCCGGGCGAACCCCAGCCGGAGGAGCCGTCAGGAGGCCTGCCGACCCTGCCGGGGACGGTCAGCCTCGACCGGCTGACGGTCGGAGAACTCATCCTCCGCCAACGGGTTCTGGGCGAGGAGGCGCGGGTCACGATCGACGCCTCCGCCCGGATCGGCGCGCCGGAGGAAGGCATCTCCGCGATGCTGGAAGTGGCCCGCACCGACGGCGTGGACGGGCAGATATCGCTCGACCTCCTGTTCGTGCCGGAGACGGAAGCCCTCACCCTTTCCCTCAGCGCGTCGGAGCCGGAGGGAGGGTTGATCGCCCGCCTCGCCTCCCTGCCCGACCTGCCGCCGGTCACGGTGGCGCTGGAGGGCGACGGCACGCTGGACGATTGGCGGGCGACGCTGACCGCCGAGGCGCCGGGCGCGTTCGACATCGCGGCCGACGCCCGCATCCGCGCCGAGGGCGAGGATCGGCTTCTGACGCTGGACCTGGTCGGCGACGTCGCGGCTTTGGCGCCGGAGACGGCGCGGCCGCTGATCGGCGAGCAGGTGACGCTGGACGCCGACCTGCTGGTCAGCCCCGACCGCGTGGTCCGGATCAGCCGGGCGCTGCTGACGGCCGCCGCCGCCGATCTCACGGTCGACGGGACGTTCGATCCGGCGGAAGGCGTGCTGGACCTCACCTACGAACTGGACGCCGGCGCGGTGGAGATCTTCGCCGGAATCCTGCCCGACGCTTCCTGGGGCAGCGTCGGAATCGACGGCACGATCGAAGGCCCGACCGGCCAGCCCGTTATCACCGCGACACTGGCGGCGGAGGATGTGGCCCTGCCGCAGGCGTCGTTCGATGCTCTGGAAACCGCACTCACCATCGATCCTCAGGGACCGATCGCCGATCCCGCGACGGAGATCGCAGTCAGCGTGGAAGGCGGCGTGACCGGCCTGTCGCTGGGGGCCGCCACGGTCGACGAGTTCGTGCGCTCCCGCATCGGCTGGACGGTCGACATGGCGTTGACCCGCGCGGGCGACGTGACGCTGGATGCGCTGGCGATCGACCTGCCGTCAGGGTCGCTCCAGGCGTCTGGTTCGCTCGAAGGCTGGGGCCTTGTCGCATCGGACCTCGACGCCCGACTCCAGGCGCCCGACCTGGCGGCGTTCCGGAGCGTGGTCGGCCGGCCGGTGGACGGATCGGTCGACCTCGCCGCCGCCATCCGGTCCAAGGGACTGGCCGGCGAGGCGACGATCGACGGCGTGCTGGAGAATGTCGTCACCGGCATCCCGCAAATCGACGGGCTGCTGGGCGCGCGGACCACCCTCACCGGCCAGGTGACGCGCAGCGCCGAAGGAATCATCGACCTGACCGACATTGCCTTGGACGCCGAAGGCATCGACGCGAAGGTCGGCGGCCGCATCGCGCCCCGCGAGGTCCGCGTCGGCTGGGTGATTGATTTGCCGGACCTGTCGCGGCTCGGACCCGATCTCTCCGGCAGCGTCCGGTCCGAGGGCACGATCGCCGGCCCGATGCGGGCGCTGAGGGCGCTGACCCGTGTGGACGCCACCAATATCGTCACCGCCGGCCGGTCGATTCCGGAAGCGACCCTGATCGTCGAGGCGGGCGATTTGACCGGCGACCCGTGGGGCCGGATCGTGCTGCTCGGGACGGCGGAGGGGCTGCCGATCCGCGCCAGCGCCCGTTTCGCGCTGGAGGAGGAAGGGGTCGCGGAAGTGCGCGACATCGCAATCGACATCGCGAGCCTCGGCCTCGGGGGCGATCTGACCGTCACCCAATCGCCCTTCGCCATCACCGGGACGATCGAAGGCGGGGTGGAGCGGCTGGCCGATTTCTCCGCCCTGGCCGGTCAGGCGCTCGCCGGTTCGGCCACCATCGGCCTCTCTTTCGCCGCGCCGGAGGGCGTCCAGACGCTGGACGCCGCGCTGGGACTCCAGGGCGCGCGGCTGGGGGAGGCGGCACGGATTGCGGCGGCGGATGTCGAGGCGACGCTGGCCGATCTGTTCGGCGCGCCCTCGATCGACGCCGACCTCACCGCCTCCGGGATAGAAGCCGGCGGCCAGACGATCGACAGCGTCACCGCCAGCGCCGAAGGCAGCTTCACCGATATGGCGGTCGCGCTCGATGTCTCGGCGGCCGACGCCGCGCTCTCGACGGAAGGCGGTGTCGCCCTTACCGAAGGCGCGACGCGCATCGATCTCGCCAGCCTGACCGCCGCTTATAAGGGGGAGGAACTGACGCTCGTCCAGCCGGCGACGATCGCCCTGGCCGGTCGGGACGTGACCGTGGACGGGCTGGCGCTGTCGGTCGGCGGCGGGACCGTCAGCCTGGACGGGCGCTACGGGTCCGACATGGATCTGGCGCTGACGATCGAGGCCCTGCCCCTCAGCCTCGCGCGGCTGGCCGCTCCGGCGGCGGAGGTCGACGGTACCCTCAACGCCGAAGCGCGACTTCAGGGCTCGCTCCCGTCGCCCACCGGCAACTTCACGATCGACGTAGCCGATTTGCGCGTGCCCCAGGCGGCGGACGCGGGTTTCACCGGCTTCGACATCCGCACCACCGGCTCGTTGGGAGGGGGTCGGCTGGACGTTCGGTCAGGCGTGGCGCTGGCAGAGGACAGCCGGTTCGACCTGACGGCGAGCCTGCCGGTGACGTTCGATCCCGCCACGGCCGTGCCGTCCATCCCGCCGGAGGGGCGCATCTCCGGCGCGGCGGACGGCATGTTCGACCTGGCGCTCCTGAACCCGCTGCTGGCCGCCGGCGCGGACCAGGTGGCGGGACGGCTGGAAGTCGCGCTGACGGTCGACGGCACGATGGCGGGGCTGGACAGCGCCGGCCGCGTGACGCTGAGCGAAGGGCTCTACCGCAACGTCCTGAACGGGACGGAGATCACCGACATCGCCGCCACGCTGGAGGCCCAGGGGCGGGAAATGACGCTGACCCGCCTCACCGGCCGGACGCCGAACGGCGGTAGCATCGAGGGGAGCGGCAGCATCCTGCTGGACCCGAAGGCCGGCCTGCCGCTGGATATCAGCCTGACGCTGACCGACGCGGAGCTGGTCGACAGCGATCTGGTCAACGCCGTCACCGACGCCGACCTCCATTTGAGCGGTGAGCTTCTGACCGAGGCGCTGCTGGAAGGCACGATCACGATCGATCGGGCGGAGATCCGCATCCCGGACACCATGCCGCCCTCCGTTGCCGTGATCGAGGTGACGGAGGTGAACGCCCCGCCGGAGATCCAGGAACGGCTGGATCGGCAGGCCGAACGGCAAGCGCGGGCATCGGAGGGCAGCGCGGTCTCCATTACCCTCGACCTCGTCGTCAGCGCGCCGAACCAGATCTATGTGCGCGGCCGGGGACTGGATGCGGAGATGGGCGGCGACCTGACCATCGAAGGCACCAGCGCCGCGCCCCGCGTGACCGGCGCGTTCACGTTGCGCCGGGGCGTCTTCGACCTGCTGGGCAACCGGTTCGATTTCGAACGGGGCAGCGTGACCCTGACCGGGGCCAACCGGATCGACCCGATGCTGGACTTCCTCGCCGTCGCGCCCCTGGAGGACATCACCGCGCAGATCGCCATCACCGGTCGCGCGTCCGACCCGCAGATCGACGTTTCCTCGATCCCGGAACTGCCGGACGACGAGGTCCTGTCCCGCATCCTGTTCGGCAAGGCGACGGGGGAGTTGAACGCGCTGGAGGCCGTCCGCCTCGCCCAGAGCGTCGCCACCCTGACCGGCGTCGGGGCCGGCGGCGACGTGCTGGGCGACCTGCGGGATTCGCTGGGCGTCGACCGGCTGTCGGTGGAAGCCGGCAGCGGCGACGCCGGCCCCAGCCTCAGCGTCGGCGAATACATCGCCGACGATGTGCTGGTCGGCATCGAACAGGGGCTGGACGGCAGCGGCAGCCGCGTGACGGTGGAGATCGAGGTGACGCCCAACATCTCCGTCAACAGCGGCGTCGGCGCCGATTCAAGCTCGATCGGCGTGGAGTTCCAGTGGGACTATTGACCCCCACCCCGACCCTCCCCCGCTTCGCAGGGGAGGGAGCCGAATAGCCCCCTCTCCTGCCCCGCGGGAGAGGGGGTTGGGGGTGAGGGTGGCTTTCACCGTCCCGGCAGCGGCAGCGCCTCGGTCTCCTCCGGCACCGCGCCGAAGCGGCCTTCCCGCCAATCCTCCTTGGCCTGCTCGATCCGGTCCTTGTCGCGGGCGACGAAATTCCACCACAGCCGCCGGGGACCGTCCAGCGGCTCCCCGCCGAAGATCAGCAGCCGCGTCTCCGCCTCCGCGCGGACATCGATCGCATCCCCCGGCCGCAGCACCAGCAGACGCCTTTCGGGGAAGCTGTCGCCGGCGATCGAGATCGATCCCGAGACGACATAGAGCGCCCGCTCCTCCTGCTCCGCCGGGACCGGCAGCACCGCGCCCGGCGACAGCAGCGCCTCGGCATAAAGCGTCTCGGAGAAGGTCCGAACCGGCGACCGTTCGCCGTAAAGCGAGCCCACGATCAGCCGGACCGACTTCCCCTCCCCCGCGATCATCGGCAGGTCCGCCCCATCGTGATGGGCGAAATCCGGCGCGGTTTCCTCGAACGCCTCCGGCAGCGCGACCCAGGTCTGAAGCCCGGCGAGCCGCGAGCCACCTTTCCGCGCCTCAGGCGACGTGCGCTCCGAATGGGCGATGCCCCGCCCGGCGGTCATCCAGTTGACATCGCCCGGCCGGATCGGCTGGACCGTGCCCAGACTGTCGCGATGGATCATGTCGCCGTCGAACAGGTAGGTGACGGTCGCCAGCCCGATATGCGGATGGGGCAGCACGTCCAGCCCCTGCCCCGCATCGAACAGGGCCGGTCCCATCTCGTCCACGAAGACGAACGGCCCGACGCTCCGCCGCTGGATGGAGGGCACCGCGCGCCTGACCTCGAATCCGCCGATATCGGCCGTCCGGGGAATGACCACTGTCTCGACGGGCGGACACGCCGTCGGTTCGACCACCGGGTCCCGCGCTGGTTGCCAGCTCATCCCATCCTCCCTGTCTGCCGGTTCGATGATCGCGCCCATCGCCGTTCCGCAAAAGGGGAAATACCCCTCTCCCCTCCGTGGGAGAGGGAGGGACCCGATCGCGAAGCGATTGGGAGGGTGAGGGGGCATGCCCGCCCCAGCGATATCGGATTGTTGCTGATACGGAAACCCCCTCACCCTCCCGCTTCGCGGGCCCCGCCCTCTCCCACAAGGGGAGAGGGAATATTCGTTCACCCCGGATCCAGCAGCCTCGGTCCCGGACCCTGTTCGGCCAGCCGGTCGTGGGGGTTGCGGAGGGGGCAGCTTTTCAGCGAGAGGCAGCCGCAGCCGATGCAGCCGTCCAACTGGTCGCGGAGCCGCGTCAGCCGGGCGATCCGGTCGTCCAGCTCCGCCCGCCATTTCATCGACAGCTTGTGCCAGTCGGCCGCCGTCGGCGTCCTTTCCTCCGGCAGTTCCGCCAGCGCGTCGCGGATCGCGGCCAACGGGATGCCGGTGCGCTGCGCCACCTTGATGATGGCCACCCGGCGCAGCGCGTTCCGCGGATAGCGGCGCTGGTTGCCCTTGTTGCGCCGGCTTTCGATCAGCCCTTTGGCCTCATAGAAATGGATGGTGGAGATGGGAACACCGCTGCGCGCCGCCATCTCCCCCACCGAAAGCTCACGGCCGATATGGCTCCGGTCGATCCTGTGCATGGCGCGATATTTCCCGCTTGACCTCAACTATAGTTGAGGTTTTAGACCGAGTGCTCCTTCAGTCGCAACAGGATGGAAAAGTGCGATGAGCGAGCCGATCAATGTAGCCCCGATCAACGTCGCCCTAATCTATGGCAGCACCCGGCAGGGCCGGTTCTGCGATGTCGTGGGCCGCTGGGCCGCCGGACGGATCGAGGCGCGCCAGGACATGGCGCTGGACATCGTCGACCCCGCCGCCTTCGATCTGCCGATGCGCCATGGGGAGGAGAACGCGGACCTGGCCGAGCTGCGCCGGCGGATCGAACGGGCGGACGCCTTTATCCTGGTGACGCCGGAATACAATCACGGCTATCCGGCGATCCTGAAGCATGTGATCGATTCGACCGGCGGCGGCTGGCGCGCGAAACCCGTCGCCTTCGTCTCCTACGGCGCGATGTCCGGCGGAATCCGGGCGGTAGAGCAACTCCGTCAGGTCTTCGTCGAAATGCACGCGACAACGCTGCGTGACGGTGTCAGCTTCCACAGGGCCTGGGCTCAGTTCGACGATGCCGGGCGCCTGAAGGACGAGCCCGGCGGCGCGGCGGCGGCTGACGCCATGCTGGACCAGCTTTCCTGGTGGGCGCTGGCGTTGCGGGACGCACGGGCGCTGCGTCCCTACGGCCGGAAGGCGGCCTGACGGCCGTCACAGCATCCAGGCCCGGCCTCTGTTATCGGATCGAATCACCATGTTCCGCTTCTTCGAAACGCTGATCGACCCCTTCCCCAAGCGGGAGCCCGCGCCGCCGCCGCGCGGGCTGCTGGCCTTCCTCTATTACTATTCCCGGCCGGTCGCGCCGTGGCTCGTCCTGATGTCCTTGCTGACGGCCGCGATCTCCGTCGTCGAGGTGATCTTCCTCAACTATATGGGGTCGCTGGTCGACTGGCTGGCCGGGGCGGACCGGGAGACCTTCTTCACGACGCATGGCTGGAGCATCGGCTGGATGGCGGCGCTGATCCTGGTCGGATTTCCGCTCCTGACACTCTTCCATTCCCTCATCATGCACCAGACGGTCTTCGGCAATTACCCGATGATCGCCCGCTGGCTGGCCCATCGCTACATCCTGGATCAGAGCATGAGCTTCTTCCAGGACGAGTTCGCGGGCCGCGTCTCACAGAAGGTCATGCAGACCGCCCTGGCGATCCGCGAGACGGTGATGAAGCTGATGGACGTGCTGGTCTATGTCGCCGTCTATTTCGTCGGCGCCATGATCCTGATGGGCAACGCTGAACCGTGGCTGATGGCCCCGCTGATCCTCTGGCTCACGCTCTATGTCGGGATCATGATGGTGTTCGTGCCGCGCCTGCGCGCCGTCTCCATGGCCCAGGCCGACGCCCGCGCCCAGATGACCGGCCGGATCGTCGACAGCTACACCAACATCCAGACGATCAAGCTGTTCGCCCATACCAGGCGGGAGCAGGACTACGCCCGCGAGGCGATGGGCGAGTTCATGGGCACCGTCCACCGCCAGATGCGGCTGGTGACGAAGCTGACCGTCTGCCTCCAGACCACCAACGCGCTGCTGCTGGCGACCGTCGGCGGCGTCGCCATTCTGGCCTGGCAGCAATCGGCGATCTCGCTGGGCGCCATCGCCGTCGCCATCGCGCTGGTCATGCGCATCCGCGCCATGTCCGGCTGGGTGCTGTGGGAGATCGCGGGGCTGTTCGAGAATATCGGCACAGTCCAGGACGGCATCAACACGATCGCCGCGCCGCGCGCCATCGCCGACAGGGCCGATGCTCAAGAGCTCCTGGCCCCCAAGGGTGGCATCAGGTTCGAGAATGTCCGCTTCAACTATGGCCGCGACTCCGGCGTGATCGAGGAGTTCTCGCTCTCCATCCGGCCGGGGGAGAAGGTCGGCATCGTCGGCCGGTCGGGCGCCGGCAAGTCGACTTTGGTCAATTTGCTGCTGCGATTCTATGATCTGGAGGGCGGCCGCATCCTGATCGACGGGCAGGACATCGCCGGCGTCACCCAGGCCTCGCTGCGCCGTCGGATCGGCATGGTGACGCAGGACACCTCGCTCCTCCACCGCTCCATCCGCGACAATATCCGCTATGGCCGCCCCGACGCGACGGAGGCGGATATCGTGGAGGCGGCGCGCCGCGCCCATGCCGGCGACTTCATCGCGGACCTCACGGATTTGCAGGGCCGCATCGGCTACGACGCCCATGTCGGCGAGCGGGGCGTGAAGCTGTCGGGCGGCCAGCGCCAGCGCATCGCCATCGCCCGCGTGCTTCTGAAGAACGCGCCGATCCTGGTGCTGGACGAGGCGACCTCCGCGCTCGATTCGGAGGTCGAGGCCGCGATCCAGGAACAGCTCTACGCGCTGATGGAAGGCAAGACCGTCATCGCCATCGCCCACCGCCTGTCAACCATCGCCGTTCTGGACCGGCTGGTGGTGATGGAGGAAGGCCGCATCGCG
The DNA here is from genome assembly GCF_039839375.1 of Inquilinus sp. CAU 1745. Classification (NCBI taxonomy): domain Bacteria; kingdom Pseudomonadati; phylum Pseudomonadota; class Alphaproteobacteria; order Rhodospirillales; family Rhodospirillaceae; genus Inquilinus; species Inquilinus sp. CAU 1745. The sequence goes on from NZ_JBDOQU010000002.1 coordinate 235,622, forward strand.
GAAACCGGCAGCCATCAGGAACTCCTCCACCGCAACGGCCTCTACGCCGCCCTGTGGCGCCGCCAGTCCGGCGGGTTCCTCGGGCTCGACCTGACCGAAGCGGTGGAGGCGCGGGCGGGGGAGTAGCTAACTCACGCCGGCCGCCGCCACTACCCCTTCCGGCAGGCTTTCCGCCACATGGTCCCCCAGCAGCGCGATCTCTTCCGCCCGCGCGCAATCCTTGCGGCAGACGAGCCCGATCCGGCGGGACGGGGCGGGGTCGTCGAAATGGCGGAGGCGCACCCCGTCTTGCCGGTCGTTGGCGGCCAGCGCCGGCAGGAGGGTGAGGCCGACGCCGCCGGCGACCATTTCGCGCAAGGTCGCCAGGCTGGTGGCGGCGAAGGCGTCCGCCGCCGGGTTGCCGTGCTGCCCGCAGGCGGCCAGCGCCTGATCGCGGAAGCAGTGGCCGTCCTCCAGCAGCAGCAGAATCTCCCCCGCCAGGTCGTCCTGGCCGATCCGGTTCTTCTCCGCCAGCCGGTGCCCTTCGGGCGCGGCCAGAAGGAAGGGCTCGTCGAACAACGGCCGTTCGGAAAGGCCCGGATCGCCCGCCGGCAGGGCCATCAGCGCCGCCTCTAGCGCGCCGCGCCGCAGCAAATCGACCAGCCGGCCGGTCAGATCCTCCCTGAGATAGAGCTTGAGGTCGGGATAAGCCCGCCTCAACCCCGGCAGGATGCGCGGCAGGAGATAGGGGCCGAGCGTCGGGATGACGCCGAGCCGGAACGGCCCCGACAGCGGGGTCCCGCTACCCGACAACGCCGCCATCCGGTCGATCTCCGCCAGCACGCGGCGCGCCCGTTCCGCCATCGCCTCGCCCAGCAGGGTCGGCAGGACGCGACGTTTTGTCCGTTCGAAGAGCGCGCCGCCGACGATGCTTTCCAACTGCTGGATCTGGGCGCTGAGCGAGGGCTGGCTGATATGGCAGGCCGCCGCCGCGCGGCCGAAATGCCGGGCGTCCGCCACCGCCACCAGATAGCGGAGCTGCTTCAGGGTCATCGCCGTGCTCATAGGCCGAACCTATCAGAGCGTTCGGATAAATCGATTGGAAAAATGCTGCTCTGCAACATTTCTTAGAGAGGTTCTAAAATCCTGATTCACCTGAAAAATCTGGAGTCCCCCCGATGCTCACCGTTGGCGACATCTTCCCCGAATTCGCCCTCAAGGCCGTCGTCTCGACCGACGTCAAGACCGCTTTTACCGACGTCACCCGCGACAGCGAGAAGGGCAAGTGGAAGATCGTGTTCTTCTGGCCGAAGGACTTCACCTTCGTCTGCCCGACCGAGATCGCCGCGTTCGGCAAGCTGAACGAGGAGTTCGAGGACCGCGACGCCGTTCTCTACGGCGCGTCGACCGACAGCGAATTCGTGCATCTGGCCTGGCGTCAGAACCATGCCGACCTGAAGGAGCTGCCCTTCGCCATGCTGTCGGACATCAAGCGGGAGCTGTCCCAGGCGCTCGGCATTCTGGACAAGGAAGAGGGCGTGGCCCTGCGCGCGACCTTCATCGTCGATTCGGACAATGTGATCCGCTTCGCTTCGGTCAACGACCTCAGCGTCGGCCGCAACCCGCAGGAAGTGCTGCGCGTGCTGGACGCCCTGCAGACCGACGAGCTGTGCCCCTGCAACTGGCAGAAGGGCGAGGAGACGCTGCAGGCCGCCTGACCGGCCGTTCGCGTCCCCTTACGTCGCCGGAACCACCCTCACCCCAACCCCCTCTCCCGCAGAGCAGGAGAGGGGGCTATTGGACTCCCTCCCCTGCTCCGCGGGGGAGGGCCGGGGTGGGGGTGTCTTCGTTTCCTCCCCGAACCGCTGGAGCCTCCCCCAATGTCGATCGACGCCCTGAAAACCGCCCTGCCCGACTACGCCAAGGATTTGAAGCTGAACCTGTCGAACGTCGTGGCGACGCCGGGCCTGACCCCGCAGCAGCTCTGGGGCGCGGCGCTGGTTTCGGCGCTGGCCTCGCGCAACGCCACCGTCATCAAGGCGATCAATGCGGCGGCGGGCGAACATCTTTCCGATGACGCCGTCCGCGCCGCGAAGACCGCCGCCGCGCTGATGGGCATGAACAACATCTATTACCGCTTCGTCCATCTGGCGTCGGAGAAGGAATATTCGACCATGCCGGCGAAGCTGCGCATGAACGCCATCGCCAACCCCTGCGTCGACCATCTGGATTTCGAACTGTGGTCGCTCGCCGTCTCCGCCATCAATGGCTGCGGCATGTGCATCGACAGCCATGAGCAGGTGGTGGCGAAGAAGGGCGCGACGAAGGAGATGGTGCAGAACGTCATCCGCATCGCATCCGTCATCCACGCCGTCGCCGTGACGCTGGACGCGGAGGAGAAGCTGGCGGCCTGATTCCCGGTGGTCCGATCTCGCGCGATCCGCGCGGATGGATTCTCCGGGAACGTCTCTCCGGTTTTCCTGTTCGCATGGGGAGAAGACGGCTTCGCCTTCGCGGCGGCCGTCCGCCCATACGGACAAGGAGAGACCATCATGGCCAGACGCCTGGATGGAAAGACGATAGCGGTTCTGGTTTCCGACGGATTCGAGCAGGTGGAGATGACCCGCCCCGTCGAGGCCCTGAAGGAGGCCGGCGCGACCGTCCGCCTCGTCAGCCCGGAAAGCGGCGACGTTCACGGCAACCATCATCGTGAGCATGGCGACGCCTTCCCCGTCGATGTGGAGCTGGGGTCGGCCATGGACAGCGACTATGACGGCCTGCTGATCCCCGGCGGCCTGTTCAGCCCCGACCTTCTGCGCACCGACGACCGGGCGCTCAGCTTCGTGAAGGCCTTCTTCAGGGACGGCCGGCCTGTCGCCGCGATCTGCCACGGTCCGCAGGTGCTGATCAGCGCCGGGCTGGCGAAGGGCCGCAGGATGACAGGCTACAAGGCGATCCAGATCGATCTCGCCAATGCCGGCGCGACCGTGGAGGACCAGCCGGTGGTAACCGACCAGGGGGTGGTGACCAGCCGCTCGCCCGACGACATCGACGCCTTCAACCCGAAGATGATCGAGGAGTTCGCCGAGGGCCGCCACAGCCGGCACGCCGCCGAATAATCACGCTCCCCGACCAAGCCCCCGAACAGAAAGGACCGCCCCCATGGGACATGTCTATGCCGTGACGGAGATCGTTGGATCCTCGGAATCAAGCATCGAGGACGCCATCCAGACCGCCGTCGAACGCGCCTCCCAGACGCTGAAGAACCTGCAATGGTTCGAGGTCGGGGAGATTCGCGGCCATATCGAAGGCGGCAAGGTCGGCCATTATCAGGTGACCCTGAAGCTCGGCTTCCGCCATGAGGGGCGGGATTAGGGCCCGTTGCGCTTGATTATCCCGGCGCGTCGGTGGTCACGATAGCCGGCGGGGGCTTGACTTCCGCCGGCAAATGGCCAGCTTTGGCTTATGACCATGGCGATCCATATACCCGCACCCCTTCCTGGAGTGCGCTTTATCGCGGGAGCGTAGCCCCCGGTCCGGACGCCATGCGCCCCCGGGCCGAGGGGGCGGACATGCGGCATCGCATGTGAAGTATCGCGGAGGACGTAGAACCGTCCCGCGACATCGGCGCTAAATCACGACAACGAGAATTTCAGCCGGATCGGCGATCGCCTCCGGAACCGCTTGACCCAAGCGGTGACGGGGGCCGTCGCGCGACGGCGACATGGATGTACGAAATGCAAAACAGCAAGAACAGCCGGCGGAAGCCGGCCATCACGGTCTGCCGGTCAGACCACGCGAAACTATCGGATCTGGCGACGGCGGCGGAAGCCAGCGCGCCGGAGGCAGCGGAGGAACTGCTCGGCGAGCTTGACCGCGCGCGCATCGTGGCCGACGGGTCGCTGCCCGCCCGGATCGCGCGGATCGGGTCGACAGTCGAATACAAGCCCGACACCGGCGAGGCCAGGACGGTCACGCTGGTTCTTCCCGGCCAGGCCGATATCGCGGCGGGCAGGGTTTCCGTCCTCACCCCCATCGGAACCGCCCTGATCGGGCTGGCCGCCGGCCAGACCATAAGCTGGACGGCGCGCGATGGCCGCCGGCACGATCTGACCGTCCTCGCCGTCGGCCAGCCGGAACCGGCGAAGGTCGAGCGGAACTGGAGCCAGCACACGGCGATCGGCGCCGCCTGACCCGACGCCGGGAATGCCGGCGGCGCGCCGGCGAGCTTTGAGGGGGAAGTTCGAGAATGAAAATCATCGTCCTGGGCGCGGGCGTGATCGGGATCACGACCGCCTGGTATCTCGCGGAAGCCGGGCACGAGGTGGTGGTGATCGACAGGCGGGACGGCCCCGCGCTGGAGACCAGCTTCGCCAATGCGGGCGAAGTGTCGCCCGGCTACTCCACGCCCTGGGCGGGCCCCGGCATGCCGGTCAAGGCCGTGAAATGGCTGCTCATGCGCCACGGCCCGCTGGTCCTCAGGCCAAAGCTCGACCCCGCCATGTGGCGCTGGCTGCTCCAGATGCTTCGGAACTGCACCGCCGCGCGGTATGCCGCGAACAAGGCGCGCATGGTGCCGATCGCGGAATACAGCCGCGACTGCCTGCGGGCGCTCCGCGCGGAAACCGGCATCGCCTATGACGAGCGCAGCCTCGGCACCCTCCAGCTTTTCAGAACGCAAAAGCAACTCGACAGCGTCGGCGAGGATATCGCCATCCTGAAGGAATACGGGGTCGCTCATGAACTGCTCGACCCGCAAGGCTGCGTCGGGGCCGAACCCGCCCTGGCGGCGGTGCGGGAGAAATTCGTCGGCGGCCTCAGGCTTCCGGGCGACGAGACGGGCGATTGCCAGATGTTCACCCGGCAACTCGCCGCCTTGTGCGCGGAGCGAGGGGTGACGTTCCGCTACGGGACCAGCATCCGCTGGCTGGATGTGAGCGGCGGGAGGATTTCCGGGGTGGAGACCAATTCCGGAACCGTGACCGCCGATGCCTATGTGGTCGCCCTCGGCAGCTATTCCCCGCTGCTTCTCCGGCCCATCGGCGTTCCGGTTTCCGTCTATCCGGTGAAGGGCTATTCGATGACGATCCCCATCGGGAACCCGGACGCAGCACCCGTTTCGACGGTCATGGACGAATCCTACAAGATCGCCATAACGCGGCTTGGTGACCGGATCCGCGTCGGCGGCACGGCGGAGATCTGCGGCTACGATCTGCGGCTTCACGATTCCCGGCGCGCGACGCTGGAACATTCGGTCGGCGATTTGTTTCCAGGCGGCGGATCGACGGCCGACGCCAGCTTCTGGTGCGGCCTGCGCCCGATGACCCCCGACGGCCCGCCGCTGATCGGCGGCGCGCGGTATCCGAACCTCTATCTGAACACCGGCCATGGAACGCTGGGCTGGACGATGGCCTGCGGCTCGGGCCGGATGCTGGCCGATCTCGTCTCCGGCCGCTCGACCGACATCGACCCCGCCAGCCTGGCCCCTGACCAGTCCCCGAATCTCACCGCAAAAGCGGCGTGAGCCTCCGCCGGGACGGTGGAGCGGATGGCCGCGCCGCCATCCGGTTTACCCGCGATGGAGGCATGGCTGGTAATGTCCGACGTCGAATGATTCTTCCGGGACGGTTGTAGAGGGAACGCGCATGCAGAGCATCTTCAGGCTGTCGCTGCTCAGCCGGTATTCGGCCTTCGCGGCCTGCGTTCTTCTGGCCGCTGTCTTTCTCCTGGCCCCGATCGATCATTGGTCGGGGCCGGTCCTGGCCGCCCTGTTCGTGATCCTGTCGGCGATCGGCATTTACGACCTGATCCAGACCCGGCATTCGATCACCCGGAATTATCCAGTCATCGGGCATATCCGCTATCTGGTCGAATCCGTCCGGCCGGAGCTTCGCCAGTATCTGTTCGAGACCGACTTCGAAAAGCTGCCCTTTTCCAGGATGCAGCGATCGCTGGTCTATGCCCGCGCCAAGCAGGAGCCGGACCAGCGGCCGTTCGGCACGGTCCTGGACACGAGAGCCGAGGGCTACGAATTCATCGGCCATTCGGTGCGCCCGGCGCCGCTTGCCGACCCGACGACGTTCCGCACAACGATCGGCAACGACCAGTGCCGGCAGCCCTATTCGGGATCGGTCCTCAATATCTCGGCCATGAGCTTCGGCTCGCTGAGCGGCAACGCCATCATGGCCCTGAACAAGGGCGCGAAGCTGGGCGGGTTCGCGCAGGACACCGGCGAGGGTAGCGTCAGCCCCTATCACAGACGCCATGGCGGCGACCTGGTCTGGCAGATCGCCAGCGGCTATTTCGGCTGCCGGAACGAGGATGGGAGCTTCTGCCCCGACCGTTTCGCGGCGCAGGCCGCCGACGACCGGATCAAGATGATAGAGGTGAAGCTGAGCCAGGGCGCCAAGCCCGGCCATGGCGGCATTCTGCCGGGGCACAAGGTCAGTCCGGAGATCGCCGAGACCCGCGGCATCCCGGTGGGCCTGGAATGTGTGTCGCCCGCCTCCCACGGCAGCTTCTCGACCCCCATCGAGATGATGCAGTTCCTGGCGAAGCTGCGCGAGCTGTCGGGCGGCAAGCCCGTCGGCTTCAAGCTCGCCATCGGCCAGCCCTGGGAGTTCATGGCGATCGTGAAGGCGATGCTGGAAACCGGGATCGTGGCGGATTTCGTGGTCGTCGACGGTTCCGAAGGCGGCACCGGCGCGGCGCCGCTGGAACTCAGCAACCATGTCGGCACGCCGATGCGGGAGGCCCTGCTGCTGGTCCACAACACGATCGTCGGCGCGGGCCTACGCCCCAAGATCCGGATCGGCGTCAGCGGCAAGATGATCTCCGCCTTCGATCTCGCCTCGGCGCTGGCGATGGGGGCGGACTGGGTCAACGCGGCGAGGGCGTTCATGTTCGCCATCGGCTGCATCCAGTCGCAGAGCTGCCACACCAACAAATGCCCGACCGGCGTGGCGACACAGGACCCGCTGCGGCAGCGGGCGCTGGCGGTGCCGGACAAGGCGCAGCGGGTGGCTAATTTCCACCGGGGCACCCTGCACGCGCTGGCGGAGCTTCTGGCCGCCGCCGGCCTGGAGCATCCCTCGCAATTGCGGCCCCATCACCTGGCACAGCGCATCAGGACCACGGAGATCAAGCTGCTGTCCCAGTCGCTCCCCTATCTGGAGCCGGGCGAATTGCTGACCGGCGCGACCGATCACGCGTTCTACGCCAACACCTGGTCGATCGCCCGCCCGGACCGCTTCGGCGTCGCCTGAAAGCTGCTCCGCCAGCGCGTTGAATTTCTCACGGAGGCAGACGGGTAGGTCTTCCACATAGATGTAGTCAGCATCAGAAGGGCTCGCGTTCTTCCGCTGCCGGCTGCTCACGCTCGCTTGGAAAATCGTCGCTCACTCGCGGGCCGCACAGGAAGAGATCGTCCCACCGCTTGCCTTGCGGCACGACCACGCGGCTGTGGCCGATCTTGAGAATATCGACCTGATGCACATCCTCGGGAAAGGCGACCGCCTTGGGCAGCCGGACCACCTGACTGCGGTTGCTGGTAAACACGGTCGAACTGGTCATGACTGCCTCCCATTTGGGATATTCACGGCGGCGCATCTTCGCTACGCCGGGACGCCGCTGATCCGCAGTCCGTCGAGCAAGACCCGGAAGCTTTCAACGACCTTCTTCGAGGTTTCCTCCGGATCGTCGGAACCGGCGATCCATTGGGCCGCATAGCTGCTGGCCCCGTTGATGAGCCGGGCGCCCGCCTCGGGATCGATGTCCACGATAATGCCGTCCTCCCGCAGGGCACTTAAGCTCCTGGCCACGGCGGCAATGCAGCCATTGGCGCTCGGCCAACGCGCCGGGTCGCCCAGGACGGCCGGGCCGTCACGGAACATGATGCGCTGGATCTCCGGCTCAAGCGCCATCTCGACATAACCGACATTCTCGTCGACGAAACCCTGCCAGCGCGTCGGCGCCTTCGCCGCAATGGCCGACAGCCGCGCGGTCATCTCGGCGTCGATTTCCGTGACGACCGCCTGCAGCAGCCCTTTCTTGTCGCCGAAATGGTGATAAAGCGCGCCGCGGGTCAGCCCCGCCGCGGCGGTGAAGTCATCCATCGACGAGTCCGCATAGCCCACCGTGCCGAACGCGTGCCGCGCGGCCGCAATGAGCTTGGTGCGCGTTTCGGCGATCATCTCCTTGCGCGGCCTGGGCATTCGTTCTCCTCAATTCTTATACGTCGCGTATGTTAATTGACATACACGACGTATGTGATTATCTGATTTGCATACGCCACGTATGTAACTGGCGCATCCATGGAAATCAAGGAGCGTCCCCATGCCCAATCCCTATAGGGAAGTTTTCCGGACTCCGGGAGCCAAGGGGTTCTCGGCCGCCGCCTTCGTCGCACGCCTGCCTGTCGCGATGGCCCCTATCGGCATCGTCGCTATGCTGTCCCAGACTCATGGCGAGTACTGGCTGGCCGGCGCGGTCTCGGCGACTTTCGCCCTGACAAACGCCTTCGTCGCCCCCCAGATCTCGCGCCTGGTGGACCGTCTCGGCCAGACGGCCGTCGCGGCCCCGGCGACAGCCTTGTCGGTCGTGGCCTTTGTCGCGCTCATCGTGGCGACCCGACAGGGCTGGCCCAACTGGACGCTCTTTGCGTCGGCCTTTCTGGCGGGGGCGATGCCCAGCATTCCGGCCCTGGTTCGCGCCCGCTGGACCGAAATCTTCCGCAATCGCCCCGAACTGAACACCGCCTTCGCCTTTGAATCCGCGCTGGACGAGTTGGTCTACATTGCGGGCGCATCGCTTTCCGTCGGCTTGGCCGTCGCGCTCTTCCCGGAAGCCGGCATGATGATCAGCACCGCCTTTCTGGCGTTCGGAACCGCTTCCTTCCTCCTGCAGCGCTCGACGGAGCCGAAGGTCCGTGCCCTTGACAGCGGCGCGCCCCAGGGATCGGCCATCCGGCTGCGCCCGGTGCAGATCGTCACGCTCGCTCTCGTCTTCGTGGGATCCATCTTCGCAACGGCCGAAGTGAGCGCCGTGGCGATCACCAAGGACCTTGGCCAGCCGAACGCAGCCAGCCTTGTCATCGGCGTCTACGCGGTCGGTTCGTTCGTGATCGGCCTGATCCTTGGCGCCGTGAATCCTCGCATGCCGCTGCAACGCCAGCTCCTCATCGCGGTGAGCGTGCTCGCCATCACCGCCCTGCCCCTGCTCGTCGCCGGCACGACGGTTCTCCACCTCGCCGTCGCCGTCTTCGTCAGCGGAATCGCCGTTTCGCCCACCTTCATCACGGCCTTCGGCCTGATCGAGCGCCGCGTGCCGGAGTCGATGCTGACTGAAGGGATCACCTGGGTGATGACCGGCATCGGCGCCGGCATGGCGCTCGGCGCATTCGTTACAGGTTGGGTCGTCGACAATTTCGGGGCGCAGAACGGGTTCTGGGTCTCGGTTGCGGCCGGCGCCGCAGCGGTACTGACCGTGGGGCTGGGCCAGCGGAGCCTGTCCGGCGAGCGAGCGGCCAGGAACCCTCTGCCGCAACCGGCGGAGTGACGGGGGGCCGAAGCGAAAGGGTTCTGGAGCGGCCCCGCAGCCGAGCGCCGGCCGCTCCACCGCCGGGCCTGACGATCAGTTGACATGCGAAACACATGCTTACATGCTTGAAACATGGGAACGATGATCCAGATCCGCAATGTCCCCGAGACGTTGCATCGCGAACTCAAGTCGCGCGCCGCCTTGGCCGGCATGTCGCTCTCCGACTATCTGCTCAGCGAAATTCGCCAGGTGGCGGAACGGCCGACGATCGATGAATTACGGGCGCGCCTGCGCAGCCGCACGGAAACGGCTCCTTCCGTGCCGCCGGCCGAACTGGTTCGCGCTGAGCGTGACCGCGTGTGATCGTCGTCGACGCGTCGGCCCTGCTTGAAGCCCTTCTCCGCACGCCGGCGGCGAAAGCCGTGGAAGATCGGCTGTTCGCGCCGCGTCAAACGCTTCACGCACCGCATCTGCTCGATGTGGAAGTCGCACAGGTGATCCGGCGCTACGCCGCGAACGGCGAAATCGACGGCGAACGCGGCCGCATGGCTCTCGCCGACCTGGCGGACCTTCCCCTGCGGCGATATCCGCACGATCTCCTTTTGCCGCGCATTTGGGATTTGCGGAACAATCTGACGGCCTATGACGCCGCCTATGTCGCGCTGGCCGAAGCACTCGATACACCACTGCTGACGCGCGACCGACGCCTGGCCTCGGCCGCCGGCCATCACGCGCGGATTGAATTGGTGTAACGCCCTCCGGCGCCGCAACGGCACAACGAAAAACGCGGGTAGAGTTGTCGGGAGCCGCGCCGGTCGTTCGTCCTCGGTGCAAAGCGCCAAGAATCCGGACAACCAGGAGTCTCCGATGATCCCTATCATCACAGCCTTTGAACGGTCTCCCGATCGCGGCCAGGGTCTGGCGCGCGACATGCGCGTTCGCTGGGCGCTCGAAGAAGTGGGCCAGCCCTACGAGGTTCGTCTTGTGTCGTTCAAAGCGATGAAGGAACCCGCGCATCTTTCGCTTCATCCTTTCGGGCAGATTCCGACCTATGAAGAGGGCGACCTCGCCCTGTTCGAGTCGGGGGCAATCGTGTTCCATATCGCGGAGAACCATGCGGGCCTGCTGCCGGACGATGCGAACGGCCGGGCGTGCGCGATCGCGTGGATGTTCGCCGCACTCAACACGGTGGAGCCGCCGATCTTCGATCGCAGCCTCGCCAGGATATTGGAGCACAACGAGCCCTGGTATGAGCAGCGCCTGCGTGTCCTCGAAGACAGCATCCGGAAACGGCTGGGTGGGCTTTCCGATCGCCTCGGCGATGCCGACTGGCTGGATGGCGCGTTCAGCGCCGGTGACCTGCTGATGGTGACGGTGCTGCGCAGGTTGAACGGATCGGGCATGTTGGAGGAATACCCGAACCTCGCCGCCTACGTCGCCCGCGGCGAGGCGCGGCCCGCCTACAAGCGCGCCTTCGACGCCCAACTGGCGGTTTTCACCGCCGCTTCGACCGGCTGATCAAAGTCGCCCATCGGCGGTTTATGGCGGACCGAAAACGAAACGGAGAACTACGTCTACGCTATAGCCCTCCAAAATAATTGATGAAAGCGGACCCGGCGGCAAGAGCGCCGGGGACTGTTTCGGGAGGCCCTCCGCCACACTACGGCGCAATGTGGAAGCGCGTTCGTCTCCCGGCGCAGCTTCGTCGACACGGCCCGCCGTAGAGTGGATTTATTCCGTGTCGCTCCGCTCTTGCCAGATAAGCGATTGTGCTTGCGCCGGCACCGAAAGCGCCGCTTCCCGCGACAGATTCTTGAAGTTCGGCAGGCACGAGCACACAAGCGCGCGCTCTTGCCCGATCAGTTCCACGATTTCTTTGCCGCATTCCGCGGGGATACGCATTCGCCCGTGCCGCAGCGCCAGATAGACGGCGTCAGCGGCCGAATGCTCGCCAAGGCTTTGCACAACGCTAGGATGCCGGAGGAGGTCGAGGGTCCAACCGGGCTCCACACCATCCATGAGCCCCGCTGCCCGAGTGCGGCCTTTCCGTTCATCGACGACAGCTCGAAAGCGCCGACGCGCCGCGATCGCGATCGTCGCGGCCTCCCCGTCATCCAGAGAAGGAGAGCCACCGGACAGAGTGGCGAACAACTCGTACTCCACGTCGGTCATGCCGGCGACGGTCACCTTGCCGCCTGCGATGAGGCCGTAAAGAAAACTGTGGTCTCCGTTCTTCCGGCTCGTCTCGTGCTCCAACTCCCCCGCCACGATGTCGGGCACGACGATGTCATTCGTGATAGCCGTCAACACCCGCTCGCCGTAGGTGCAGGCGTGCAGGTTGATCAGGACGCTCGTATCGAGGACCAGCGGTCTGCGATCATCAGCTAGGGAGCTTGAGAAGGTCATCCGTCACGTTTTCCTCAAGCTCGATCTGGTCAATCAGTTCGCGCACCTCCACGCGGCGCATCTTCAGTAGCTCGGCCAACTGCCCTTCCGACATGATGCCACGCTTCCAGGCCGCGTGCGCCATGAGACTCATCCTGTGGGAAACCGGCCGATTAGCGTCGGTCTTAGCCACATCTAGACGCTCAGCGGCGTCACCAAGCACTTCCCGCGCGTGATGGTCTTTGATCCCGCCCTTCGTCTTGAGCCATTCCCACGTCCCCTTTTTCAGGAGCTCTAGCTCTTCGAGGCGGCGCACACACGCCTCGCGGGATATGTTGTACTGGTGCGCCAGCAAGATAACGTGCCGACGGGTGAGCATGTCGGCGCCGGCCGTCAGTTGTTTGAAACTCTCGGAGAAGCTCTTTCGTGGCGTCAAGAAGGCGCGGCCAAACGCATTCGCGTAGCGCTCGTCGCGAGACAGGAATTGCTCGTCGTCCTCCAAAACCTCGGAGACGCGGCGCGTCCCCACGAAGTGTCCGAGTTCGTGCGCGGCGGAGTGAACGCGCCGCTCCAGGAGATGATTGGCGTTCAGGAGGATGCAGGCGCCGACGGCGTCGTCATAGGTGAATAAGCCGGCGACCTTCGACTTCGAGGACAGTCGTCGCTGATACAGGCGGATGCCGAGATCGAGCTCGATGATGGAGAAAATGTCGCCGACCGGACCGGCACCAAGCCCAAGCCAGTCGCGCAGCTCTTGTGCCTGCTTCTCGGCAAGTTCGACAATGTCGCCCTGGTTAATCCCTTTCTCCGGCGGGTAGTGCCGCCGCCGCTCGATGCCGAGAACGTTTTCGAGTTCCACCTCCGCCTTCACCAGATCATTCAGCAGATCGACGGCTTCGAGCGTGTGGTCATCCTCCGTCTCACGCATCTTGCGGAATCGGGGCACCAGATCAGTATGAACCGCTTCCCGACGCAGAAGGCCGTTGACGGAAACACCATAGTGCCGGGCAAGAAGCTGCAACTCCTGAATACGGACGCGCCGCGTGCCCTTTTCGATGGACACAAGGGTCGGACGCGACATGCCAATAACCTCGGCCGCCTCATCTTGACGGATGTCCGCGTTTTCCCTTGCCAGCCGCAGGCGCCGACCGATTTCCTGTGCGCTCAGCTCATTCAGATCGGCCATGGCGCTCTCCCTTCGTCCAGCTTCTCAGGAAGCTTTGTTCGCCTTGGGCCGCCATGAAGGCGCGCCATTCCTTTGCGTGGGTCAGCAACATATTCCTGAGGTTCTTCAAGACATCGTCCTGCGGCTCCCCCGTCGCGCGCGCGATTTCGAAGACATGAACCTTTAAATCCGCATCGGGGAGGTCGGCCATGTCAGCGAGCTGCTGGAGGTGCCGAACCCCGACGCTGCCGTATTCCGCCATCGTGCGGCTCAGACGGACTTTCTTCCTGCCGGGAAGGGCATCCCGAAAGGCCGGAACGGTGAGATCGGCGATGACGTAGGTGTGTTCCGGCTCTTCTATTCCGGCGGCATGCATGCTCATCCGGCGAAGGAGACATGCGGCGCAGAGCCCACACTGCCGCAACTTGCCGTCCATTTTCGCGTTCCAGCGCTGCTGCCAGCACGAGCGGGTCTCAAACAGTTCATCGACCGCCTTGTTCGTGGTGCGCCGAAAGGCCGAAATCGTCTCGCCCTTTGTATTCCACAGGCGCGGTTGGTCGTAGCGAACTTCATGCCCGAGCACCGCCTTGATGAACCGCTCCATCTTGCGGAAGTACGTCGGATGATTGCGGTAGTCGGCATAGACGTTGTGCAGAGGCAGCAGGACCGGGCCGAGCGCACCTTGACCGCTTTCGGGGACGACGACCCTGGTCAACCCCGTCAGATGCGCGGCGATGGCCGTCACGGCGGCGAATTTGAAGCCGCGCGAACGTACGCTGCTTTCTCGCGATGACGGAACGTCAACCCGAAACGGGATCTGGTCGAAAGGCTCATCGCCTGCTTTCAAGGTATGGCGGTGTTTGGTCACGCGCACACATACAGCGTCGGTTCCGTTCCCGGACACCTTAGACACACAGCGGGAGTCCAACCCATCACTATAGGCGATCACGAAGCTCCGCTCCGTGCCGAATGGAAGCGACCGCTGCCGTGCCCCCAAAACGCCTTGGCCCTGCCATGGAACGAAGGTGAGTTGCCAATCGTCACCCGTGAGATGTCGCAGCGCCGCACGAAGGCTGCCTTGCACCTCGGGTCGTTGCCACGTCGCAACCTCGACGACGGGCACGGTGATGTTAAAATCGCGCGCCCACCGACTGATCCGTCTTGCGGTTCGGCGGTCGGCATATTCAATAGCAGCGCTGACCACTAGAAGGTCGTGGTGGATCGGCTTCCATCCTTCGTAGTCGTAAGTGTCAAGGACATCAGGATCGAAGACGATTTCCTTGCCGATTTCGGCGACGGCCGCCGAACCGGAATGAACCCGCTGGTGCCTCTGGCCTGTCTCGACAACGCGCAGCGTCAGACCATAACGCTCGGGACTGGTCACATGAGCATTCACAAGCGGACCATCCCTTCATCGACGCCGTCGCTTCTGCCCAAGTCCTTCTCGAAGGCGTCCTTCTTGCCCGCCAACAGAGCATCACGGACTTTCGCGCTCTCCACTGCGTCGAAGGCGGAATCGATCTTTTCCCGCGCCCGATCCGCCGCGCTGCGGGTTATCTCGCCCGCTTCCTGCGCGCGGATACACTCTTCCTGAAAGCGGTTTCTAGCTTCACCGATCTGAGTGTCGATGGCGGCGTCAAGTGCTGGCGCGATCGCGTTGCCGAGGGGCGGGTCGTTGGCAGTCCGATACAGAAGCTCTTTCTGAAGCGCGTCGAGAAAGGGGGTCTTCTCGCAACGGACGAAAATGGCCTCGACGGACCCAAGCGGATCTAGGTCCAGCTGATCTGAGTCAAGATGTGCGTCGAGCTCTTGAAGCGCCTTCGCGTGTTCCTTGGTGACGAGATGGCGGGCGAGTGAAGCCGAAGCCAATGCGCCGCATTCCGCGGACGATGCCGCGTCATTCTGCACTGCCTCGGCAAGCCGTTTCCAACAGCTCCCGAGCCTTAGATTCCTAAACGGACCATCGGTCATAGAGGGATCTCCATGTCAGGTGCATGGATCATATATCTGACAAAATTCAAATTTCAATAGAAATTTCTGACATTGATGTTGCTGGGAAGAACGGGGTGCGGCCTAGAAAGCGGACACGAAGCTATCGTTGAGTCGTCGGACGTCGAGAGACCGGTTTCGGGCCATCCTCAGACCTTCGCACCAGGCGATACAATGTCTGTCTTCGAGTTGCGTATACAACAGCGGACAGTCTGCTCCCGACCTCAGCACAGTTAGCGGCGGGTACAGTAGAAGGCTGGCTCGGCAGGCAACGTCGGACTTTAGCGTGAAAACGGCGGTGATCGGCGGTTCACTATGCCAGTTGGTGGCGATCCGGTAATCGGCGGCAATATCGGACTATGGATGGCAATCGACGGCGCAAAATTGGCGGAGAGGGGGGGATTCGAACCCCCGATGCCCTTGCGAGCATGCCGCATTTCGAGTGCGGTGCTTTCAACCACTCAGCCACCTCTCCGCGGCGCTATAACAGGGCGCTGTCTGGAGCGCCCGGTCGAAAAGCGGCGGGACATTAGCCCAAGCCCCCCTTCCCCGCAAGCGTTGCCTCCGCTCGGCCTTCGCCGAACCTCTTGGGGTCGTCCGGAAACGCGCCAACCCCTTCATCGACAGGCGTTTTCGCGTTTTGGCAGTTGCGAAGACGGGCCCGTTGCGGCAACATCGCCGCCAAAGCGTCATCAGAGCGCGACAGAGAACAAAAAGAGCATACAGGGAGCTCGTTTTCAGAATGCCGATCGACATGCTCCCGGCGTCCAGCGCCGGGAAAGGGGAAGCTTTCCCCGAACAGCGCCCCTACCCCGCCTGACGCGGCGTTCACCGGCGGAGCGGCAATGTCGCAAGACATCATCCTGGAGACCCAGGGCCTGACGAAGGAGTTCAAGGGCTTCGTCGCGGTCAACAATGTCGATCTGCGCGTCCGGCGCGGATCGATCCATGCGCTGATCGGCCCCAACGGCGCGGGCAAGACCACCGTCTTCAACCTGCTGACCAAGTTCCACGCGCCCTCGCGCGGCCGGATCGTCCATGACGGCGAGGACATCACGGGCATGAAGCCGGCCGATATCGCGCGGCGCGGCGTGGTGCGGTCCTTCCAGATCTCCGCCGTCTTCCCGCATCTCACCGTGCTGGAGAATGTGCGGGTGGCGCTGCAGCGCAAGCTGGGCACCGCCTTCCATTTCTGGAAGTCCGAGCGCAGCCTGAACGTGCTGGACGATCGCGCGCGGGAGCTGATCGAGGCGGTCAACCTCAGCGAATACGAGACGACGCCCGTGGTCGAGCTGGCCTATGGCCGCAAGCGGGCGCTGGAGATCGCGACCACCATGGCGCTGGAGCCGGAGATGATGCTGCTGGACGAGCCCATGGCCGGGATGGGCCATGAGGATGTCGGCCGGACGGCGGCGCTGATCTCCAGGGTCGCGGCGGGGCGCACCGTCCTGATGGTGGAGCACAACCTCTCCGTCGTCGCCGATCTGTGCGACACGATCACCGTGCTCCAGCGCGGCGAGATCCTGGCCGAAGGACCTTACGAGGAGGTCTCCCGCGATCCGAGGGTGCGGGAAGCCTATATGGGCAGCGGCCATGACTGAGGGGCCCATGAGTGAGAATGGGGCGACCGAA
The DNA here is from genome assembly GCF_039839375.1 of Inquilinus sp. CAU 1745. NCBI lineage: Bacteria > Pseudomonadati > Pseudomonadota > Alphaproteobacteria > Rhodospirillales > Rhodospirillaceae > Inquilinus > Inquilinus sp. CAU 1745. The sequence goes on from NZ_JBDOQU010000002.1 coordinate 252,309, forward strand.
CCCGTCTCCCGCATGAATGGCGATTCCGGCACGCTGCTGGAGGTTCGCGGCCTTCACGCCTTCTACGGCGAATCCCACGTGCTGCACGGCGTCGACCTGGACGTGCGGGAGGGCGAGGTCGTCACGCTTCTGGGCCGCAACGGCGCGGGCAAGACGACGACGCTGCGCGCCATCATGGGCATCCTCGGCCAGCGCAAGGGGTCGGTCCTGCTGGAGGGGCGGGAACTGATCGACCTGCCGTCGAACCGGATCGCGCGGCTGGGCATCGGCTACGTGCCGGAGGAGCGCGGCATCTTCGCCAGCCTGAACGTCACCGAAAACCTGCTGCTGCCGCCCGAGATCGCTTCCGGCGGCCTGTCGATCGAGCGCATCCACGCCTTGTTCCCGAACCTGAAAGAGCGCGCGCGCAGCCAGGGCACGCGCCTTTCCGGCGGAGAACAGCAGATGCTGGCGATCGCCCGCATCCTGCGCACCGGCGCCCGGTTCCTGCTGCTCGACGAGCCGACCGAGGGCCTGGCCCCGGTGATCATCGAGCAGATCGGGCGTGTGGTGCGGGACCTCAAGGAAGAGGGCTTCACCATCCTGCTCGTGGAGCAGAATTTCCGTTTCGCGTCCACCATCGCCGACAGGCACTACGTGATGGAGGACGGTCACATGGTCGATATGATCCCGAACGCGGACCTCGACGCCAACATGTCGAAGCTGCACGACTATCTCGGGGTCTGACGGCGCAAAACGACAAGCATGTCACTGGGAGGAACTAGAGAAATGATGTCACGTCTTCTGACCGGCGCCGCCGTGATGGCGCTGACCGTCACCGCCGCGGGCATGGCCCACGCGCAGATGTCCGCGGATGTCATCAAGATCGGCGTCCTGAACGACCGGTCCGGCGTCTATGCCGACCTGTCGGGCGAAGGCTCCGTCGTCGCCGCCCGCATGGCGGCGGAGGAGTTCGGCAACGAGATCAACGGCACGCCGATCGAGATCATCTCCGCCGACCACCAGAACAAGCCGGATGTCGGCTCCAACATCGCCCGCCAGTGGATCGATACGGAGAATGTGGACGTCATCGCCGACGTGCCGACCTCCTCCGTCGCGCTCGCGGTGCAGGAGATCACGCGGGAGAAGGAGCGCATCTTCCTCATCTCCGGCGCGGCGTCGTCGGCGCTCAGCGGGGAGGCCTGCTCGCCCTACGGCTTCCACTGGACCTACGACACCCGCGCGCTGGGCGTCGGCACCGCCACCCAGGTGGTGGAGAATGGCGGCGACACCTGGTTCTTCCTGACCGCCGACTACGCCTTCGGCCACGCGCTTGAAGCCGACGCGACGGAAGTCATCGAATCCCTCGGCGGCGAGGTGATCGGCGGCGTCCGGCATCCGCTTGGCACGTCGGACTTCTCCTCCTTCCTGCTCCAGGCGCAGGGATCGGGCGCTGAGGTCATCGGCCTCGCCAACGCCGGTGGCGACACGGTCAACGCGGTGAAGCAGGCGAACGAGTTCGGCATCGTCCAGGCCGGGCAGACGCTGGCCTCGCTGCTGGTCTTCGTCACCGACGTCCACGCCATGGGACTGGAACTAGCCCAGGGGCTGACCCTGACGGAATCCTTCTACTGGGACATGAACGACGACACCCGGGCCTGGTCGGAGGAATTCCAGGAGATCCATGGCGCCATGCCGACCATGGTCCATGCCGGCGTCTATTCCTCCGTCCGCCACTATCTCCGCGCGGTCGAAGCCGCCGGAACGGACGACACCGCCACCGTGGCCGAACAGATGCGGGCCATGCCGATCGACGATTTCTTCGCCCCTGGCGTGGAAATCCAGGCGAACAACCGCGTGCCGGTCGACATGCATGTCTTCCAGGTCAAGTCGCCCGACGAGTCCGAGGGTGAGTGGGACTACTACAACCTGATCGGCACCGTCCCCGGCGACGTCGCCTACGCGTCGGCCGAGGAAAGCGGCTGCAGCTTCTGATCATGATCCCCGCGCTCTTCCCCGGAAGGAGGGGCGCAGGGAAATTCCTGCTCAAGACCGGGAACGACGCCGATGTTTGAACTGCTGGGCATACCCCCGCAGGTGCTGTTCGGGCAGTTGCTTCTGGGGCTCATCAACGGCTCGTTCTACGCCGTGCTGAGCCTCGGCCTCGCCGTCATCTTCGGCATGCTGAACGTCATCAACTTCGCCCACGGCGCGCAGTACATGCTGGGCGCGTTCGTGGCGTGGATGCTGCTTCAGTTCCTGGGCATAAACTACTGGTTCGCGCTGATCCTGGCGCCGATCCTGGTCGGGCTGTTCGGCATCGTGCTGGAAAAGACGATGCTGTCCCGGCTCTACAAGCTGGATCATCTCTACGGGCTGCTCCTGACCTTCGGGCTGGCGCTCATCATCGAGGGGCTGTTCCGCCATTTCTACGGCGTGTCCGGACAGCCCTACGCGATCCCGGATCTGCTGTCGGGCGGCCGGAACCTGGGCTTCATGTTCCTGCCGAACTATCGCGGCTGGGTGGTCGTGGTGTCGCTCGTGGTGTGCTTCTCCACCTGGTACGCGATCGAGCGGACGAAGCTCGGCTCCTATCTCCGCGCGGCGACGGAGAACCCGGCCCTGGTCCAGGCGTTCGGCATCAACGTGCCGCGCATGATCACGCTGACCTACGGTTTCGGCGTGGCGCTGGCCGGGCTGGCCGGCGTACTGGCGGCGCCGATCTATCAGGTCAACCCGCAGATGGGCTCCAACCTCATCATCGTCGTGTTCGCCGTGGTGGTCATCGGCGGCATGGGCTCCATCCTGGGCGCGATCGTGACCGGTTTCGGACTGGGCATCCTGGAGGGGCTGACCAAGGTCTTCTATCCGGAGGCGTCCAACGTCGTGATCTTCGTGGTGATGGCGATCGTGCTGCTGATCAAGCCCGCCGGCCTCTTCGGTCGGGAGCATTGAGATGACCACCGGAACCTCCTCCCTCACTGCCCCGGCGGGCGGCGCGTCCGCGCGGACGGCATGGATCGTCATGGCGATCTTCGTCGCGCTGGGGCTGGTCGCGCCCTTCGTGCTCTACCCCGTCTTCCTGATGAAGCTGCTGTGCTTCGCGCTCTTCGCCTGCGCCTTCAATTTGCTGATCGGCTATGTCGGGCTCTTGTCCTTCGGCCATGCCGCCTTCTTCGGCGGGGCCGCCTATGTCAGCGCCCATGCGATGACCGCCTGGAACACCGATCCTGTGATCGGCATCCTGCTCGGCACGGCGGCGGCGGCCTTCCTCGGCCTCGTCTTCGGCTTCCTCGCCATCCGGCGGCAGGGCATCTATTTCGCGATGGTCACGCTGGCCCTGGCCCAGATGGTCTATTTCATCTCGCTCCAGGCGCCCTTCACCGGCGGGGAGGACGGCATCCAGGCGGTGCCGCGCGGCATGCTGCTGGGGCTGATCGACCTCGAACAGCCGCTCAACATGTATTATTTCGTGCTGGCGATCTTCCTGCTGGGCTTCGGCGCGATCTACCGCATCATCCATTCGCCCTTCGGGCAGGTGCTGAAGGCGATCCGGGAGAACGAGCCTCGCGCCGTCTCGCTGGGCTACAAGGTCGAACGGTTCAAGCTGGCGGCCTTCGTCATGTCGGCGACGCTGGCGGGCCTGGCCGGCGGCACCAAGTCGCTGGTCTTCCAGCTCGCTTCGCTGACGGACGTGCAGTGGCAGATGTCGGGCGAGGTCGTGCTGATGACGCTCTTGGGCGGCATGGGCACCATCTTCGGCCCGGTCGTCGGCGCCTTCCTGGTGGTCAGCCTGCAGAACTACCTGGCCGGCAGCGGGCTGCCGGTCACGGTCGTCACGGGGGCCATCTTCGTTCTCTGCGTGCTGGTCTTCCGGCGCGGGATCGTGGGAGAACTCCTCCATCTCCTCGACCGCCGCAAGGATTGACGCCGGACCCTCATGAAATCGTTGACAGCCAACCCGCCGCGAGTATAGTCCCGGCCTTGCAGCGGGCCGTCCCCTTACGGCCCGCCCTTTATTTTCGAGATATGGCAGCGTCACGATGTTCGCAGTGATCAAGACCGGCGGCAAGCAGTACAAGGTCGCCAAAGATGATGTCATCCGCGTCGAGCGCCTGTCGGACGACGCCGGATCCTCGGTCAAGCTGGACCAGGTCCTGATGGTGGTCGACGGCGACAAGGTCTCCGTCGGCACGCCCGTCCTGTCCGGCGCGTCGGTCACGGCGGAAGTGGTCGACCACGATCGCGGCCCGAAGATCATCGTCTTCAAGAAGAAGCGGCGCCAGAACTACCGTCGCAAGAAGGGTCACCGCCAGGACCTGACGGTGCTCAAGATCACCGGCATCTCGGCCTGAGCCCGAAGCTCGGCCGGCGACGCGAAGCAAAGAGATTCCAGGAGTAAGTCATGGCTCACAAGAAGGCTGGCGGTTCATCCCGCAACGGGCGCGACTCTGAAGGCCGGCGCCTCGGCGTGAAGAAGTTCGGCGGCGAGCATGTCGTGCCGGGCAACATCATCATCCGCCAGCGCGGCACCAAGTATCATCCGGGCGCCAACATGGGCATGGGCCGCGACCACACGCTGTTCGCGCTGACCGAAGGCCAGGTGCAGTTCCGGAAGGCCCACGGCAAGACCTTCGTCTCCGTCGCCGAAGCGCCGGTGGCCCAGGCCGCCGAGTAAAGCGCGCCCGACACGATCGAGCCGTCACTGACAGGACGGGGGAACGGGCGACCGTTCCCCCGTTTTTGCGTTTGTAAGCCCCCCTCACCCTCCCGCCCCTTCGGGTCGGGTCCCTCCCTCTCCCACGGAGGGGAGAGGGTGAAGTTGTTAGCCCTCTCCCCTCCGTGGGAGAGGGTTGGGTGAGGGGGAAGTTCCGTCAGTTAGCCACGGTTCCGGAAAGCCAACGATCATGAAGTTCCTCGACGAAGCCAAGATCTTCATCAAGAGCGGCGATGGCGGCGCCGGCTGTGTCGCCTTCCGGCGGGAGAAGTTCATCGAGTTCGGGGGGCCGAACGGCGGCGATGGCGGTCGCGGCGGCGATGTGTGGGTGGAGGCGATGGACGGCCTCAACACGCTGATCGACTATCGCTACCAGCAGCATTTCAAGGCCAGGCGCGGGGATCACGGCAAGGGCCAGGACCGTTCCGGCGCAAAGGGCGACGACGTCACGCTGCGCGTGCCCGTAGGGACCCAGATCCTGGACGAGGACAAGGAGACGGTGCTGGCCGACCTGACGCGGGAAGGCCAGCGGCTGAAACTGCTCGCCGGCGGCGATGGCGGGTTCGGCAACGCCCATTACAAGACCTCCACCAATCAGGCCCCCCGCCGCGCCATGCCCGGCTGGCCGGGCGAGGAACGCTGGGTCTGGCTGCGGCTGAAGCTGATCGCGGACGCCGGGCTGGTCGGCCTGCCCAATGCCGGCAAATCGACCTTCCTGGCCGCCACGACGCGCGCCAAGCCGAAGATCGCCGATTATCCCTTCACCACGCTGCATCCGAATCTGGGTGTCGTGCGCGCCGACGACCGGGAATTCGTGATCGCCGACATCCCCGGCCTGATCGAAGGCGCACATGAGGGGCAGGGGCTGGGCGACCGGTTCCTGGGCCATGTCGAGCGCTGCGCCGTGCTGCTGCACCTGGTCGACGGCACGGTCGACGCGGTGGCCGACGCCTACCGGACCATCCGGACGGAACTGGCGGCCTATGACGAGGCCCTGGCCGCGAAGCCGGAGATCGTCGGGCTCAACAAGATCGACGCGCTGACCGATGAAGAGGTGGCGGAGCGGAAGGCCGCGCTGGAGGAGGCCTCCGGCGCGCCCGTGCTGGCCCTTTCCGGCGCGACCGGGCTGGGCGTCCGGGAAGCCCTCTTCGCCCTCTGGGACCGGGTGAAGGAGGCGCGCGTCGCAGCCGAAGAGCCCTCGCCCGACCCCTATTCGGTGTCAGTCGCCGACCCCGAAGCCGAATGATCGCCGATATCCGCCACGCCCGCCGGCTCGTCGTCAAGATCGGCTCCGCCCTTCTGGTCGACGGCGCGACCGGGGAAATCCGCCGCGACTGGCTGGACGCCCTGGCCGATGATCTGGCGGCCTGCCGGGCGCGGGACCAGGAGGTGATCGTCGTCTCCTCCGGCGCCATCGCGGTGGGGCGGGAGCATCTGGGCCTGCACGGTCGGGCGCTGAAGCTGGAGGAGAAGCAGGCCGCCGCCGCCACCGGGCAGATCCGTCTCGCCCACGCCTATCAGGAGACGCTGGCGCGCCACGACATCACGGTGGCGCAGATCCTGCTGACGCTGGCCGATACGGAGGATCGCAGACGCCACCTCAACGGCCGCAGCACCATCGCGACGCTGCTGAGGCTGGGGGCGGTGCCGGTCATCAACGAGAACGACACCGTCGCCACGTCGGAAATCCGCTTCGGCGACAATGACCGGCTGGCCGCTCGCGTCGCCCAGATGATGAGCGCCGACACGCTGGTCCTGCTGTCGGACATCGACGGACTCTATACGGCCGATCCGAAGCGCGACCCTTCGGCCACCCTGATCGGCGAGGTCGACGACCTGACGCCGGAGATCGAGGGCATGGCGGGGGAGGCGCTCCCCGGCTATTCCTCCGGCGGCATGGTCACCAAACTGGCCGCCGCCCGCATCGCCATGGGGGCCGGCTGCCGCATGGCGATCGCCCAGGGCCGTGTGATGAACCCGATCCGTGCGATCGAGACCGGAGCCGCCTGCACCTGGTTCCTGCCGTCGGCCGAACCCCGGACGGCCCGCAAGCGATGGATCGCCGGCACGCTGAACCCGATCGGAACGCTGGTCATCGACGATGGCGCGGTCGCGGCGCTTACCCGGGGCAAGAGCCTGCTGCCCGCCGGGATCGTGGAGATCGAGGGCGCGTTCGAACGGGGCGATCCCGTCGCCGTCCGGTCCCGCGACGGCGGCCGGATCGGCCAGGGCCTCTCGGCCTACTCCTCCGCCGACGCTCGCCTCATCGCCGGCCACCGCAGCGCGGAGATCGAGGAGATCCTGGGCTATCGCGGCCGCGACGAGATGATCCACCGCGACGATCTGGTGCTGGGGTAACCCTGGCGTCCTCAAGAAAGAACGTCATGCTGGACTTGATTCAGCATCCATGCGGCGTCTATGCCGGCCGGGTCGAATCCAGTCCTTCGTGGCCGGCGAAGCGGCCATGGCCCATGGATTCCGGATCAAGTCCGGAATGACGAATTAGGGAAAGGTTCCCGCCTCTCTCCTCATGGTGAGCCTGTCGAACCATGCGTGTCCCTCCGCCGCTGGACGACCCGCCAGATGACCGGCCCCAGGACGACCAGCGCGGCGATGGCGAGCAGGGAGGCCGACAGGGGCGAGGTGAAGAAGACCGTGGCGTCGCCCTGGCTGATGGCGAGCGCCCGGCGGAACTGCTGCTCCGCCAGCGGCCCCAGGATCAGCCCGATCACCGCCGGCGCGACCGGGATCGAATAGAGCCGCATCAGGAAGCCCAGCCCGCCGATCACGTAGAGCAGCACCAGATCGACCAGCGAATTGTTGAGCGTGTAGGTGCCCAGCGTCGCGAAGACCAGGATACCGCCATAGAGCAGCGGCCGGGGGATCGCCAGCACCTTCACCCAGATTCCGGCCATCGGCAGGTTGAGCACCAGCAGCATGAAATTGCCGATATAGAGGCTGGCGATCAGGCCCCAGACCAGTTCCGGCTCATTCTCGAACAGGAGCGGCCCCGGCTGCAGCCCGTATTGCTGGAAGGCGGCGATCAGGATGGCGGCCGTGGCCGATGTCGGCAGGCCCAGCGTCAGCAGCGGCACCAGCACGCCGGCGGCGGCGGAGTTGTTCGCCGCTTCCGGCCCGGCCACGCCTTCGATCGCGCCCTTGCCGAACTCCTCCTTCCGCTTGGAGAGGCGTTTCTCCAGCATGTAGGAGAGGAAGGTCGGGATCTCCGCGCCGCCGGCCGGCAGGGCTCCGAACGGGAAGCCGAGGCCCGATCCGCGCAGCCACGGCTTCCAGGACCGCTTCCATTCATCCTTGGTCATCCAGACCGATCCCTTGACCGGCAGGATCTCTTCCCGCTCCCATTTATGGCGGGCGGCGACGAAGAACGTTTCGCCGACCGCGAACAGGCCGACGGCGACGATCACCACGTCGATCCCGCCCAGGAGCTGCGGCACGCCCAGCGTGAACCGCGCTTGGCCCGTCTGGAGGTCGATGCCGACGAGGCCGAGCGTGACGCCCAGCATCAGACTGGCCAGCCCCCGGAAGATGGAGCTGCCCAGAAGCGCGCTGACCGTCGTGAAGGCCAGCACCATGAGGGCGAAATATTCCGCCGCACCGAACTGGAGCGCGACCTCGATCATCACGGGCGCCAGGAAGGTGAGCGCGACCGTGGCAATCGTGCCGGCGATGAAGGAGCCGATGGCCGCCGTCGCCAGCGCCGATGCGCCGCGCCCCTGGCGGGCCATCGCATTGCCCTCGATCGCGGCGATGATGCTGGCGCTTTCGCCCGGCGTGTTCAGCAGGATGGCGGTGGTCGATCCGCCATACATGCCGCCGTAATAGATACCGGCGAACATGATGAAGGCCGCCGTTGGGTCCAGCGTGTAGGTCGCGGGCAGCAGCAGCGCGACGGTCAGCGCCGGGCCGATGCCCGGCAGCACGCCGACGAAGGTGCCCAACGACACGCCCACGAACGCCCACACCAGATTCATCGGTGTGATGGCGACGCTGAAGCCTTGGAAAAGGGCGGCCAGAGTATCCATGGACGATTTCCGTCAGAAAGGGACCGGGCGCGGCGGGGCGGCTACAGAAGTCCGCCCAGGATGCCGGACGGCAGTTGCAGGCCCAAGCCCCAGGTGAAGCCGATCTGCGTGACGGTGCTAAGCGCGACGCCGACGATGATCTCCAGCCACCACCGCTTGCCGCCGAAGGCGCGGGCCACGGCCACGAACAGGACGGTCGAGGCGATGATGAAGCCGGCCGGTTTCATCAGCAGGAGCTGCGCCGCCAGGCCAAGCCCGATGATGAGGATGGCCCGCCAGTCGACCTCGATCCGCTCGGGCGGGTCGGCGGTCGTAAGCCCCTCGATGAGCAGCAGGATCCCGATCAGGATCAGCGCGCCGGAGATCAGCCACGGGAAGACCTTGGGGCCGACCGCGGAATAGGCCGGCCCGATCGGGATGTTCGTCGTCAGGATGGCGACGAACACCCCGAACAGGATCACGCCCAGGCCGAAACCGGCTTCGCCCAGATGGGCGGATTTCAGGTTCCGGACCATGGGGATCGTCTTACTCGACGAGACCGATGCTCTTCAGCACGCCCTCGACGCGCTGCCGGTCTTCTTCCAGGAACGCCGCGAACTCGTCGCCGGCGAGGTAGGAATCCATCCAGTTGCGCTCTTCCAGCAGGCTCTGCCAGGTCTCGCTTGTGGCCATCGCCTCGACGGTCGAGAGAAGCTGCTGGCGGCCTTCGTCATCCAGGTCCGGCGGGGCCACGACGGCGCGCCAGTTGACCAGGTCCACATCCACGCCGCCTTCGATCAGGGTCGGGATGTCGACGCCTTCCAGCCGCTCCGGGGAGGAGATGCCGATGGCCCGAAGCTCGCCCGCCTCGATCTGGCCCGCGAACTCGCTGAGGCCGCTGACGCCTGCCGTCACGTCGTTCGCCAGAAGCGCGGCCAGCGCCTCGCCACCGCCGGAGAAGGCGATGTAGTTGATGCCCGAAGGCTCGACGCCGACTTCCTCGGCGATCAGGCCGACCAGGATATGGTCGGTGCCGCCGGCCGAACCGCCGGCCCAGGAGACCGAAAGCGGGTCTTCCTTGAACTTCGCGACCAGGTCGTCGAGCGTCTGGATATCCGAAGCAGCCGGCACGACGATGACTTCATATTCGCCGGTCAGGCGCGCGATCGGCGTCACCTGCTCCAGCGAAACCGGCGCGTTGTTGGTGAGGATCGAGCCGACCATGACGAGGCCGCTGACCATCAACTCGTCCGCCTGTCCGGCCGAACCGACGAACTGGGCGAGGCCGATCGTGCCGCCGGCGCCCGGAACGTTGGTCACTTCGACGTTTTCGACGATGCCTTCCTGCTGCAGGGCCTGCTGCATCGCCCGTGCGGTGCCGTCCCAGCCGCCGCCCGGAGAGGCCGGGGCCATGATCGACAGGCTGTCCATCTGCGCCCATGCGCCGCCGGCGGCCATAAGGGTTCCGACGGTCGCGGCGACCGCCAGCGTCGGCAGCCGGTAATTGGATCTGGTGAACATCGAGGTACTCCTCCCGGTGTGTTTTCTTGCTTGCGGCCCGGGTTTCTGCGAACACCAAGCCGCTACTAGAAGCTAACGGGCGAACCTGTCATGGACCTGTCATGCGAGCGCCCCTGGGCGCTGCGGCCTTCGATCGATGCGCATCCTGCTGGTTGAAGATACAGAAGACCTCGCCGAGGCGATAGTCCGCCGCGTTCGTCGCAGCGGCCATGCCATCGACTGGGAAACCGACGGCGCGCTGGCGGAGGAGACGCTGCGCGTCCAGCGATACGACCTCGTCATCCTGGACATCACCCTGCCCCGCCTCGACGGGCACGCGATCCTGGAAGGGCTGCGGCGGCGGAACGATTCCACGCCCGTCCTGGTGCTGACCGCCCGGTCGGAGGTCGACGACCGGGTGAGCGCGCTCGACCTCGGCGCCGACGACTATCTCGTCAAGCCGTTCGATTTCCGGGAGTTCGAGGCGCGGTGCCGCGCCCTGCTGCGCCGCCGGCAGGGCATCGCCGTCAACGTCACCCGCTACGGCAACCTCGCCTTCGACCGCTCCGCCCGGCTGGTCACCATCGACGACGTTCCCGTCGACCTGCCGAACCGCGAATACCGGATGCTGGAGATCTTCCTCGGCAGCCTCGGGCGCGTCCTCAGCAAGGCGGACCTCGCCGAGCAGCTTTTCGGCTTCGACGACGAGGCGGGGCCGAACGCGATAGAGCTTTACGTCGCCCGGCTACGGAAGCGGCTGGACGGCACGCCGATAACGATCCGCACCCTGCGCGGGCTTGGCTATGTCGCCGAACTCAAGCAATAGGCCGGTCGCCCATGGGCCGGTAACCATGATCCGGGCGCTGGGCCAGCGGCTGTCGCTGCGCAGCAAGCTGCTCTTGTTTCTGGGCTGCCTGTCGCTGGGCGGCACGCTCATCCTGGCTGCCGCCGCCCTGGAATATGGCAGGCGCGCCGCCGACCACGCCTACGACCAGCTTCTGGCCGGCTCCGCTCTCGCCATCGCGGAGACGGTCAACGTCATCAATGGCGAGCTGGATGCCGATCTGCCCTACGCCGCGCTGGACATGCTGTCGCTGGCGCCCGACGACCGCGTCTTCTACCGGATCGCAGCACCAGGCGGGGAGACCGTGACCGGCTATCCCGACCTGCCGGTCCCCGAGACCATGGAGGTCGCCGGGCAACCGCAATTCTTCGACGCGTTCTACCGGGGAGAGATGGTGCGCTTCGGCATTCTCGGGCGGCTGGTGGCGGAGCCGGGAGTCCAGGGCTGGGCGACCATCCAGGTCGGGCAGACCCAGCAGGCGCGGGAGGATCTGGCGCGCAGCATCGCGCTGGACGCCACCATGCCGATCCTTGCTCTGAGCGCCCTGGCGCTGGCGCTGGCGTGGATCGGCGTGACGCTGGCGCTCCGGCCGCTGGTCCGGGTCGGCAACGATCTTCGCCTGCGCCGCCCGACCGACCTTCATCCGGTGGCGACGCCGGCGCCCCATGAGATCCAGCTTCTGGTGGACAGCCTCAACCGGTTCATGCAACGGCTGCGCGCCAACATGGATACGATGCAGTCCTTCATCGCGGAGGCCGCGCACCAGATCCGCACGCCGCTGGCCAGCCTCCGTGTGCAGGCCCAGACCGCGCTGGACGAGGACGACCCGGCGGTGGTGCGGCGGTCGCTGGAGCGGATCGAGCGCAACGCCGCGCTGGCCAGTCGCCTCACGCACCAGCTTCTCAGCCACGCCATGGTGGTCCATCGCGGGGAGGCGGAGATGTTCGCGCCCGTCCGGTTGGACGAGGTGGTGCGCCAGGCGATCCGGGAGGCGATCCCCCTCGCCGATCCCGGCATCGACATCGACTACAGCGATTCAGCCGGCGGCGTGGAGGTGAGCGGCGACAGCGTGATGCTGCGGGAGGCAGTGAAGAACGTGCTGGACAATGCCGTGCGCCACGGTTGCGCCGGCAAGGACGGGATCGCCGTCAGCCTTTTCGTGGACGGCGCGGACGATGCCCGCTGCGTCTCCGTCTCCGACGGTGGCCCCGGCATCCCGGAGCCGGAGCGCGCCCGGGCGTTCGAGAGGTTCCAGCGCGGCTCGGCGGCCGACATGCCGGGATCGGGTCTGGGCCTCGCGATCGTCCGGCGCGTGGTCGACGCCCATGGCGGCGGCGTCGCCCTTTCCGATCGACCGGGCGGCGGGCTGGTCGTGACTCTGCGCTTCCCGCCCGCGCCCACGACGGGGGTGGCCTCATGATCCGCGCGCTCCTGATCCTCGCTGTCCTGGCCGCGCCGACCATGGCGGCGGCGGAGACGACTATCTTCCCCCGGCTCTCCCCCGGCGATGGCGAACTGCTGGTCTACAGCTCCACCGACCTCGCGACGCTGAGCCCCGCGATCGACCGGTTCCAGGCGCTGAACCGGGAGATCGAGATCACCTATGTCGACCTCGATACGGCGGAACTCTACGACCGCTTCGTCGCGGAGGTCGATTCTGGGAAGCCTTCGGCCGACATCCTGCTGTCCTCCGCCATGGACCTCCAGGTGAAGCTGGCGAATGACGGCTACGCCGCCTTCCACCATTCCTCCGCCGCGGAAAGCATCCCCGACTGGGCCACCTGGCGGGACCAGGCGTTCGGCTTCACCTTCGAGCCGGCGGTCATCGTCTACAACAGGGAGCTGGTGCCGCCGGACCATGTCCCCGACACTCGCTTCGACCTGCTGCGCCTGATGCGGGAGCATGCCGAGACCTATCGCGGCCGGGTCGTCACCTACGATATCGAGGAAAGCGGCGTCGGCTATCTGCTGGCGACGCAGGACGCGGTGGTCGGCGGCGTCTTCGGCAGCCTGCTGGAGACGTTCGGCCGGAACGACGTGGTGCTGAAGGGCAATACCTCGGAGATGCTGGAGGGCATCGCGGACGGCCGCTACCTGCTCGGCTACAACGTTCTCGGCTCCTACGCCCAGGTCTGGGCGGAACGGAACAGCGCCATCGGCATCGTGCTGCCCAGCGACTACACGCTGGCGATCTCCCGCACCGCCATCATCTCCGCCGAAGCGCGCAATCCGGACGAAGCCCACCGTTTCCTCGACTATCTGCTGTCGATCGAGGGCCAGCGCGTACTGACCGACAGCGGCCGTCTGTCGGCCGTCCGGCCGGAGGTGACGGGCCCCTACAGCCGCATCGGCATCAGCGAGAACCGAGTCGGGCCCCTTCGCTCCATCCAGCTCGGCCCCGGCCTGCTGGTCTATCTCGACCGGCTGAAACGCGAGAAGTTCCTGACCTCCTGGCGCGAAGGCATCCGGCGGGATTGAGCGCCCTTCATGGCGAACGCCGGTGAAACGGCGACGGCCCATGGATTCCGGATCAAGTCCGGAATGACCAACAAAAACAATGTCATGCTGGACTTGATCCAGCATCCATGCGGCGTCGATGCTCGCCCTGTCGCGCCCGGTTCTTCGCCGCTGGTGCCGCGTCGCTGGCCTATGGATTCCGGCTCGGGGGCCGGAATGACCAGCAAAAACAACGTCATTCCGCCCCTTCATAGAAAGACATCGCCGCCGTAAGGGCGCTGTCCAGCCTTTTGCCTTCCGTATAGAGATCGACGAGCGCGCCTGTGGTGACGCCGTCGGCCAGCCGGGGACAGGGTTCCGCAGTTCCGAGGACGGTTCGGACCGGAATGACCCCTGCCCAGACCGGGTGGCCATAATCCTCCTCGTCGTCCGCGACGCCCTTTGCCCGGACCTTCGCCGACGCCTCCTCGATCCGCATGGCGATGACGGCGGTCGCCTTCGTCTCCTTGGCGGTGATCGGACGCAACGCCTCGTCGCGCCCCTTGTAGAAGCGCTCTATGACACCGGTCAGCGCGCGCGCCTTCTCGTCGGGATCGTCGACGAGGCGGGCCGTGCCGAAGCACATCGCCGAGCGGTAGTTGACCGAATGGTTGAAGCCCGAGCGCGCCAGCACCAGCCCGTCCAGATGGGAGACGGTGACGCAGGCGCGCGCGCCGTCCTTGAGGCTTCTCAGCATCCGGCTCGCCGAGGAGCCGTGCCAGTAGAGCACGTCGCCTTCGCGCCAATGCAGCGTGGGCGTGCAGAAGGGCTGGCCGTCGATCACATAGGCGACATGGGCGAGCATCCCGGCGTCGAGGACCGCATGAACAGAGGCGTGGTCGTAGCTGCCGCGTTCATGGGCGCGGCGCACGCGGTTCCGCGCGGTGACAGGGTAGCTGTCGGTCATTTCTTGTCTTCTCCCGAATGGCGGCGCATATCTTCAATGAAGAATTGGTCTGGTAAAGGTCCAATATGAATCGAAACTCTCGAACCAATCCTGACTATCCCGACCTCGCCGGCCTGCGACTGCCGCCTGGACCGCACAGGCTGGCGGTCTATCGGGGTCTCAGGGGCGTGATCGAGAGCGGAGAGCTTCGTTCGGGGAGCCGTCTGCCGCCGACAAGGGAGCTTGCGCGCAGCCTCCATGTCGCCCGAGGAGCGGTCGTCGCCGGCTATGAGATGCTGGTTGCCGACGGCTTCGCCGAGGCGCGCGTCGGGGCGGGCACCTTCGTCGCCGAAGCGGTGCCGACCCTGCCCCGCCCGGCGGACGACGAGGCCGACGAAGCCGCGCCGCCCATCGCCCGGGCCGGCGCGCTCGGCGTCGCGACGCCGGATCGCCGCACCCACGATATCCTGCGCCGGCTGGTCAATCGCAGCATGAGCAGGGTCGAACCGCGCCTCTTCCAGTATGGCGACCCGCAGGGTGACAGGGGCCTGCGCGAGACGGTCGCCGACTATCTGCGCACGGCGCGGGGCGTCCGCTGCACGGCGCGCAACGTCATGATCACCTCCGGGACGCAGCAGGGGCTGGACCTGGCGATCCGGGCGGCGATCCCGCCCGGCAGCCCGGTCTGGATCGAAAATCCCTGCTATCCGATGGCGCGGCTGGCGATGGAGGGCGCCGGGCTGCGGCTGACGGGCGTACCGGTCGATTCAGAGGGGCTGGATGTCTCCGCCGGCATCCGCCTTCGCCCCGACGCGCGCGCCGCCTACGTCACGCCGTCCCACCAGTTCCCGCTGGGGGTGGCGATGACGATGCGGCGCAGGCTCGCCCTGGTCGACTGGGCCCGGCGGAGCGGAGCGTGGATCATCGAGGATGATTACGACAGCGAGTTCCGCTATGCCGGCCCGCCGCTGACGGCCCTGCAGGGCATGGACGATTCCGGACGGGTGATCTATCTCGGCACCTTCTCAAAGGTGCTTTTTCCCGGCCTGCGGCTCGGCTACGCGGTGGTTCCCGACGGGCTTCTGGAACCGATGCGCGATCTGCGCGCCCGGACCGACCGCTTCCCGGTTTCGGTCCTGGAGACGACGCTGGCGGAATTCCTGCGCGAGGGACATTTCTCCGCCCATATCCGCCGGGCCCGGCGGGCGGCACGCATCGCCCGGGACGTGCTGGCCGGCGCGCTCAGCCCGATCGATCCGGCGGTGCGCCCGCCCGACCAGGGACTGCATCTGATCTGCGGCCTGCCCGATGGCGTGCGGGATACCGACCTTGTCGCCCGCCTCGACAGGATGGGGCTTGGCCTGCGCGCGCTGTCGCCGCTCTATCTGGGCGAACCCGCGCGGCAGGGAGTCGTGATCGGCTTCAGCGGCTGGCCGCCTGAAACGCTGAAAGGGCTTGCGGCGACGCTGGGTGCGGCGTTGGCGGCAATCGCCGAAGAGACGTGAACTCCCCTGCCCTTTTGTCTATCCTGCGTGCGTCCATTGACCGTCCCCGCGCCGAATGAGCCGTTCATGACCGCCGTTCAACCCATACTCCGCGACGATCTGGAAAGCCGGATGCGCCAGTTGGGCGAGGCCGCGAAGGCCGCAGCTTTCGCGCTGGCGACCGCGCCGTCCGACGCCAAGGATGCTGCGCTGCGGGCAGCCGCGCAGGCGCTGAGAGCGAACCGTGACGGCTTGCTGGAGGCCAACGCTCACGACATGGAGGCGGCCTCCGCCAAAGGCCTTTCCGCCGCCATGCTGGACCGGCTGAAGCTGGACGAGGCGCGGGTCGAGACGATCGCGAAGGGGCTTGAGGACATAGCCGAACTGCCCGATCCGGTGGGCGCGATGCTGGCGGAATGGGACCGCCCGAACGGGCTGCGCATCGCGCGGGTCCGGGTGCCGCTGGGCGTCATCGGGATCATCTATGAAAGCCGGCCGAACGTCACCGCCGACGCCGGCGGCCTGTGCCTCAAGGCCGGCAACGCCGCCATCCTGCGCGGCGGATCGGAAAGCTTCCATTCCTCGACCGCCATCGCCCAGGCGATGGCCGAGGGGCTGCGCGCGGCGGGCCTGCCCGAAGCCGCAATCCAGCTCGTGCCGACCCGCAACCGGGCGGCGGTCGGGCTGATGCTGGGGATGACCGAGCATATCGACGTGATCGTGCCGCGCGGCGGCCGGTCGCTGATCGAACGGGTGGCGGCGGAAAGCCGAATTCCTGTCTTCAAGCATCTGGACGGAATCTGCCACGTCTATCTCCACGCCGCGGCGGACCCGGAGAAGGCCTGCGCGGTGACGCTGAATTCCAAGATGCGCCGCACCGGCGTCTGCGGCGCGGCGGAGACGCTGCTGGTCGACCGGGCGGCCGCCGCGCGGCTGCTGCCGCCGGTGCTGGACGATCTGATCGCGGCGGGGTGCGAGGTAAGGGGCGACGAGGCGACCCGCGCTCTCGATTCCCGCGTGCTGCCCGCCACCGAGGAGGATTGGCGGACGGAATATCTCGACGCCATCATCGCCGTCCGGCAGGTGGACGGGGTGGAGCAGGCGATCACGCACATCAACGCCTACGGTTCCCACCACACCGAAAGCATCGTGACGGAGGATGAGGGCGCGGCGGCCCGCTTCTTCGCCGCTGTCGACAGCGGCATCCTGCTGCACAACGCCTCCACCCAGTTCGCCGATGGGGGGGAGTTCGGCATGGGGGCGGAGATCGGCATCTCCACCGGCAAGCTCCATGCGCGCGGCCCGGTCGGGGCCGAGCAGCTCACCAGCTACAAATACCTGGTCCGCGGCGCCGGACAGGTTCGTCCGTAGCGGAACGGCGCGCCCGGATTGCCGCTTCCCCCGACCCTTTACGGCGGCGGCCTGTGGGCCGGCCTGCGCGTCGGCATCCTGGGCGGCTCGTTCAACCCCGCCCATGACGGCCACCGCCATATCAGCCTGGAGGCGCTGAAGCTGCTGCGGCTCGACGCCGTCTGGTGGCTGGTCAGCCCGCAGAACCCGCTCAAGCCAACCAACGGCATGGCCGGGCTGGCGGAGCGGGTGGAGGGCGCGCGCCGCATCGCCCGGCACCCCCGCATCGTGGTGACGGATATCGAGCGGCGGCTGGGCACCCGCTACACCGCCGATACGCTGACAGCCCTCTCCGGCCGGTTCCCGCAGACGCGCTTCGTCTGGCTGATGGGGGCGGACAATCTTCTCCAGCTTCCCGAATGGGACCGCTGGACCGTGATATTTCACACCGTACCCGTTGCGATCTTCGACCGCCCTTCCTATTCTTTGAGGGCGCTTGGCGGCAAAGCCTCCCAGCGGTTCGCGCGGCGCCGGGTGACGGCGGATCGGATCGGCCGGCTGGCCGACATGGCCCCTCCGGCATGGGCCTTCCTCCACACCCGGCTGCATCCGGCCTCTGCGACGGCCCTGCGCGGCCGCTCCGATGACGATGCCGACAAGGCGCATTCGTCAACCAATGCGAGGTCACGGCCATAACACCCAAACGTTCCCCGGTTCCCGAAAAGCGGGAATCGTCCGATCCGCACCCGGCCGACGATGCCGCCCGACGGATCGTGGACATCGTTCTGAAGTCCCTGGACGACGACAAGGCGGAAGACGCCGTCGTCATCGACCTTCTCGGCAAGACATCCATCGCGGATCGGATGGTCATCGCGACTGGCCGGTCGACACGGCAGGTTTCGGCCATGGCCGACCATCTGCTGGAGAAGCTGAAGGCCGACGGGGTGACCGACATCGCGATCGAGGGCCAGGCCAACGCCGACTGGGTGCTGGTCGACGCCGGCGACGTGATCGTTCACCTGTTCCGGCCGGAAGTCCGGGCCTTCTACGGTCTGGAGAAGATGTGGGACGCCGACGGCGCGGCGACCACCGCCATCGGCGCCTGACCAGGCCGCGGGGAACCCGCGCATGAGACTGTGGATCGCCGCCGTGGGGCGGTTGCGCGCGGGGCCGGTGAAGGATGTGGTGGAGGACTATGCTCGCCGGTCGCCGTGGCCGCTGACGATCCGCGAGGTCGAGGTCAGGAAGCGGCTGACGGGCGCTGAGTTGAAGCGCGCCGAGGCGGCGCTGCTTCTGGAGGCCGTGCCGCCGGGCGCGAGGCTGGTGGCGCTGGACGAGCGGGGACGCGACCTTTCCAGCGAGGCCTTCGCGGAGAAGATGGGCCGGTGGCGCGACGAGGGGGTGGGCGACCTGGCCTTCCTGATCGGCGGCGCGGACGGCCACGACGAGACGATCCGCGAACGCGCGGCCCTCACTGTCGCCTTCGGCCGGATGACTTGGCCTCACATGCTGGCCCGCGCGATGCTGGCCGAACAGATTTACCGCGCCCAGACCATCCTGGAAGGTCACCCTTACCACCGGTCCTGAACCTTTTCTCCCAAGGAACCGCCATGCCGACCGATACCCCCTCCGCCCCTCGCCCCGTCATGCTGTGCGTCCTGGATGGCTGGGGCTGGCGGGAAGACGATTCGGACAACGCCGTCCGTCAGGCGCGGACGCCCGTTTTCGACCGCCTCTGGGCATCCACCCCCCGCGCCTTCCTCAAGGCGTCGGAGGAGGATGTCGGCCTGCCCAGGGGGCAGATCGGCAATTCGGAGGTCGGCCACATGAATCTGGGCGCCGGCCGGGTGGTGCTCCAGGATTTGCTGAAGATCGACAAGGCGGTGGCGGACGGCGATCTGCCCCGCAGTCCGGCGCTGGCCGCCCATATCGCGAAGCTGAAGGAGACGGGCGGGACCTGCCATCTGATGGGCCTGCTGTCGCCGGGCGGCGTCCATGCCCATCAGGATCACATGGCGGCGCTCGCCAGGGCGGTGGCCGAAGCCGATGTTCCCGTCGCCGTCCACGCCTTCACCGACGGAAGGGATACCCCGCCCCGCAGCGGCCGGGAGAGCGTGGCCCGCTTCCTGGACGCCGTCGCGGGCGCGAAAGGCGTCGCCATCGCCACGGTCGACGGCCGTTATTACGCGATGGACCGCGACAAGAGGTGGGAACGGGTTGAGCTGGCCTATCGCGCGGTCGCCGAAGGCAGGGGAGAGAAGGCCGCCGACGCGCTGGCCGCGATCGACGCCGCCTATGGCAAGGACGTCACCGACGAATTCATCCTCCCCACAATCATCGGCGACTACAAGGGCATGGAGGATGGCGACGGCGTGCTGTTCGCCAATTTCCGCGCCGACCGCGCGCGGGAGATCCTGACCGCGCTGCTGGACGCCGATTTCAAGGGCTTCGACCGTCGGCGGATCGCCATCGCCGACGCCTGCGGCATGGTGGAATATTCCGACGCCCTCAACCCGCTGATGAGCGCGATCTTCCCGCCCAAATCCCTGACCCGCGTGCTGGGGGAGGTCATCTCCGCGCACGGCCGCAAGCAGCTTCGCGCGGCGGAGACGGAGAAATATCCCCACGTCACCTTCTTCTTCAACGGCGGCGAGGAACAGAAGTTTGAGGGCGAGGATCGCATCCTCGTGCCCAGCCCCAAGGTCGCGACCTACGACCTCCAGCCCGAAATGTCGGCGCCGGAGCTGACCGACAGGCTGGTCGAGGCGATCGACAGCGGGAAATACGATCTGATCATCCTCAACTACGCCAACCCGGACATGGTCGGCCATACCGGCAGCCTGCCCGCCGCGATCAAGGCGGTGGAGACGGTGGATTCCTGCCTGGGCCGCATCGAACAGGCGATCGTCGGCCAAGGCGGCGCGGCCTTCGTGACCGCCGACCACGGCAATTGCGAGACCATGCGCGATCCGGAGACGGGACAGCCGCACACCGCCCACACGCTTAACCTGGTGCCGGCGATGCTGATCGGCGGGCCGGAGGGGGCGAAGCTCCGTGACGGGCGGCTGGCGGATGTGGCGCCGACCCTGCTGGAACTGATGGGCCTGCCCCAGCCGGCGGAGATGACGGGCCAAAGCCTGATCGACCCTTCCCGCGCCCGGCGAGCCGCCGAATAATCTTGCGCCCAGCCCTCCTCCTCGCCCTGTCCCTTCTCCTTTGCGCCCCGTCCGCCGGAGCGCAGGACGCCGATGCCGACGCCGCGGCGGAAAGGCTGCGTGAGGTCGAGCAGGGGCTGGAGGCGGGCCGGGCGCGCGAGGCCGAGCTGGCGCGCGACAGCGCCGCGGCGGCCGAGGCCATCGCCGCCCTCAGGGCCGACAGCATCGAGGCCGCCCGGCGAGTGATGGCCCGACAGGGCGCACTGATGGAGATCGGCGAGGATCTGGCGACACTGGAGAGGCAGGAGGCCGATCTGAGGCTTCGGCTGTCCGCCGGGCGCGACCGGCTGGCCCGGCTGCTGTCGGGGCTGGCCCGGCTGGGTCGGACGCCGCCCGAAGCGCTGCTGGTGCGTCCCGGCGCGCCGCTGGATGTTGTGCGCGGCGCGACGGTCCTGTCGGCCGCCATCCCGGCGCTGGAGGCGGAGGCGGCGACGGTCCGCCGCACGCTGGCCGACCTTGAGGAAACGCGCATCCAACTGGACGAGCGGCGCCTGGCGGCGGATGAAGCCCGCAGGGCGTTGAATGGGGAGATCGCCCGGCTGAACGACGCCGTCGCCCAACGGACCGAAGCGCTGGCCCTGACGGAAGCCGAACGCGCCGAGGCCGCCGCGCAATCTGCCGCCCTGGCCGGTGAGGCGGCCGATATACGCGAGCTGATCGCCCGGCTGGAGGCCGAGGAAGCCCGCCGCCGCGCAGAGGCGGAAGCAGAGGCGGAGGCCGAGGAACGACGCCGCGCAGAGGCGGAGGCAGCGGCGGAAGCGGCCGAAGAGGCGCGGCGGTTGGCGGCGGAGGCGGCGCCCCCCGCCTCGGCAACCTTCGGCGGCATGCCTATGCCCGTCGCCGGCAGCGTCGTCCTCCGCTATGGCGAAGCCGACCGGTTCGGAGAGCCGGCGCGCGGCCTGCGGATCAGCACCGTCGCCGGCGCGCCGGTGGTGGCGCCGATCGGCGGAACCGTCCGCTTCGCTGGGCCGTTCCGGGGCTACGGGCGCATCTTGATCCTGCAACATCCCGGTGGATATCATTCGCTGATTGGCGGGTTGGACATCATCGACGCCGTCGTGGGACAACAGATCGCGGCCGGGGAACCGGTCGGAACCGCGGCGAAAGCCGCCGAAAGCCAGACTGCCGAGATTTATTTCGAGTTTCGCCGCGACGGACAGCCGGTCAATCCGGTAGAAGGGCTTAGCCAGGCCCAGGAAAGAGGTTGAGGATGAAGAAGCTTCAGGTCGCCGCCATCGCGCTCGCCGCCGCCCTGGCGGGCGTCCCGGCGCTGGTGATCGCGCAGTCGGAACCGTCGGAGAACCCGACCGACGACCGGCTGGACACCTATCGCCAGCTCGACCTCTTCGGCGAGGTCTTCGAGCGGGTCCGCGCCGACTATGTGGAGGAGGTGACCGACAAGCAGCTCATCGAAGCCGCGATCAACGGCATGCTGACCTCTCTCGATCCGCATTCCAGCTACCTCAACGAGGAGAGCTTCCAGGACATGCAGGTCCAGACCCGCGGCGCGTTCGGCGGGTTGGGCATCGAAGTCACGATGGAGAACGGGGTGGTCAAGGTGGTGTCGCCGATCGACGACACGCCGGCCTTCCGCGCCGGACTCCAAGCCGGCGACCTGATCACCCATCTGGACGGCGAGCCGGTGATGGGCCTGACGCTGAACGACGCGGTCGACAAGATGCGCGGCGCGGTCGGCAGCGACCTCACCGTCACCATCCAGCGCGGGGAGCAGGAGCCGTTCGACGTCACGCTGACCCGTGACGTCATCCGCGTGGAATCGATCCGGTCGGAAGTGATCGAGGATGTCGGCTATATCCGCATCACCAGCTTCACCGAACAGACGATGTCCGGACTGGAAGAGGCGATGGCGACGATCGATGAGGAGACCGGCGATGCCCTGCTGGGCTACGTCGTCGACCTGCGCAACAATCCGGGCGGGCTCTTGGACCAGGCGGTCGCGGTTTCCGACGCCTTCCTGGAGCAGGGGGAGATCGTCTCCACCCGCAGCGAACAGCATCCCGATCGGGGCCAGCGCTGGAACGCCACCGAGGGCGACCTGGCGGACGGGCTTCCCGTCATCGTGCTGATCAATGGCGGCTCCGCCTCCGCGTCGGAGATCGTCGCCGGCGCCCTGCAGGACCACCACCGGGCTGTCATCATGGGCACCCAGAGCTTCGGCAAGGGATCGGTCCAGACGATCATGCCGCTGCCCGGCAATGGCGCGATGCGGCTGACAACGGCGCGCTACTTCACCCCCAGCGGACGGTCGATCCAGGCCATGGGGATCGAGCCCGACATCATCGTCGAGCAGGCGCGCCTGGAGGAGATCCAGGCCGGCATCGCCCGGCGGGAGGCCGATCTGCGCGGCGCGCTGGACAACAACCAGGTGCCGCTGGAGGACGAGCCGGACGACAACGCAGTCGAGGAAGGCGACCCCGCCGCCAACGACAATGCGCCGGCCGAGGGCGAGGATGAGGCCCCCGCCGGCGAGGACGAGGCCGTGCCGGTCGGCGAGGACATGTCCGAGGTCCCGCCCGAGGGCGAGGAGGAGCCGTTCGACTACCAGCTCGACCGGGCGATCGACCTGCTGCGCGGCATCTCGCTGTTCAGCGAGCAGCGCGCGGCCAACTGAGCGCGCCCGGGGGAGGCAGATTTCGGAGAGGCTTGTTCTTAACCTTTCTCCGGCTAGGCTGAGGCGACGGCAGGGACCAGAACGGCGGAGAGAACGTGGTCGATATGGAGAAGGGTCGGAGGGGTCGGCCGACGACGAAGCAGGGCCGGAAGCTCGGAGGGTGGGGAGCCTTCGCGCTGGTCTCCCTGCTCATCGTGGTCGCGCTGGGCGGGCTGATCGGTTGGCTGGCCGGAGAGGCGGAGGACACGCTGGCGGCCGCGCGGTCGGAAGTAGACCGCGCCACGCTGGTCGCCTCGCTGGATCTGCCTCCGCCGCCGCCCACCACTGCGGCTGAGGAAACTCCCGAGGCGGCAACGCCCGAATCCGCCCCAGCGGAATCCGAACCTCTCCAGCCCGAACCGATTGCGCCCGAGCCGGCCCAGCCGGAGGAAGCGGCCGCGCCGCCTTCTCCGCCCGAACCTCCGGCGGTGGAGGAGCTTCCCACAGCGGAACCGTCGCCTCCCGAACCGCTGGCGGAGCCCGCCGCCGAAGCCACTGCCGCCGAACCTCCCGCCCCCGAAATCCCTGCCGCGCCTGAAGACGTCGCCACGCTTCAGCCGGCCGAGATCGTCCTGGCGGCAGTCGACCCGGCGCTTTCCGCGCCGGGGCCGAACGGCGGCACGCTGCCGGCCGTCGCGGAGGATGGCCGCGAACCCTGGCGCTACTACGCCCGCCCCTTCAACCGGGACGATCCGAGACCGAGCATCGCCATCGTCATGGCCGGGCTGGGACAGGCCGCCGCCGTGACCCGCGCGGCGATCGAGGAACTGCCCGGCGCGGTGACGCTCGCCTTCAGCCCCTACGGCCGCGATCTGGACCAGGCGGTGGCCGACGCCCGGCTGGCGGGGCATGAAGTGCTGATCGCCGTGCCGATGGAGCCCGCCTCCTACCCCACCGACGATCCGGGACCGCACACTTTGCTGATCGACAATGATCGGGAGCGGAACCGCGGCCGGCTGGAATGGGTGCTGGGTCAGGCCGACGGCTATGTCGGAATCCTCAACAGGACCGGGACGGCCTTCGTCGCGGAGGAAGAGGCGCTGGCTCCGGTCCTGGAGAATCTGGACGGGCGCGGGCTGCTGTTCCTGGACGCCACCGGAGCGGCCCCCGCCGGAACCTCCGCCCATCTTCCCTTCGCCTCCGTCGATCTCCGGCTTGACGAGGCAGTCGCGCCGGACGCGGTCGACGCGCTGCTGGCCGAGGCCGAGGCGCTGGCCCGCCGGGCCGGCAAGGCGGTCATCCTGCTGCCGCCCTACCCGGTGGTGGTCGAGCGGCTGTCCGTCTGGGCGGAAGGTCTGGACAGCGGGGTCGTCCTCGCCCCGGTCAGCGCCGTGGCCGAAGAGGAAACCGAAACCGCCGGGTGAACCCCTTGTCCCAGCCCCTGCCCTACCGTTCCTGCGTCGGCGTCGTCCTGGTCAATCGCGACGGCCGGATCTTCGTCGGCCGCCGCAAGGACACGCCCGACGCCTGGCAGATGCCGCAGGGCGGCATCGACAAGGGCGAGACGCCCCGTGAAGCCGCCTTGCGCGAACTGCTGGAGGAAACCGGCACCGACCGCGCGGAATTCCTGGCGGAAACCGAAGGCTGGCTGCGCTACGACCTGCCCGACGCCCTTGTCGGCAAACTCTGGCGCGGCCGCTATCGGGGGCAGGAGCAGAAATGGATCGCCTTCCGCTTCACCGGCGGCGATAGCGACATCGACCTGGACGCCGCCAAGGATGACGAGTTCGACGCCTGGCGATGGTCCGACCCCGACGAGGTGCTGGAAAGCATCGTCCCCTTCAAGCGGGAGGTCTACGCCGCCGTTCTGGAGGCCTTCGCCCCCCTTCTGGCGAAGATGAAAGGAGCTGCGGAATGACGGTCCTGGCGCTCGACCACGTCAACATCACCTGCACGCCCGACGAGGAAGCGGCGACCATCGCCTTCTATGAGACCGAGCTGGGCCTGGAACGCCTGCCCAAGCCGGAGAGCCAGCGTTCGTCCGGCGCATGGTTCCGGATCGGCGCCCAGCAGATCCACCTGTCGCTCGATGAGCCCGACCGGGGCGCGCAGATGGCGGCCTCCCGCCATGTCTGCTTCCGCGTCGCCGATCTTGACGCGATGGAGAAGGCCCTGCGGGAAGCCGGCGCGCCCATTGCCGCCGACCAGCGGCCGATCGCCGGCATAAGGCGGTTCTTCACCCGCGACCCCGCCGGCAACAATGTCGAGCTTGCCGAACATTCCGGCCGAACCGACTCATGAAGCGCCTTCCGGCGCTGGTCTTCCTGCTGATGCTGGGATCCTGCGCCGGCCCGTCCCCGCCTTCCCTGCCGCCGGGACCGCCGGACCCTTCCGTGCTGCTCTCCGGCGGAGCCTGCCTCGGCGCGCTGGCCGACCATGGCGTCGTCTTCGAGAAGGTGGAGGATTTCGGCACGCCCGGAAGCTGCGGCGTCCGCACCGCGATCTCCCTCCGCCAGTCAACCGCGACGATGAGCGCCCCCGTCACCGTCGGCTGCACCCTGGCCTTCGTCCTTAACAGCTATGAGCGCCGAATCGTCCAGCCGGCCGCCCAGAGGCATTTCGGCCAGCCGGTCGTGCGGCTGCGCCATATGGGCGGCTATGCCTGCCGCGAGAGGTCGAGCGGCGGCGGCAGGCTGTCGGAACATGCGCTGGGCAAGGCGATCGACATCGGCGGGTTCGAACTGGCCGACGGAACTGTCATCGACGTGGAGGACGATTGGTCGGTCGGCGGCCGGAAGGAAGCCTTCTTGCGCGAAGTCTCGGCCGGCGCCTGCCGCCTGTTCAGCGTCGTCCTGACCCCGAACCACGATCGCGACCACCACGACCACATCCATCTGGACATCGGCCCCTGGCGGCTCTGCGGGACGTAGGAACGGCGGCTTTCCATCATTGGAGGACGGCATCTGCTTCTTGACGGGCAGGTGCAGACATGACGAGATGTTCTAATCCTTTCGGATAGCGGTAGCGGCCAACCTACTCGTGGCTTGCGGAGATGCCTCCATGATCGAAGCGACCAGACTTGCCCCGCGATTCCGCGGGATCGTCGCCGCGTTGACCCTGTCGGGCCTCAGCTCGCCCGGACTCGCCCAGGCCCCCGGCGCCGGACAGGCCCCGCCGCCCGCAGTCGTCGTGGAGCGCATAGAAATCCAGGAGGTCAGCAACCCCGCCGAGTTCAACGCCCGCGTCGAGGCGATCGAGGCTGTCGATATTCGCGCCCGCGTGCAGGGTTTCCTGCGCACCGTGGATTTCGAGGCCGGATCGATGGTCGAAGAAGGCAACCTTCTCTTCGAGATCGAGCCCGATCAGTATCAGATCGACGTTGCTTCGGCCGAGGCGCAGCTCTCCAGGGCCGAGGCGGCGCGCCTGGCGGCGGAGCAAACCCTTGACCGCACGCGAGAGCTTGTCCAGCGTCAGACAGTGGCTCAGGCCACGCTCGACGACGCGCAGGCCGCGTTCGACATTGCGGGCGCCGATGTCGAGGTCGCGCAGGCGGCGTTGCGCGCAGCCGAACTCAACCTGTCCTATACGCGGATCACGACGCCGATCACCGGGCGGATAGGCCGCGCCACATACACCCAGGGCAATCTGGTCGGACCAGAATCGGGTGCTCTGGCACGGGTCGTTCAACTCGATCCGATACGGGTGGTGTTCTCGGTCACGGAGGGTCTGGTGACGACCTTGCGCCAACAGGAGGTCGAAGGACCAGGCGCAATCGATCCGAATGCGCTGAACCTCACGCTGCGGCTGCCCAACGGCACGGATTACGAGCAGAGCGGGCAGATCGAATATATCGAGACCGAGGTGAACCCGCGAACCGGCACGGTCGCGGTGCGCATAACCTTCCCCAATCCCGACCATCTCCTCATCCCCAATCAGTACGTCACGCTGACCGTGCGCGAGTCGGACGTTCCGGCCCTGCCGGTCGTGCCGCAGACCGCGGTGCTGCAGGATCGGGATGGCCGCTTCGTCTACGTGCTGGGCGAGGACAACACCGTCTCCCAGCATCGCATTACAACGGGCGCGCGGGTTGAGAACGGCTGGGCGGTCACCGAGGGGCTGAGCGGCGGCGAACCCGTCATCGTTCAAGGCATCCAGCGCCTCAGCGAGGGGATGGCAGTCCAGCCGAGCGAGGGCCAGCCCAGCCAGGGCCAGCCGGTGAATGGCGACTCATGATATCCGGGCTGTTCATCACCCGAACACGGATGGCGATGGTTGTTTCCATCGTCATCTCGATCGCGGGCGCTCTGGCGCTTTTCGCGCTGCCGGTGCAGCAATACCCTGAGATCACGCCCCCCACGGTCAACGTTTCCGCGACCTATCCGGGGGCCAGCGCCGAAGTGATCGCGGACGTGGTCGGCGGACCGCTGGAGACGGCGATCAACGGCGTCGACGACATGATGTACATGTCGTCGACAAGCTCCAACGCCGGACAATACTCGCTTTCGGTCACGTTCGAGGTCGGCACCGACCCCGACATCGCCCAGGTGAACGTGCAGAATCGCGCGCAACTGGCGATCTCCCAGTTGCCGGCGGAGGTGGCCGAGCAAGGCGTGTCCGTCCAGGCCAGTTCCCCTGACTTCGTCCTGGCGCTCGGCTTCTATTCGCCCGACGGCAGCCTCAGCGCGCTGGAGGTCACCAACTTCACTTCCACCACCATCGTCGATGCGATTTCACGCGTGGAGGGCGTCGGCGAGGCCGTGGTCATCGGCGCGTCGGAATATTCGATGCGCGTCTGGATGAATTCGACGCGCATGAATGCGCTCGGCATCACCGCGGACGAGGTGGCGGCTGCTATACGGTCGCAGAACATCCAGGCATCTCTTGGCCAGGTCGGCGCGCCGCCGGCCCCGGAAGGCACGGAGGTGCAGTACACGCTGGTGGCGGAGGGCCGGCTGATCTCTCCGGAACAGTTCGCCGACATTATCGTACGCACGGACGAGGAAGGGGCGATCGTTCGCCTGCGCGATATCGCGCGTCTCGAACTCGGCGCCCAGAGCTACGCCTCCAGCGCTATGCTCAACGGGCAGGAAACGGCGATGATGCAGATCGCCCAGTCGCCCGGGGCGAACGCCCTCGCCACCGCCGACGGGGTGATGGCCGAACTGGAACGGCTCTCAGCTACTTTTCCGCCGGGGCTGGAATACAAGGTCGTCTACGACGCGACGGATTTCGTGCGCGCGAGCGTCGAACAGATCGTGCACGTGC
This sequence comes from Inquilinus sp. CAU 1745, assembly GCF_039839375.1. Taxonomy (NCBI): domain Bacteria; kingdom Pseudomonadati; phylum Pseudomonadota; class Alphaproteobacteria; order Rhodospirillales; family Rhodospirillaceae; genus Inquilinus; species Inquilinus sp. CAU 1745. Next base: position 280,678 of record NZ_JBDOQU010000002.1, read on the forward strand.
TGTTCGAAGCCTTCATCATCGTTCTTATCATCACGTTCCTCTTCCTGCAGGACTGGCGCGCCACCCTGATCGCCGCACTCGCCATTCCCGTTTCATTGCTGGGCGCCATGGCCGTTCTCCTGGTGATGGGTTATTCGGCGAACACGATCACGCTGCTGGCGCTGGTCCTGGCGATCGGGCTGGTGGTGGATGATGCGATCCTGGTGGTCGAGAACGTCCAGCATGTCATGGAGGGCGATCCCGACATCGACACGGCCGCCGCAACGCGCAAGGCGATGGGGCAGATCTCCGGCCCGATCATCGCCACCACCTTCGTTCTGCTGGCCGTGGTCGTCCCGACCGCCTTCCTGCCCGGCATCAACGGTCAGCTCTACAGGCAGTTCGCGGTGACGTTGTCGGCCGGGCTCGTGGTTTCGGCGATCGTGGCGCTGACGCTCAGCCCCGCCCTCTGCGCCGTCCTGCTCAAGCGGGTGAAGCCGGGCTATCGGCGCGGGCCGCTCGGCTGGTTTTCGCGGCTTCTCGACGCGATCCGCAACGGCTACGGCCGGATTGTCGGTTTCTTCGTGCGTTTTTCGGTTCTCGGGCTCGGCCTCCTCATCGCGTGCTTCGCCGGCGCTGTTCTGCTTTTCACGAACTTGCCCTCGACCTTCCTCCCCGATGAGGATCAGGGCGCGTTGTTCATGGACATCCAGCTGCCGGCCGCCGCCTCCCTCGACCGTACGCAGGAGATCATTGGCGAGATCGAGGATATGCTGGCGGAGACGGAAGGCGTCCAGGACGTCATTTCAGTCTCCGGCTACAGCATCCTGCAAGGCACCATGACGCCCAACGGCGGATTCGCCCTGGCGGCACTGGCTCCCTGGGAGGAGCGTACGGAGCCGGACCTCCAGCTCGACGCCATAATCGGCAAGCTGCGGGCGCAATTCGCGACGATCCCGGGCGCCACCGTCGCCGTGTTCGCCCCCCCGGCCATTCCGGGCATCGGCGCCGTCGGCGGCCTCGATCTGCGATTGAAGGCGCTCCAGGGGCAGCCGCCGGCGGAGATCGCGCAAGTCGCGCGCTCCTTCGTCAGCGCGATCAACCAGGCGCCGGAGATCGGCGGCGTCTCGACGACCTTCGATGCCGACGTGCCGCAGATCTTCGTCGATGTCGATCGCACTCGCGCCGCGACGCTGGGCCTGAGCGTCAACGACATCTATTCGGCGCTGGGCGCTCATTTCGGTTCGCGCTATGTCAACGACTTCACGCTGGAGGGCCGGACCTTCCAGGTGAACCTTCAGGCCGACGCCGACTTCAGGGACGAGGCTTCGGATATTCTGAATCTCTACGTACGAAGCGATACGGGCGAGATGGTGCAGCTCCGCACCGTCGTCTCGACGACGACCGTCCTCGCCCCCTATGTCATCGCCCGGTACAATCTCTCCGTCGCCGCGCCGATCAACGGGGTGGCGGCGCCCGGCGGAAGTTCCGGGGCCGCGATGGACGCGGTGGAGCGGGTCGCGGCGGAGGTCCTGCCGGAAGGTTACGGCTTCGAATGGTCGGGCCTCTCCTTCCAGGAGCAACAAAGCAGCGGGCAGGAGTCCATGGTTTTCGGGCTGGCCCTTCTCTTCGCCTTCCTGTTCCTGGTCGCGCAGTATGAAAGCTGGACGCTGCCTCTTGCGATCGTCTTCTCGCTCGGGGTGGCGTTGTTCGGCGCGACCGCCGCGCTGACGCTGCTCGGGCTCCAGAACAGCGTTTATGCCCAGATCGCGATCGTGCTCCTGATCGGCCTCGCTTCGAAGAACGCCATTCTGATCGTCGAATTCGCCAAGGAACGGCGGGACGAAGGGCACTCTATCCAGAAAGCCGCGCGGATGGGCGCCGAACAGCGCTTCCGCGCGGTCCTGATGACCGCGCTCGCCTTCATCTTCGGGGTCCTGCCGCTGGCGCACTCGACCGGCGCGGGCGCGGGCGCACGGCAGGCGGTCGGCGTCGCCATCGTCGGCGGCATGCTGGCCGCCACGACAATCGGCCTCGTGGTCATCCCGACCCTGTTCGCGGTCGTACAGCGCGCCACGGAATGGGTGTCTCGAAAGCCAGACGCGGCGAGGGAGAAGCCGGTCGAGTAGGTCGGCTTTTACTTCGGCCCCTTCCGCAGCACCTGGTCCCTGACCTTCCGCGCGAAGCCGCCCGGATCGTTGACCGGGCTGGTTTCGCCGGCGATGCGGCGGACGTCGCGGGCCGCCTGCTCCACACGGGGACGGGCCTGTTCGGCCATCTCCAGCGCCTTCTTCTGGACGCGCGGATCGGCGGCCAGCCTGCGGGCCGCGCTCCAGATCAGGGTGCGGAATACCGGCATAACTCGAGTCAGGCCGCCTGCCGCGCCAGCTTGCGCTGTTGCCGGCCCTTCAGCCATTTCGCGCCGAAGGAGGTGGTGCGATAGAGCGGTGTATGCGGCTTCAGCCCAACGGCCTTGAAGACCATCGCCAGCGCCCGGTCGATATGGAGATCCTTATAGTAGGGCAGCGCCCGGCGCATATATTCGCGGTTGGCGGTCTCACGATCGTAGGGTTCGCCTTCATTGTTGGCCGCGTAATAGGCGTAGGACAGCTCGTCATCCTCCGTTTCCGTGATCCGGCCCAGCGCGACCTTGAGCCGCTGGAAGCGGTTCAGCCCCTCGCTGTTCAGATAGCGTTTCAGATGGTCGTAGAAGAGCTTGTAGTGCCGAAGCTCATCGGCCGCGATCTTCCGGCAGATGAACTCAAGCGCCGGCTCGTCCGTCGCGTCGCCCAGCGCCGAATAGTAGGAGGAGGTGCCGACCTCCACCATGCAGCGGGCGACCATCTCCCCCGCCCGCGATCCGCGCACCGAATGGTCAGCGTCGATATCGGGGCGGAAGCCGGCGCGGAAATCGGCGAACCGCTTGGGAAAGTCGAAATCCGGATCGACCCTTGAAGCCCACTGTCCCAGCGCCTCGCCATGCTGGGTTTCTTCCACGCCCCAGGCGCGCGCCGCTTCGAGGAAAACCTCGTCGCCGGCGAAGACATTCTCCAGATAGGCGACATAGTCGGTGGCGTTGAACTCCACCATCGCAGCCGCCTTGATGATCTTGAGCTGGTCAGGGTCGACCTTCGACCGGTCCAGCCGGTCCCAGGGGATGTCGTCGAGCGTCCAGTGCTTGTACGCCATGTTTCGTCGCTCTCCGTCCTGTTGATGGTCGCAAACGCAAGCGAAGCCGCCCAACTGTGAGCGGCTTCGCAAGTGTTTTCAACCGTCTGTAACGAAGGGACGTTCAGGCGGCCCTGAGCGCTTCCTGCTTGGCCCGCGCCACCTCTAAGGCGTGCTGGGCGGCCGTCCGGTCATGGTCGGACTTGGCGTCCGACACGTCCTCCGCCAGGTCCCGGATTTCCTGCTCCACCGTTCCCGCGTCAAGCTCCGCCAGGTCCACCGCGTCCTGCGCCAGGATGGTGCAGCGTTCCGGCGTCACTTCGGCGAAACCGCCGGCGACGAAGATGCGGCGTGAGATCGTGGGCCGCGTCTCATAGACGTCGATGACGCCCGGCCGCAGGGTGGAGATCAGGGGCGCATGGCCCTTCAGCGCGCCGAAATTGCCCTCGGCTCCCGGAACCACGACCATCTCGACCTCCAGCGAGGCGAGAAGCCGTTCCGGCGAGACGAGTTCGAAGGCTGTCTTCTCTGCCATCGCTTAAGATGTCTCCCTTCGGCCGCGCGGCCTTTCCTCAGGCCGCCTCGGCGGCGAGCTTGCGGGCCTTCTCGACGGCGTCGTCGATGGTGCCGACCATATAGAACGCCATCTCCGGCAGATGGTCGTATTCGCCGGCCACGATGCCCTTGAAGCCGCGCACCGTCTCCTCGACCGGGACGAAGACACCCGGCGAGCCGGTGAACACTTCGGCCACGTGGAAGGGCTGGCTGAAGAAGCGCTGGATCTTCCGCGCCCGGGCGACGGTCAGCTTGTCGTCTTCCGACAGCTCGTCCATGCCCAGGATGGCGATGATGTCCTGGAGCGCCTTGTAGGTCTGCAGGATGCGCTGCACGTCGCGCGCGACCTGGTAGTGCTCGTCGCCGACGACGCGCGGCTCCAGGATGCGGCTGGTGCTGTCCAGCGGATCGACCGCCGGGTAGATGCCCAGCTCAGCGATCGAGCGGCTGAGCACCGTGGTCGCGTCAAGGTGGGCGAAGGAGGTCGCCGGCGCGGGGTCGGTCAGATCGTCGGCCGGCACGTAGATGGCCTGGACCGAGGTGATCGAGCCCTTCTTGGTGGAGGTGATGCGCTCCTGCAGCGCGCCCATGTCGGTCGCCAGCGTCGGCTGGTAGCCCACGGCCGACGGGATGCGGCCCAGGAGCGCCGACACTTCCGAACCCGCCTGGGTGAAGCGGAAGATGTTGTCGACGAAGAACAGCACGTCCTGGCCTTCCTCGTCGCGGAAATATTCCGCGAGCGTCAGGCCGGTCAGGCCGACGCGGGCGCGGGCGCCCGGCGGCTCGTTCATCTGGCCATAGACCAGCGCGACCTTGGATTCGCCCTCGAAGTTGATGACGCCGGCCTCGATCATCTCATGATAGAGGTCGTTGCCCTCGCGGGTCCGCTCGCCGACGCCGGCGAAGACCGACACGCCACCATGGGCCTTGGCGATGTTGTTGATCAGCTCCTGGATGGTCACGGTCTTGCCGACGCCCGCGCCGCCGAACAGGCCGATCTTGCCGCCCTTGGCGTAGGGGGCGATCAGGTCGACGACCTTGATGCCCGTGACCAGCATCTCCTGCTCGGTCGCCTGGTCGATGAATTCCGGGGCCGACCGGTGGATCGGCGCGCTGCCCTTGGCCTTGACGTCGCCCCGTTCGTCGATCGGGTCGCCGATGACGTTGATGATGCGCCCCAGCGTCTCGGGGCCGACCGGCACGGTGATCGGGGCGCCGGTGTCCGCCACCTCCTGGCCACGCACCAGACCGTCGGTGGAGTCCATGGCGATGGCGCGCACGGTGTTCTCGCCCAGATGCTGGGCGACTTCCAGCACCAACCTCTTGCCGTCGAGATCGGTATCGATCGCGTTCAGGATCGCCGGCAGTTCGCCGTCGAACTGGACATCGACGACGGCGCCCAGAACCTGGGTGATCCTGCCGACGGAATTGCTGTCGGCCTTGGGCTTGGTCGCGGTCTTGGTGGCCATGGGGTGAATCCTCGCAAAGATGTACGGGGTCTGCCGTAAAAGTTCGTCGTCGGAACCGATCGTTCCGGCGGCCTCTGGCTAGATGGCCTCGGCGCCGGAGATGATCTCGATCAGTTCCTTGGTGATGGTCGCCTGACGCGTCCGGTTGTAGGTCAGCGTCAGCTTGTTGATCATGTCGCCGGCGTTGCGCGTGGCGTTGTCCATCGCGGTCATCCGCGCGGCCTGCTCGCCCGCCGCGCTTTCCAGCAGCGTCTTGTAGATCTGGATCGCCAGGTTCCGCGGCAGGAGCTCCCGCAGGATCGTCTCCTCGTCCGGCTCGAACTCGTAGATCGCGTTGCCGGTCGTCTCCGGCGCTTCTTCCGCCTCCGGCAGGGCCACCGGGATGACCTGCTGGACCGTCGGCACCTGCGCGATGGTCGACTGGAAGCGGTTGTAGACGACGGTGCAAACGTCGAACTCGCCCGCGTCGAACAGTTCCAGCACCTTGTCCGCGACCGCGTCGGCGGCGGAGAAGCTCAGCTTCGGCTTGTCGGCCTCGATCACGCTGTGGACGATGTCCCGGCTGAAATCGCGGCGGAGATTGTCCCGCCCCTTACGGCCGATCGTCAGCAGCTTGACCGTCTTGCCCTCGTTCTTCAGCGCGCGGATGGTCTTGCGCGCCTCACGGGTGATCTGGCTGTTGAAGCCGCCGGCCAGGCCGCGGTCGGAGGTGACCACGACCAGCAGGTGGATGTCATCCTTGCCCGTGCCGGTCATCAGACGCGGCCCCTGCCCGGCCACCGTGATCCGGGTGGCGAGGCTGGCCAGCATCCGCTCCATCCGTTCGGAGAACGGACGCCCCGCCTCGGCCTGCTCCTGGGCGCGGCGCAGCTTCGACGCCGCGACCATCTTCATGGCCGAGGTGATCTTCTGCGTCGACTTGACGCTGGAGATCCGGTTTCTGAGTTCCTTGAGACTTGCCATGCCCGCCTTCGATCACTCCGGGGCTTCGGTAAGGGTTCGTGTCAGAGCCTCGCGGCCCCTCAGACGAAGACCTTCACGAAGTTCTGGATGAGGGCAGCCAGTTTCTCTTCCGTCTCCGAGGAAAGCTGCTTCTCCTCCCGGATGGTCTTGAGGATGTCGCCGCCCTTCGAGCGCGCCTCGTCCAGGAGCGCCTTCTCGAACCGGTTGACCTCGTTGACCTCGACAGTGTCGAGATAGCCGCGGACGCCGGCGAAGATCGACACCACCTGCTCTTCGACCGGCATCGGCGAGAACTGGCCCTGCTTGAGAAGCTGGGTCAGGCGCGCGCCGCGGGCCAGCAGCTTCTGCGTCGCCGCGTCCAGATCGGACGCGAACTGCGCGAAGCTCTCCATCTCGCGGTACTGCGCCAGTTCGCCCTTGATCTTGCCGGCGACCTGCTTCATCGCCTTGATCTGGGCGGCGGAGCCGACGCGGCTGACCGACAGGCCGACATTGATGGCCGGGCGGATGCCCTTGTAGAACAGCCCCGTCTCCAGGAAGATCTGGCCGTCGGTGATCGAGATGACGTTGGTCGGGATGTAGGCCGACACGTCGCCCGCCTGCGTCTCGATGATCGGCAGCGCGGTCAGCGACCCGGCGCCGTGCTCGTCATTCATCTTCGCCGCGCGTTCCAGCAGGCGGGAGTGCAGGTAGAACACGTCGCCCGGATAGGCCTCGCGCCCCGGCGGGCGGCGCAGCAGCAGCGACATCTGGCGATAGGCGACGGCCTGCTTGGACAGATCGTCATAGACCATCAGCCCGTGCATGCCGTTGTCGCGGAAGAACTCGCCCATCGTGCAGCCGGTGTAGGGCGCCAGGAACTGCAGCGGAGCCGGCTCCGACGCCGTGGCGGCGACAACGATCGAGTAGTCGAGCGCGCCATTCTCCTCCAGCGTCTTCACGATCTGCGCCACCGTCGACCGCTTCTGGCCGACCGCGACATAGACGCAGTAGAGCTTCTTGGATTCGTCGTCGCCCTCGTTGACCGTCTTCTGGTTGAGGATCGTGTCGATCGCGACGGCCGTCTTGCCGGTCTGGCGATCGCCGATGATCAGCTCACGCTGGCCGCGGCCGACCGGCACCAGCGCGTCGATCGCCTTCAGGCCCGACTGCATCGGCTCATGCACCGACTTGCGCGGGATGATGCCCGGCGCCTTGACCTCGACGCGCTTGTATTCGACGTCCTTCAGCGGACCCTTGCCGTCGATCGGGTTGCCCAGCCCGTCGACCACGCGACCCAGCAGGCCTCGACCGACCGGAACCTCGACGATCGCGCCGGTCCGCTTGACGGTGTCGCCTTCCTTGATGCCGCGATCCTCGCCGAAGATCACGACGCCGACATTGTCGGTCTCAAGGTTCAGCGCCATCCCCTTAATGCCGCCGGGGAACTCCACCATCTCGCCGGCCCGGACATTGTCCAGACCATAGACGCGCGCGACGCCGTCGCCGATCGACAGCACCTGGCCGACTTCGGCCACATCGGCCTCGGTCCCGAAATTGGCGATCTGGTCCTTGATGATCGCGGAAATTTCGGCTGCGCGGATTTCCATCAGCCAATCCCTTTCATGGCGAGTTGCAGCTTGTTCAGCTTGGTGCGCAGGGAACTGTCGACCATGCGCGATCCGACTTTGACGATCATGCCGCCCAGAAGCGACGGGTCGACGGCGACATTCACCGAGACCTTCTGGCCGACGACCTTGCGAAGCTGGTCGGTCAGCGCCTTCGTCTGGGGGGCGGTAAGCTTGGTGGCGGCGACCACGTCGGCGGTCACTTCGCCGCGCCTGCGGGCCAGTTCGGCCAGATAGGCGTCGATCATGTCCGGCAGGGCGAACAGCCGCCGGTTGGCGGCGACCAGCCCGACGAACTTGCGCGTCAGCTCCGAAACGCCGGCCTTCTCCAGCACCTCGGCCATCGCGCGGCCCTGCTCGTCCCGGCTCAGCACCGGGCTGCGCACCACGCGGCGAAGGTCCTCGCTGCCCGCCAGCATCTCCTTGATGCCGCCGAGATCGCCGGCGACCTCGTCGAGCGCCTTCTTCTCATCGGCGAGATCGAAGAGAGCGGTCGCGTAGCGTGCTGCGATCCCGGACGGGCCTATGCTCGTGGATGCCACAGATTGCCTCGACTGATCCGACTTGGCCCCGCCTTCCGGAGACCCCCTCGGGAGCGCCGTCGAACGGGGCCAAAACAACGAAAATCCGGGCCGAGGCGTGCCCCCGACCCTGAAAGCCGGGCGTCATCTAACACACCCCCGCAGGTGGCGCAACCGACTAGGGGCGGCTCACGGTTCAGGCCGTTTGGGGCCACCGCGAAACCACGTCGGACAGTTCCGGACGCGGGCGCTCGTCGGGCGCTTCTGCCGCCGTGCCCAGATAGAGGAATCCGAGGATGCGGTCGGTTTCGGGGTCGTGGCCCAGCAGCCGCACCACCTCATCGTCATAGGCCGGCCATTCCGTGATCCAGTTGGCGGCCCACCCTTCCGCCAGGGCGGCGAGAAGGATGTTGTGGCAGACAGCGCCACCGGACAGGATTTGCTCCAGTTCCGGGATTTTGTGCTGCTTGCGCACCTTCGCCGTGACGACCAGCAGCAGGGGCGCGCGCTGGGGGCGGTCCCTCTCGAAAGCCACCTGCTTCTCGTTGGCGTCGGGATGGCGCGCGGTGAAGCGCCCCGCCAGGAAGTCACCCAGCCGCGCCTGCCCGTCCTTGCGCAGCACCTGGATGCGCCAGGGCGTGAGCTTGCCATGGTCCGGCACCCGCGTCGCGATGCGGAGGATGCGGTCCAGCGCCTCGTCGTCCGGCCCCGGCTCCGTGATCAGCTTCACCGAAACCGAGCGGCGGGAGAGCAGAAATTCGATCGTGTTCATGGAAGTCCTGAATGAGAATCGGTCGCAATTAAGCTGGGGACGAACCGTCCTCCTGTCCAGCGGACATTTGCGCGCTCAGCCCGTCGCGATAGCCGGGATAGAGCAGCCGGACGCCTAGCTCCCGTTTGATCCGGCCGTTGGAGACCAGCTTGTCGTCGGCATAGAAGCTGCGCGCCATGGCCGACAGCCCCGCCTCCTCGAACGGCACGAGCAGCGGCAGCGGCGCGCCCAGCAGCGCGCACGCATATTGCGTCACCTCACGGGAGGGCGCAGGATCGTCGTCCGCCAGATTATAGGCCGCCCCGGGGTTCGGCCGGGCGATGGAGGCGCGCAGCGTCCGGGCGATGTCGGCGACATGGATGCGGTTGAAGACCTGCCCCGGCTTGTCGATCCGCTTCGCCCTGCCGGCCCTGACCGCGTCGATCGCGCTGCGCCCGGGCCCGTAGATTCCCGACAGGCGGAAAAGATGGACCGGCACGCCATGGTCGCGCCACAGGATCAGCCAGCCTTCCTCCGCCGCCAGCCGCCGCCGGCCGCGATCGGTGGCGGGGGTGAGCGCAGATTCCTCCGTCACCCAGGCACCGCCATGGTCGCCATAGACGCTCGTGGTCGACAGATAGCCTAGCCATTCCAACCCATGCAGCCCGGCGATGGCGTCCCGGCAAGCGGCCAGGACCGGGTCGCCATCCTCTCCCGGCGGCGCGGAGACGAGGATATGGGTCGCGCCTTCCAGCGCCGTGGCGGCGGTCTCGAAAAGGACCGCCTCGATCCCCTCGGCTGCCAACGCCGCGCGTTTCTCCTCGCTCCGGCACGTGCCGGCGACCGACCACCCTTCCTCCCGGACGATGTCAACCAGCCACCGCGCGCTGTAGCCGAGGCCGAAGCAGAAGAGGCGGGGCGTCACGCCGCCACCGTCTTGCCCTTGAAGGCGCAGAGATCGCAGACGATGCAGGCCGGGCAGTCGGGCTTGCGCGCCTTGCAGACATAGCGGCCGTGCAGGATCAGCCAGTGATGGGCGTGCAGCCGCCAGCGGGCGGGGACGTAGCGCATCAGCTTCCGCTCCACCTCCTCCGGAGTCTTGCCGCGCGCCAGACCCGTTCGGTTGCCGACGCGGAAGATGTGGGTGTCGACCGCGATGGTCGGCTGGCCGAAGGCGACGTTCAGCACCACGTTGGCCGTCTTCCGCCCGACGCCCGGCAGCGCCTCCAGCGCCGCCCGGTCGGCCGGGACCTCGCCGTCATGGTCGCGGACCAGCAGCTCCGACAGGGCGATGACGTTCCTGGCCTTGGCGTTGAACAGGCCGATGGTGCGGATATGCGCCTTCAGCCCTTCCTCCCCCAGCGCCAGCATCGCCTGGGGCGTTCGCACCGTCTCGAACAGGCGCTTCGTCGCCTTGTTCACCCCCACATCCGTCGCCTGGGCCGACAGCACCACCGCGACCAGCAGCGTGTAGGGGTTCACGTAATTCAGCTCCGTCCGCGGCTCCGGATCGGCGGCGGACAGGCGGCTGAAGAATTCGTCGATGTCGGCGGCTTTCATGGGCCGGCACTTTAGCGCCGGCCGCCGCCGTGACAAGCGAAGGCTTCTCCGCCGAAACCCCTTTACCGTCGCCGGGGGCGCGCTAGACTTGGCCCCATGACGGCGGACGCCAACCCCCAGCCGCGGGTGCTGTTCGATGCCATACTGCACCCGCACAGAAGCCTGAGCCGGCAGGGATTCATCCTGCTGATGGCCGTCGTCACCGGCGTCAGCCTGACCATTGGCGGCTTCTTCTACTTCCACGGCGCCTGGCCGATCTTCGGATTCTACGGGCTGGACGTGGCGCTGATCTATTTCGCGATGCGCGCCAACTATCGCAGCGGGCGGATCTACGAGAAGGTGCGCCTGACCGACGGCGAACTGATCGTAGAGAAGGGCAACCATCTGGGGCCGCTCCAATCCTGGAGCTTCCAGCCCTACTGGCTGCGCGTGTCGATGGACGACCCGCCGCAGCATGAGAGCCAGGTGCGCCTGTCCAGCCACGGCCAGTCGCTGATCGTCGGGGCGTTCCTGACGCCGGAAGAGAGGCTGGATTTCGCCCGCGCCCTCCGCGCCGCGCTGGAGAGCCTGAGGATGCCGGCGATGGCGCGGGCATGAGATCTTCCAACCATTAATGACGGAGCCATGATGTCGGGACCGGCAGTGTCGGAGCATGAAGCGAGGATCGTCTGGACGCGGACGACGGAGAGCTTCGCCTATAAGGATTACAACCGCGCCCATGACTGGCTGTTCGAGGGCGGGGTCGGCGTGCCGGCCTCCTCCGCGCCCCGGTTCCTGGGCGACGCCGACCGGGTCGATCCGGAAGGCGCGCTGGTCGCCGCCCTGTCGAGTTGCCACATGCTGACCTTCCTTGCCATCTGCGCGCGGAAGGGGATCGTGGTCGACCGCTATGAAGACGCGGCCGTTGGCGTGCTGGAGAAGGGGCCGGACGGCAAGCTGTGGGTGACGCGGACGGTCCTGCGGCCGAAGATCGTCTTTTCCGGCGATGCGCCGGACGCCGTCGCCCTGGAGGCGCTCCACCATCAGGCCCATGAGGAATGCTTCATCGCCAATTCGGTCAGGACCGAGGTGACGGTGGAGCAGCCGCCCAACTAGAGGTCCAGCACGTCGCGCATGGTGTAGAGGCCGGGCTTCCGGCCGTGCGCCCAGAGGGCGGCCCGCACCGCGCCGCGGGCGTAGATGTCGCGGCCCGACGCCTTGTGGGTCAGCTCCAGCCGCTCGCCGTCGCCGGCGAAGATTACCGTGTGGTCGCCGACCACGTCGCCGCCGCGCAGCGTGGCGAAGCCGATCGCGCCCGCCTCCCGCGCGCCGGTATGGCCGTCGCGGCTGCGCACCGCCTTCTCGTCCAGCGCGACCTCGCGGCCGGCCGCCGCCGCCCGGCCCAGCGCCAGCGCGGTGCCCGACGGTGCGTCGACCTTCCGGCGATGGTGCATCTCCAGGATCTCGATATCGTATTCGTCACCCAGCGTCCGGGCCACGCGCTCGACCAGCGCCTCCAGCAGCGTGACGCCCAGGCTCATATTGGCGGCCTGGATGATCGGCGTGTGCCGCGCCGCCTTGCTGAGCGCGTTCTCGTCCCCGTCGCTGAGGCCGGTGGTGCCGATGACATGGATCGTCTTGCCCTGCGCGGCGAGGGCGGAGAAGCGGCGGGTGGCGGTCGGGGTCGTGAAGTCCAGCACCGCGTCCGCATCCGCGAACAGCGGCACGGGATCGTCCTCGACCCGCACGTTGCACGGATCGAGGCCGGCCAGGATGCCGGCGTCATGGCCCAGCGCACTCGATCCCTCCCGGGCCACCGCGCCGACCAGCTCGCAGCCGCGATCGCGGGAGGTCAGGACCTCCCTCAGCAGCATCCGCCCCATCCGGCCCGCGCAGCCGACCACGCCGAACTTCATCGCCTCACATCCCTGGATTCCGAACGATAGGCGCACAAAAGCAACCGGCGGCGTCCGGATCAACCCCCCATGATCGGCCCCGATGATCGTCAGAGGGTCGGGCCGGAGGTCAGGCCGTCAGGGGAACGCTTCGGTTGATCGTCTGCGGATCGTAGAGCAGCGCCGTCTTCTCCGACCCGTCCAGATCTTCCCCGGCGCTCAGCTTGCGGCGAGCCTCGGCCAGCAGATCGGCATCTTCGGAGACCGTCTCCGGATTGGCGGCGAGGAGCACCTGATGCAGCGCGTTCGCCGCCCGATCGTGGAGGATGCGGGCCAGCCCGTCGCCCTGCGGCAGTTCGGCCTCCAACTCCTCCGCGATCTGATTGGATCGGGGGATGACCAGCGGCGGCGCCACCTCCTCCGGGATGATGAAGAGGCCCCTCTCCTTCGCCCACAAGCCCCAGGACCGCTTGGCGCTGAGATAGGAGATCGGGATCGACAGCAGCAGGCCGGCGATCAGCGGCGACAGCCACCAGACCAGCGGCGGCGACAGGAACCAGGCGGTGACGCCGACCGCTACGCCGAACAGCGTATGGCCGATATGGCGGGCGAAGGCCTCCCGCCAGGTCATGCCGGTATCGTCGCGGCGCTGGGTCGTCCAGCCGACGCCCTGCCCCAGCAGGATCTGGATCACGAAGCTGGACTGGAACAGCATCATGATCGGCGCCAGCAGAGTGGAGAACGCCGTCTCCAGGATGACGCTGAAGGTCAGCCGCCCCGCGCCGCCGCACCGTTCAGCCATCCGGCCGTCGCGCAGGAACAGCAGCAGGCCGAGCAGGCGGGGCAGCAGCAGCATGCCCAGCGCCACCGCGAACAGGCTGATCGCCAGCGCCTCGTTGAAGATCGGCCAGGTCGGGAACAGGGGGTCGGTCGACCGGAAATAGATCGGCTCCGTCACGCTGCCCTCGATCGCCAGCATCAGCCCCGCGAACAGGAAGGCGAGCCACAACGGGGAGGAGACGTAGGAGAGGATGCCGGTCAGCAGGTGAAGGCGGCTGATCGGGTGCAGCCCGCGCGCCAGGATGATCTTGCCGTGCTGGAGGTTGCCCTGGCACCAGCGACGGTCGCGCTTGGCGTAGTCCAGGAGCGTCGGCGGGCATTCCTCGTAGGATCCCTCCAGCTCCGGCGCCATCCAGACATGCCAGCCCGCGCGCCGCAGCAGCGCCGCCTCCACGAAATCATGGCTGAGGATATGGCCGCCGAAGGGCGCGCGGCCCGGCAGGTGGGGAAGGCCGCAATGGTCGGTGAAGGGACGCACGCGGATGATCGCGTTGTGGCCCCAATAATTGCCCTCGCTCAACTGCCAGAAGGCCAGCCCCGCGGAGAAGACGGGTCCGTAGATCCGCCCCGCGAACTGCAGCATGCGGGAGATCAGCGCGTTGCGGTTGACGATCAGCGGCGGCGCCTGGATAAGCGCCGTCTTCGGGTTCGCCTGCATCAGCCGGACGAACGTCACCAGCGTCTCGCCCGTCATCAGGCTGTCGGCGTCCAGCACCACCATGTTCTCGTAATGGCGGCCCCAGCGGCGGCAGAAATCGGCGATGTTGCCGCTCTTGCGTTCGATGTTGTGGCGGCGCTTGCGATAGAAGATGCGCCCGCCGGCATCCAGCCGCTGGCAGATCGCGTTCCAGGCCAGTTCCTCCGCGATCCAGCTGTCGGGATCGGTGGAATCGCTCAGCACATAGAAATCGAAGGCGTCGAGATGGCCGGTCGCCGCCACCGATTCGTAGATCGCCTGGACATTGGCGAAGACCCGGGCAGCGTCCTCATTATAGGTCGCCATCAGGATGGCGGTGCGCTGGTGAAGCGGGGAATCGTCCCCTTCTTCCGGCCAGACCAGCCCGGCCCCGCGCCGGCCGATCAGGAGGGCGAAGAAGCCGGCGATCCCGGTCCAGAAGGACAGCGACACCCAGGAGAAGCTGGCGGCGAACAGGGCCAGCAGCAGGATATCGATCCAGCCGACGCCGTCGCCGGCCAGGACCGCATACATCTGCGCCACCGCCACCGTGGCGGTGGCGATGGCGAATCCGAAGACGAACAGACGGCGGAATGCTCCGCTGACGCCGTTGGCGGATGGACCTGCCATATCCGGCGTCGTCCTTCGATCCTGAGAGGTTCTAGTGTTCCGATGCCGACGGATGGTTCCCATCCGTCGGCTGAATCGGAACACCAACTTTTTGAATCCAGTGCGATTCAGCTTTCAATGCTTGGGAACCAAGCGTTGAAACCATCGCACTAGGCCGGCTGGCCGCTGATCCGCTGCGGCTCCGGCCGGCGGAAGGGGATCAGGGACGGCGCGCGAAGTTCCTGCGCGACCATCGGCACGGGGATGGGCTCCGGGGCCGGCACGGGGGCCGCCCGCCGCAGGGTGGCGACGAATCCTTCCGGCAGTTCCTCCTCGGCAAGGAACAGGGACGACCAGCGGTCGGGGCCGGCGATCAGGAAGGCCGCGCGCCCGATCTGGGCGGCCATGTGCGGCCGGGTCAGCCGGGGGCCCAGCAGGTCGGCGAACCAGTTATTGACCGCGCGCTCGGCCCGCTGCGGGGCGCCGCACGGGTCGTCGGCGGCTTCGGCCTCCGCCATGAAACGATCGGCCAGGGCGGACAGGATCGCCGCGTCGGTGATGCCGAAACCGAAGAAATAGTCGACAAGCGCCCGCCGGATCTTCGTCCGGTCGGAGACCGCGCCGAAAGCGGTGTCGATCAGGGTGTCCATTGATAGCTCCATGTCTCGGATATGATTTCCGAGTCGAGTTTGAGAATGCAGCGCAACTCCACGACCTCGTCGCCGTCGGCATGCAAATCGAAAAACACCCGCCAACCCTTCATGACGGGGTTGTACTGGGCGACGGGGGTCGTGATCTCACCCCTGCTGATCGTGACCTCCGCGATAACCGGCGAGTCGGCAGGAAGTTCCTCAAGCCGTCCGCCGCCGAAATCGATGACGAACTTGCGCCCGCCCTCGCCTTCCGCCTCGTCCTCGACGCCGGGTACGCCGGCGTCTCCGGTGCGCGTTCCCCACACTTCAGCCTCGTCCGGGCGCTGGGGGGATTCCAGGCACCAGTGCAACCGATAGGAGAGCCGCCATTCCGACCCTGCCTCCACCGGCTGTTCGGGGACCCAAAAAGCCACGATATTGTCGTGGATTTCTTCCAGGGTCGGGATTTCCACCAGTTCCACGGCCCCCCGGCCCCAATCCTCCGTGGGTTCGACCCACAGGCTCGGCCGGCGGTCGTAACGGGCCTCCAGGTCAAGGTAATGGCTGAAGTCCCGATCTCGTTGCAGCAGGCCGAAACCGCGCGGATTCTCGTCCAGGAAGGAGCTGACGCGCAGCCTGCGGGGATTGACCAGCGGCCGCCAGATCCATTCCCCGGCGCCGGTCCACAACGACAGCCCCTCGCTGTCATGGACCTGCGGCCGGAAATCGTCATGGTCGGAGGGGTCGGCCTCTCCGAAGAAGAACATGCTGGTCATCGGCGCGATGCCCAGCTTCTCGATCGCCGCGCGCGGGAACAGGACGGCCTGCGTCTCGATACTGGTGTTCACGCCCGGCCGGATCAGGAAGCTGTAGGCCCCGGCGACGCTGGGGCTGTCCAGCAGGGCGTAGAGCCTCATTTCCGTCGCGCCGTCGGCCGGCCGCTCCAGCCAGAAGGCGGTGAAGTAGGGGAATTCCTCCCCCTTCTGGAGCGCCGTGTCGATCGCCAGCCCGCGCGCCGAAAGCCCGTATTGCTGGTCCTTGCCCAGCGCACGGAAATAGCTGGCGCCCAGGAACACCGCCAACTCGTCGAAATAGTCCGGCCGGTTCAACTGGTGGTGCAGGCGAAAGCCGGCGAAGCCCAGCGTTTCGGGCAGCCCGTCATGGAAGCCGTTGGACCCGAAATCGAACAGCTTCGGATCGTACAGCACCTCGCGCGCCATGCCCTCCACCACCTCGAAGATGTGGACCGGGCGGTTGAAGTGGGCACCCAGATGGAAGAACTGCGCGTGGAAGGGCAGTTCCAGGTCGCGCCACAGCGCCTCGTCGGGATTGTAGCGGATGTCGCGATACTCGTCGTAATCCACCGCCTCCAGCGCGTCCGGTAGGTCGCCCGACGGGGGCTGGTATCCTTCCGCCGCCATCGCGCGGGCACGCTCCACCAGCGTCTCGAACGAAAAGGCGGCGCCTTCCTCGGCAATGCTCGGCGCGGCCCACAGCGGGCCGGTCCCGAGCGAGGACGCAGCCATGGAAAGGAGCGCCAGACGGGCGGTTCCGACGAGGAGCGATCGACGGTTCATTAAACGGACCATGTACGGGAATAGGTGGGTGGCTCGACGCGTTCTACGCTACCGGGAGACCGTGACGTTCTGCGCTGAAAACATGGTCTTTTTGTGCCCTGCAGCAAAGATAGCCATCCCATCGTTCTTGGGCGCGATCAATAGGCTTCACAGAAGCCGGAATCTCCGGCGTCAGCCTCCGCGCCTGGATCCTACGGTCCCTGCGGTTTCCCGCACTTCAACGCCCCCGCACGCAAAAGCAGGAGCGCCCGCCGCGGGCTTCCTCCAGGATTTCCCCAGGATTCCCGTGGCGTTTCATGCTTAACGATCATTAATGATCAGGGGTTGCCGGATGTTCCCTGACAATGAGTCGCGGGGGAGTCGCGGGGGAGTCGCGGCCTCGCGGAATGGCCGCGAGGTTTTGACAATTGCAATTTCAGCAGATCAGTCCGGTCAGTCCTTCAGGTCTTCGAAGAACTCCTTCACCCGGGCGAAGAAGCCGGCGCTCTCCGGGTGGGTGTATTCCGGCCCCCGCTCCTTCTCGAATTCCTCGAGAAGCTCCCGCTGGCGCTTCGACAGATTGGTCGGCGTCTCCACCTGGACCAGCACATACATGTCGCCGCGATTGGGCGACCGCAGGATCGACATCCCCTTGCCGCGCAGGCGGAACTGGGCGCCTGTCTGGGTTCCGGGAGGAATGGTGACGTTCGCCCGGCCGCCATCGATGGTCGGCACCTCGATCGGTCCGCCCAGCGACGCCGTGGTCATCGGCATCGGCACCTTGCAATGGATGTCCGCGCCATCGCGCTGGAACAGCCGGTGCGGCTTCAGCGACAGGAAGATGTAGAGGTCGCCCGGCGGCGCGCCCCGCAGCCCCGCCTCTCCCTCGCCGGCGAGGCGGATGCGCGTGCCGTCCTCCACCCCGGCGGGGATGTTGACCTGAAGCGACCGCTCCTTGCGCGTCCGGCCGCTGCCGGCGCAGGCCCGGCAGGGATCCTTGATGACCCGGCCGGCCCCGCCGCAGGTCGGGCAGCTCCGCTCGATCGTGAAGAAACCCTGCTGGGCGCGGACCTTGCCGATCCCGGTGCAGGTCGGGCAGATCGAGGGCTGGGAGCCGCCTTCCGCGCCCGTGCCGGCGCAGACCTCGCAGACGGTGGAGGTCGGCACCCGGATCGTCGCCTGCTTGCCCTTGAAGGCTTCCTCAAGCGAGATCTCCATATTGTAGCGCATGTCCGCGCCACGGCCGGACACGCCGCCGCGCGCGCCGCGGCGCTGACCCATGAAGTCGCCGAACATCTCGTCGAAGATGTCCGCGAAGCCGGAGGAGAAATCGAAGCCGCCGGCAGGTCCGCGCGGACCGCCGCCATTCTCGAAGGCGGCATGGCCGAAGCGGTCGTAGGCGGCGCGCTTCTGCTCGTCCTTCAGGACGTCGTAGGCTTCGCTGATTTCCTTGAACTTGCGTTCCGCGGCCTCGTCACCCGGATTGCGGTCCGGATGGTATTTCATCGCCAGCGTGCGATAGGCCTTCTTGATCTCGCCGGCGGCGGCATCCCGGCCGACTCCCAATTCCTGGTAATAATCCTGCTTCGCCATCCGATCCCTCGGCCTCCTTCGGCGACCCCCTTATGGCCGGGCCCTCAACCTGAAGCCGCCCCGCCGGTCGGGCTTTTGACTGCCCAACCGCCGGGGCGGCGTTACCGGACCGGCCCCTTGAACGGGCCGGTCGTCAGGCGGACTTCTTCTTGTCGTCGTCGTCGACTTCCTCGAAATCGGCGTCGACCACGCCATCGTCGGGCTTCTGGCCGCCGGCCTCGCCCGATGCGTCCTCGCCGGCCTCGCCTTCGGCCGCCTGGGACTTGTACATCGCCTCGCCGGCCTTCATCGATACCTGCGCCAGCGCATCGGTCTTGGCCTTGATCTCGGCGACATCGTCGCCGCCCGCGACCTCGCGCAGCTCGTTCAACGCGGCCTCGATCTCCGCTTTGGTCGCGGCGTCGACCTTGTCGCCGAACTCCGAAAGCTGCTTCTCGGTCGCGTGGACCAGGCTGTCGGCCTGGTTCTTCGCGTCGACCAGTTCACGCCGCTTCTTGTCCTCTTCGGCGTTGGCCTCGGCGTCCTTGACCATCGTCTCGATGTCGGCGTCGGAAAGGCCACCGGAGGCCTGGATGCGGATCGCCTGCTCCTTGCCGGTCGCCTTGTCCTTGGCGGAGACGTTGACGATGCCGTTGGCGTCGATGTCGAACGTGACCTCGACCTGCGGCACGCCACGCGGCGCCGACGGGATGCCGACCAGGTCGAACTGGCCCAGCAGCTTGTTGTCCGCCGCCATCTCGCGCTCGCCCTGGAAGACCCGGATCGTGACCGCCGTCTGGTTGTCCTCGGCGGTGGAGAAGGTCTGGGACTTCTTGGTCGGGATCGTCGTGTTGCGGTCGATCAGACGGGTGAAGACCCCGCCCAGCGTCTCGATGCCCAGCGACAGCGGAGTCACGTCCAGCAGCAGGACGTCCTTGACCTCGCCCTGCAGCACGCCGGCCTGGATCGCCGCGCCGATCGCCACGACCTCGTCCGGGTTGACGCCGCGATGCGGCTCACGCCCGAAGAAGCTCTTCACCGCCTCGATCACCTTGGGCATGCGGGTCATGCCGCCGACCAGGATGACCTCGTCGATCTCGCTGGCCTTCAGCCCGGCATCCTTGAGCGCCGCCTTGCAGGGGCCGATCGTGCGCTGGATCAGCTCATCGACAAGCTGCTCCAGCTTGGCGCGGGACAGCTTGATGTTGAGATGCTTCGGCCCGCTCTGGTCCGCGGTGATGAAGGGCAGGTTGACGTCGGTCTGGGAGGCCGAGGACAGCTCGATCTTCGCCTTCTCCGCCGCTTCCTTCAGTCGCTGCAGCGCCAGCTTGTCGGAGCGCAGGTCGATCCCGCTCTCCTTTTTGAACTCGTCGGCCAGATAGCCGATGATCTTGGAATCGAAATCCTCGCCGCCCAGGAAGGTGTCGCCGTTGGTCGACTTCACCTCGAAGACGCCATCGCCGATTTCCAGCACGGAGACGTCGAAAGTGCCGCCGCCCAGATCGTAGACGGCGATCGTGCCCGTGCCCTTCTTCTCAAGCCCGTAGGCAAGAGCGGCGGCCGTCGGCTCGTTGATGATGCGCAGCACTTCCAGCCCGGCGATCTTGCCGGCGTCCTTGGTCGCCTGACGCTGGCTGTCGTTGAAGTAGGCGGGGACGGTGATGACCGCCTGGGTCACGGGCTCGCCCAGATAGTTCTCCGCCGTCTCCTTCATCTTCTGCAGGATGAAAGCGCTGATCTGGCTCGGCGCGTACTTCTTTCCGCGCTCCTCCACCCAGGCGTCGCCATTGTCGCCTTCGATGATCTTGTACGGCACCAGACCCTTGTCCTTCTGGGTCATCGGGTCGTCGTACCGGCGGCCGATCAGCCGCTTGACCGCGAAGATCGTGTTTTCCGGATTGGTCACCGCCTGCCGCTTGGCGGACTGGCCGACCAGCCGCTCATCGCCCTCGGCGAAGGCGACGATCGACGGGGTGGTGCGCCCGCCCTCGGCATTCTCGACCACCTTCGCCTGCGACCCGTCCATCACGGCGACGCAAGAGTTGGTGGTGCCCAGATCGATACCGATTACCTTACCCATCTAGTTCCTCGTTCCTATTTCGGCAGAGTCGCGGAAGCCCGGTTTAGTCGAAGGCGCTGCCGCGATCCCCTAGGCTCAATGATTCTCGTCACACCGGTTCGGGCGACGGGAGGTTCACCGGAGATATAGGCGCGGGCTAAAGCCCCTGCAACCGCTCGGGATATCGCCCCTGCATCGGAATTGCACAAGAGGGGCCGGTGGATATTCAGACCAGGATGTCGATTCGCTGCGGCGGCGGCCGCCGCGCGATCAGCAAGCCGGCGGCGAATCCGCCCAGATGGGCCGGCCACGCGATTTCGCCGCTCAGCCCGAAAAGCGCGCCGCCGACCAACGCGAAGATGACGTTGGCCCCGACCAGCGCGATCACGATATTGCGGGCGAGCCGCCGACGCCGCGGGTCCAGGGGATCGGTCGCCATCAGCCGGACCACGCCGCCGACGCAGCCCGACACCGCGCCCGACGCGCCGTACATCTGCACCCAATCGTTCCAGTCGAAAACCGTCTGGACCAGCGCCCCGGCCACGGCGCTGCCGACCAGGAGCAGCAGGTAGCGCCGGACGCCCAGCGCCCGTTCGCAACCGCTGCCGAAGGCCAGCAGGAAGCCGACATTGGCGATCAGGTGGATGCCGTCGAAATGGATGAAGGCGTGGGTGAGAAGCGTCGCCGCCGTCCACAGCCCTTCCAACGAGAAGGGCGTCTCCAGCGCGGCGGCGATGCGCGTCGGCACGACGCTGAAATAAAGCGCGGCGAAATCCTGGCCGTCCGGCGGCAGCAGGTGCAGGAGGCCGAACACGATGGCCAGCAGGCTGGCGAAGGTGAGCGTGACCGGCGGGACGTTGAAGATCGGCGTCCGGCCCTGCTGGCCGCCTCTGTCGTCCGGTGGCGGCGACGCCGGATATCGATTGCCGGGATAGGTCATGCTCTCCACGAAGGATGGCGCGGCTGGGGGCTTGCACGGCTAGGCTTGCGCGGCTGGAAGCCTACCCGCGCCCGCGCTTTACCGCCAGCCATCCCGACGCCGGTCGGAAGGATCAGCGGTCCATGTTCTTCCGGTTGGAATAGAAGAGCAGCCCCATCAGCACGATCCCGAGCGCCAGGGTCCCGGCCCCGCCGATGATGATGGCGGCGATTCCGTGCCCGCTCATCGCCGCTGCGCCGCCGGCGGCCTCGCCCATGGACTGCCAGACATCCACCGCGATCCAGATCGCCCCGCCCAGCAGCCCGGCCATCACCACGATCAGGAGAATGCTGGCGACTGAGAGTTTCATGACGACACCTGTTGAAAGCGTCCTATTCCGAGGGCGGCTTGGTCGGATGGGGCATGCCCACGGCATGGAAACCGCCATCGACATGATGGGTTTCCCCGGTAACGCCGCCCGAAAGGTTACTCAACAGATATAGGGCCGCGCCGCCGACTTCTTCCATCAATACGTTGCGGCGAAGTGGCGCGGTGTCCTGGCTGAACTTGAAGACGTAGCGCGCGTCGGCGATGGCGCTGCCGGCCAGCGTGCGCATCGGCCCGGCGGAGATGGAATTGACGCGGATACCCTCTGGTCCCAGATCGGCCGCCAGATACCGGACCGACGCCTCCAGCGCCGCCTTGGCGACGCCCATGACGTTGTAGTTCGGCATCACCCGCTCCGCGCCCAGATAGGTGAGCGTGACGATGCTGCCGCCATTGGTCATCATCGGGGCCGCGCGGCGCGCGAGCGCGGTCAGGGAATAGCAGGAGATCTTGAGCGTCCGTGCGAAATTGTCCGCCGTCGTATCGACATAGCGGCCCTTCAGCTCGTTCTTGTCGGAATAGGCGATGGCGTGGACCAGGAAATCCAGCCCGCCCCATTCCTCCCGCAGCCGGTCGAAGAGGGCGTCGATGCTGTCCTCGTCGCCCACGTCGCAGGGCATCACCAACTGGCTGCCGACGGAATTGGCCAGCGGCTCGACCCGCCGCCGGAAGGATTCGCCCTGATAGGTGAAGGCGAGTTCCGCCCCGTGCTGCCGCAAAAGCTGGGCGATGCCCCAGGCAATCGAATGGTCGTTGGCGACGCCCATGATCAGGCCGCGCTTGCCGGCCATCAGGCCTGTCTCGGTCATCGGCTCCGGTCCCGGGTTATTGGTGGAATCAGGCATCGTGTCGCCGGAAGGCGAGGGTCGCGTTGGTGCCGCCGAAGCCGAAGCTGTTCGACATCACGCAGTTGAGGCCGGCATCGTCGCGCCGCTCCAGCGCGACCGGCATGCCTTCCGCCGCCGGGTCCAGCTCTTCGATATGCGCCGACGCCGCGACGAAATCATGGTTCAGCATCAGCAGGCTGTAGATCGCCTCCTGCACCCCGGCCGCGCCCAGCGAATGGCCGGTCAGCGATTTGGTGGAGTTGATCGCCGGCAGCCGGTCGCCATCGCCGAATACCTCCCGGATCGCCTCCAGCTCGCGAAGGTCGCCGATCGGCGTGGAGGTGCCGTGGGCGTTGATATAGTCGACCGGGCAGTCCAGCGTCGCCATCGCCTGCCGCATGCAGCGAACGGCGCCTTCACCGGAAGGTTGCACCATGTCGTAGCCGTCCGAGGTCGCGCCATAGCCGACCAGCTCGCCATAGATCCTGGCGCCGCGCGCTTTGGCGTGCTCCAGCTCCTCCAGCACCACGACGCCGCCGCCTCCGGCGATCACGAAACCGTCGCGCCCGGCATCGTAGGCGCGGGAGGCCACGGCGGGCGTGTCGTTATATTTGGAGGAGAGCGCGCCCATGGCGTCGAACAGCACAGACAGCGTCCAGTGCAGCTCCTCGCCGCCGCCGGCGAAGACGATGTCCTGCTTGCCCCACTGGATCAGCTCGGCCCCGTTGCCGATGCAGTGGGCGCTGGTCGAGCAGGCGGAGCTGATCGAATAGTTGACGCCCTTGATCTTGAACGGCGTGGCCAGCGTCGCGGAATTGGTCGACGACATGCAGCGCGGCACCATGTAAGGCCCGACCCGCTTGGGCCCCTTCTCGCGCGCTATGTCGGCCGACGCGACGAGGTTGGAGGTCGAGGGTCCGCCCGATCCCATGATCAGGCCCGACCGCTCGTTGGAGACGTCGTTCTCATCCAGCCCGGCATCGGCGATCGCCTGTTCCATGGCGATGTAGTTGTAGGCCGCCCCTTCGCCCATGAAGCGCTTCAGCTTCCGGTCGACATGGTCGTCGGTGTTCATCTTGACCGCGCCATGGACCTGGCTGCGGAAGCCCAGCTCCGCATATTCCGGCGCGGCGACGATGCCCGACTTGCCCTCGCGCAGGCTGGCGAGGACTTCTTCCTGGTTGTTGCCGATCGATGAAACGATGCCGATTCCGGTCACCACCACGCGTCGCATGCAAACTCTCCGTAACGCTGTTCGTGGCTACAGTTGGTCGGTCGAGGTGAACAATCCAACCCGGAGGTCCTTCGCCTCATAGATCGTCTTGCCGTCGACCAGCACGGTTCCGTCGGCGATGCCCAGCACCAGCCTCCGGTTGATGACCCGCTTGAGGTCCAGGCGATAGGTCACCTTGGAGGCTTCCGGCAGCACCTGGCCCGTGAACTTGACCTCGCCCACCCCCAGCGCGCGGCCCCGGCCGGGCGCACCCGTCCAGCCCAGATAGAAGCCGACGAGTTGCCACAGCGCGTCCAGCCCCAGGCAGCCCGGCATCACGGGATCGCTCTCGAAATGGCATTCGAAGAACCAGAGGTCGGGCTTGACGTCCAGTTCGGCCTCGATCTCGCCCTTGCCGTGGGCGCCGCCCTGGTCCGCGATCCTGGTGATGCGATCGAACATCAGCATCGGCGGCAGGGGCAGGCGGGCATTGCCGGGCCCGAAAAGCTCGCCATGGCCGCATTTGAGGAGATCTTCGTAGCTGTAGCTGTTTTTGCCGGTCACGACCGTCTTTAACCTGGTTTCAAGGGCGGGTTTGAGAGCCGGACTGTAGCGGATTCCCTACGGCGCACAAGGCTGGACTGCCTTCGCGCGCCCACTGTCACTCGATCGTTTCAGCCGGATAGAGGCCCCATATGTCCTCGCGCCTCAGCCATCCGCCATAGCCGCTGACCTCGCAATAGCACCATCCGGCGGCGGGATCGGACGGGCCGGGGCAGGAGACGAGACGGCCCAGCACGCCGGGTTCGGCGCGGGCGACCGCCGGCGCGTCCTCGCGCGGCTCCACCCGCAGCGTCGCCGGAATCTCGCCTCTCACCAGCAGGGACCGGCCGCCCGACAGCATCGACTGGTGGACCCACCCCTCCGTGCCTTCGACATCCCGGATGCGCCGCCAGGTGTCGAACTCCGCCACGATCTCCACCGGCAGCGCCTTGCGCACGAAGACCCAGTCGACGGGATAGCGCGATCCGGGGCCGGTGCGGACGTTCACCTCGTCGGCGCGGAGGGAAACGAAGCGCGGGATCGGCAGGCCGCTTTCGGTCTCCGGCTCCTGCGCCGGGGCGGCGGCCGCGAGCATCGACAGCAGGAGGGTCGGCAGGAGAAGAAATCGGAATGACATGGGACCATGAGGCGGAATCGGGAGGTTTCGACTATAGGGGTCCGGCCTCCCGCGGGGTCAAGGCCGGACCATCCGGCCTCCCGATCGCGCTGGACGACGCACCGGCCGCTTGGTATGGCGATGGGCCCGTTGCCACGGCGGAAAGGCCGCGCCCATGCCGGAGAGGAAGAAGCCGCTCGTCATCGTCACCCGGAAGCTGCCGGATGCGATCGAGACCCGGATGATGGAGCTGTTCGACACCAGGCTCAATCTGGATGACGAGCCGATGTCCCGCGACCAGTTGATCGCCGCGGCGGCGGAGGCCGACGTGCTGGTGCCGACCGTCACCGATACGCTGGATGCCGGCGTGATCGAGGCGGCCGGGCCTCGCCTGAAGCTGATCGCCAGCTTCGGCACCGGCATCGACCATATCGATTTGCGCAGCGCCAAGGCGCGGAACATCACCGTCACCAACACGCCGGGCGTGCTGACGGAAGATACCGCCGACATGACGATGGCGCTGATCCTGGCCGCCGCCCGCCGGCTGGTGGAGGGCGAACGGCTGGTCCGGTCCGGCGACTGGACCGGCTGGGGCCCGACCTCCATGCTGGGCCACCGGCTGTCGGGCAAGCGGCTGGGCATCATCGGCATGGGCCGGATCGGACAGGCGGTGGCGCGGCGGGCGCGCGGCTTCGGCCTGTCGATCCACTATCACAACCGCCGGCGCGTGCATCCGGAAGTCGAATCGGAGCTGGAGGCGACCTACTGGGAAAGCCTGGACCAGATGCTGGCGCGGATGGACATCATCTCCACCAACTGCCCGCACACGCCGGCCACCTACCATCTGCTTTCCGCCCGCCGGCTGGCGCTGCTGCGCCGGGAGGCCATCCTGGTCAACACCTCGCGCGGTGAGGTGATCGACGAGACGGCGCTGACCAAAATGCTTCAGCGCGGGGAACTGGGCGCGGCCGGCCTGGACGTGTTCGAGCATGAGCCCGCCGTCAACCCGAAGCTGCTGAAGCTGCCCAACGTCGTGCTGCTGCCCCATATGGGCTCGGCGACGCTGGAGGGGCGGCTGGACATGGGTCAGAAGGTGATCGTCAACATCCGCACCTTCGCCGACGGCCACACCCCGCCCGACCGGGTGCTGGAAACGGAATTCTGAAGGGTCAGACGAACAGCAGCCCGCCATCCGGCCTGGCTTCGTTCAGGAAGGTGACGATTCCCGCCATTTCGATCCGCAGGGCGGGATCGAGCTCCGCCCGGTCGATGCCCTCCGCCCGCAGCCCCATCTCGCAGGCGATGAAGCGGACGCCGAGATCCCGGCACGCCTCCAGAAGCTCCGGGAAGGTCGCCACGCCGCGCTCCGCCAGCCGGGCGTCGGCTTCCGCCGCATCGCCCTCCAGCCTCCGCCAGCCGTCCGGGATCAGCGCGTTCAGCGCCCGTCCGGTGAAGAACAGGGTCGCCGGACGATTGGTCGCCGCCGCCGCGCTGGCCATCGCCAGCGCGTAATGGATTCGGGCGAAGCCGCCATCGAAGACGATGATCGAAAGGCGCCCCAGACCCTCAGGCATGGGCCGACAGATCGGTGATCGTCGGGTCCCGGCCGCAGAGCAGGCAGGCCGGGTCCGGCTTGACAACCATCGGCTGGAACCGCGCGTTCAGCGCGTCGACCAGCAGCAGCCGGCCGGACAGGCTCTCCCCCACCCCCAATATCTCCTTCAGCACCTCGGTCGCCTGGAGCGTGCCCATCAGACCGGCCAGCGCGCCCAGAACGCCGGCCTCGCTGCAACTCGGGATCAGGCCTGGCGGCGGCGGTTCGGGGAAGATGCAGCGATAGCAGGGATGATCGCCGCCCAGATGGGACTTGAACGTCCCGATCTGCCCCTCGAAACGCAGCATCGCGGCGGAGACCAGAATCTTGCCCGCCAGCCGGCAGGCATCGTTCAGCAGGTATCGGGTGGCGAAATTGTCGCTGCCATCCGCGACGATGTCGAACCCGTCCAGCACGGCAAGCGCATTGGCGGCGGTCAGCCGCTCGGGCAGCCGCGTCACCCGCACGTCGGGATTGATGGCCGCGATCCGGTCTGCGGCGCTGTCGACCTTGGGCCGGCCGACGCCGTTGGTATCGTGGATGATTTGCCGCTGGAGGTTGGATAGGTCGACCCGGTCGTCGTCGATGATCCCCAGCGAGCCCACGCCGGCCGCCGCCAGATAGAGCAGCAGCGGCGCGCCCAGCCCGCCCGCGCCGACGACCAGCACCCTCGCCGCCAGCAGCTTCTCCTGCCCCGTCCCGCCCACCTCCGGCAACAGGATGTGCCGCGCATACCGCCTGATCTGCGTTTCGGAAAGCTCCATGCGCGCCAGTCTAGAACGCCCGCTCGCCCCGTCAAAGGGCGGCGAGCGCTCTATGGATGCTGTTTTGTTGGTCATTCCGGACTTGATCCGGAATCCATGGGCCGCCACCACGTCACCGGCGGAGAAGGACGGGCGGACCCAACTTTGCCCTCTCCTGCGAAGCGGGGGAGGGAGGGGACCCGCGCCGTAGGCGTGGGGAGGGTGGGGGTGTTCGGGGTACCAGCGCCGCCGCCGGCTTCAAAACCCTCACCCTCCCACCGCTTCGCGGCGGGTCCCTCCCTCTCCCGCAAGCAGGAGAGGGGAAAACTACGACCAAAGTTAGCGTCTATGGGATCAAGTCCGGCATGACCAGGACAATAACGAAAACGCCCCGCTCGGGCGGAGCCGGCGGGGCGTTTCCCTGTCGTTTCGCGCGAGCCTATTCCAGCCCGTCGAACAATGCGGTCGAGAGGTAGCGTTCGGCGATCGAGGGGATGATCACGATGATCTGCTTGCCCTCGTTCTCCGGCCGCGCGCCAACCTCGAACGCCGCGGCCAGCGCCGCGCCGGAGGAGATGCCGGCCGGGAGACCTTCGATCCTGGCCGCCTTGCGCGCCATCTCGAACGACCGCTCGTTGCTGATCTGGACGACCTCGTCGATCAGGTCGGTCTTCAGGATGTCCGGCACGAATCCGGCGCCGAGGCCCTGGATCTTGTGCGGGCCGGGCTGGCCGCCGGAGAGGACGGGGCTGTCCTCCGGCTCCACGGCGATGGCCTTGAAGCTGGGCTTGCGCGCCTTGATGACCTCCGCGACGCCGGTCAGCGTGCCGCCCGTGCCGATGCCGGAGATCAGGATGTCCGCGCCGCCGTCGGTGTCCTGCCAGATCTCCTCCGCCGTCGTCCGGCGATGGATTTCCGGGTTCGCGAGGTTCTTGAACTGCTGCGGCATCACCGAATTCGGGATCTCCTTCAGCAACTCTTCCGCCCGCGTGATGGAGCCCTTGATGCCCTGCGCCGCCGGCGTCAGGTGCAGTTCCGCGCCCAGCAGGCGGAGCATCCGTCGCCGTTCGATCGACATGCTTTCCGGCATGGTCAGGATCAGCCGGTAGCCCTTGGCCGCGGCGACGAAGGCGAGCGCAATGCCGGTGTTGCCGGAGGTCGGCTCGATCAGGACCGTGTCCTTGTTGATCCGGCCATCGGCCTCCATGGCCTCGATCATCGCCCGGCCGATGCGGTCCTTCACGCTGGAAAGCGGGTTAAAGAACTCCAGCTTCGCCAGGACGTCGGCCTTGACGCCGTACTCCGCCTGGAGGCGCTTGACCCTGACCAGCGGCGTCGCGCCGACGGTGTCCAGGATCGAATCATAGATGCGCCCGCGGAATTCCGGCTTCCGGGCGCTGTCGGTGTTGACCGCCGCGACCATTTCAACACTCCCTTAATGTAAAAAATAGGATTTCACATATCCACCAGTGAATTTAGGGGACGAACCGGAGAATTTAAATCGAAAAATCGAAAGCTGTCTCGGACTCCCGCGCGATGCCCTCTGCCTGGGCGCGTTTGCACAGATCGTCGATCGTCATCTCGTCCAGCGCCGCCATGAAGCCCTGCTGGGTTTCCTGCCACATCGGCCGCACGATCCTGTGGCCCAGATCGGACCCGGCCGTGTCCTCCGACGGATCGCCGGCCGTTTCCATCGATCGAACGACACGCACGATCTCCCCGATCGTGATGCGGCGGCGTTCCTTGGCCAGCCGGTAACCGCCCCGCGGCCCCCGCACGCCGGCCAGCACGCCTTCCCGGACAAGCTGCTGGAGCACCTGTTCCAGATAGCGGCGCGGAATGCCCTGGCGGCGGGTGATCTCGCTCGACTGCACGGGCTCGTCCCCGGCATTGTACGCGATGTCCAGCACCGCTTCGATCGCGAAAAGCAGCTTCTTCGATAGTCTCAGCATCAGCCGGCCGTCCCTGTAGAGCCGAATCCCCCGGCGCCCCGCGCCGTCTCCTCCAGATCCACCGCCTCGCGCCAGCGGGCGGCCGCGTGGCTTGCCACGACCAACTGCGCGATGCGCATGCCCCGCGCGATCGTCGCCGGCTCCCGTCCCAGATTGACCAGGATGACCCCGACCTCCCCGCGATAGTCGGCGTCGATGGTGCCGGGACTGTTCAGCACCGTCAGCCCCTGCTTGAGCGCGAGGCCGGAACGCGGCCGCACCTGCGCCTCATAGCCCGGCGGCAGGGCGATCGCGATGCCGGTCGGCACCAGCGCCCGGTCCCCCGGCGCCAGGACGAGGTCCCGGTCGATGGCGGCCAGCAGATCCATGCCGGCGGCGTGGTCCGTCGCATAGGCGGGAAGCGGCAGGTCGCCCCCGTGGGGCAGCCGCTTGATCGGAATGGTCACGTCGCTCATGTCGTTGCCTGAAAGTGATCCGCGATGCGGGCGGCGAGCCGTTCCCCGACATCCTTCTTGGAGAGAGCCGGCCAGCTTTCCGCGCCGGCCTCGGTGATGAGATGGACGCTGTTGCTGTCCCCGCCGAACGTGCCGGCGGCCGCCGAGACATCGTTGGCGACGATCCAGTCGCAGCCCTTGCGGGCGCGCTTGGCGACGGCGTGATCGATGACGGATTCCGTCTCCGCCGCGAACCCGACGACCAGCGCCGGCCGGGCGGAGCCGGGCGCGGAAAGGGTGGCGAGGATATCCGGATTCTCGGTGAGCGCGAGCGAAGGCGGCGCGCCGCCCGTCTTCTTCAGCTTCTGGCCCGCCTCCTCGCCCGCCCGCCAATCGGCGACGGCGGCGGCGCAGACCGCGATATCGGCCGGCAGGGCCGCTTCGCAGGCGGCCAGCATCTCCCGCGCCGTCTCCACGGGGATGAGCCTAACGCCGTTCGGCGGCGGTTCCTGCGTCGGGCCGCTGACCAGCACCGTCTCCGCGCCCAGCCGCGCCAGGGCGGCGGCGATGGCGTGGCCCTGCTTGCCGGAGGATCGGTTGGCGATGTAGCGCACCGGGTCGATCGGCTCATGGGTCGGGCCGCTGGTCACCAGCGCCCGCCGTCCGGCGAGCGGCCGGTTCGCGCCGGAAAGAAGAGCCTCCACCGACGCCACGATGTTCGGCGGCTCGGCCAGCCGGCCCGGCCCTGTCTCGTTCTCCGCCATCGCGCCGGTTTCGGGGTCGACGACCGCGACGCCCCGGTCACGCAGCAGCGCCATGTTGGCCTGCGTCGCCGGGTGGAGCCACATCCGGACGTTCATCGCCGGCGCGATCAGAATCGGCAGGTCCGTCGCCAGCAGCACCGTGGACGCCAGATCGTCGGCGATGCCGTGAGCCATCTTCGCGACGAGGTTCGCCGTCGCCGGGGCGACCACCACCAGGTCGGCGTCCCGCGCCAGCCTGATATGGCCGATGTCCGATTCGTCGTCGAGGGAGAAGAGGTCGGTATAGGCTCGCTCGCTCGCCAGCGCCCCGACGGCCAGCGGCGTCACGAATTCCGTAGCGTTACGGGTCATGACGGCGCGGACGAACGCCCCGCGCTCCCGCAGCCGCCGGATGAGGTCCAGCGCCTTGTAGGCCGCGATGCCGCCGGCGATGATCAGAAGGATGCGCTTGTCGGTGAGCAAGGGCGGCGGCCGTCCGGTTCCGGTTAATCCACAAAAACTTATCCGGGAAGCTTTGATAATACATCTTCCGAATGTGGAACCGATCCTAGACAGGCTGTCTCCGCGCGGCAAGGCCGGAAAGAAAGAAGGCCCCATGAAAAGGGGCCTTCGCTTCGCCGATCGGTCGGGCGATCGGTGGACCGATCAGCTCGCCGTGTCGGAGATGGCGTCCGAGGTTTCTCTGGTGTCCTCGCCCATGCCGCGAATCGTGTTCTCGCAGGCGGCGGCGCCGGCCGCGACGGCCAGCAGCAGGCCGACGAGGGTGAATTTACGAAAGAGCGTGGTCATTGCGATTCTCCGCTTGGTGTTCCTGGGCGATTCGCCGGCCGATCCAGCCGGTAAGGGCGGAAATGCGCGGCCGACGATCGTCTAAGGAACACGGGCGAGCGGGAGTGGGTTCCCCTCGCCCGCCTTTAGCGGAGGGTCAGGTCTGATCCTCGATCGCGTCGCCGCTTTCGTTCAGGTCCTGGCCGATGCCGCGGATCGTGTTGTCGCAGGCCGAAAGGATGCCGGCGAGGCCGAGCATCAGGACGAAGGCGCGAAGAACTGTGGTCACGGATGCACTCCTGGGTTCAGTGGCTTTCCGGAACGAGGATATCGCCGCGCGTCCTTTCCGGCCAGCCCGTCCTTCCGGAAAGCCCTCAATCAGACCCGCCAGCCGCAATGGATCGCCGCGATCCCACCCGTCAGGTTCCGCAAGCCGGCGCGCGCCAGGCCCGCCGCCTCCATGCGCGCCGCCAGCTCCTCCTGCGGGGGAAACTGGCGGATGCTTTCCACCAGATACTGATAGCTGTCGCGATCATGGGCGACCATCTGGCCCAGCCGGGGGATGACATTGAAGGAATAGAGGTCATAGAGCCGGGAAAGGACCGGCAGGACGACCCGGCTGAACTCCAGGCAGAAGAACCGGCCGCCCGGCTTCAGCACCCGGCGCGCCTCGGCCAGCGCGGCGTCGATATGGGTGACGTTCCGCAACCCGAAGGCGATGGTGTAGACGTCCGCAGACCGGTCGGCGATCGGCAGGGCTTCGGCGTTGCCGACCAGGAAGTCCAGCCCGCGCATCCGGCCGCCATCGATCGCCCGGTCGCGGCCGACCCGCACCATATCCTCCGTCAGGTCGCAGACGGCCGCCCGCGCCTCGCCGCCGGCGCGGTCGAGGAAACGGAAGGCGATGTCGCCGGTTCCCCCGGCCACGTCCAGCAGGAACTCCCCCGGCCGCGGACGGATCTGGTCGATGAAGCGGGCCTTCCAGACGCGATGGATACCGCCGCTCATCAGATCGTTCATGATGTCGTAGCGGGTTGCGACGCTGGCGAACACGCCATGCACCAGCGAGGTCTTCTCCGACGGATCGACCGAGCGATAGCCGAACCAGCGGCTTTCCGGATCGCGGTCGCCCCCGGCATGTTTGGCGGGATGCTTGGCGGCATGCCGGGAAGTCTGGGCCATAATCGTCCTCAAATGGGTCGGTCGCGGGCGGACCATAGCGCGGGACTTCCGGCCGTGCTAGAGCGGCCGGATGCCGGAACTTCCAGAGGTCGAAACGGTCAGGCGGGGGCTTGCGGCGGCGCTGGAGGGCCGAAGGCTCGTCCGGGTCGTCCAGCGCCGCGCCGATCTGCGCTACAAGCTGCCCGAGGGCTTCGCCGGCCGGCTGACCGGCCGGCGGGTCATGACGCTCGCTCGCCGGGCGAAGTACCTGCTGCTCCATCTCGATGACGGAATGGTCCTCATCATCCATCTGGGCATGTCCGGCCGGATGCTGATCGGCCGCGCGCCCATGCCCGATCCCGGCGCTCACGACCATGTCGTGCTGGAGACGGAGGACGGGACGATCGTCACCTTCAACGACGCAAGGCGGTTCGGGATGATGGACCTCGTCTCCCACAACGCGCTCCAGCTCTATCCACCGCTGGCGACGCTGGGGCCGGAGCCGCTGGGGGAGGATTTCGACGCCGGCTACCTGTCGGAGGCGCTGACCGGCCGGCGCACCTCCATCAAGGCCGCGCTGCTGGACCAGCGGGTGGTGGCGGGGCTGGGCAACATCTACGTGTCGGAAGCCCTGTTCCACGCCCGCATCTCCCCCCGCCGGCTGGCCGCGACCGTGCCCGGAAAGCGCGCGGAACGGCTGGTCCCGGCGATCAGGAAGGTGTTGGGGGAGGCGATCCAGGCCGGAGGCTCGTCGCTGAGGGATTATGTCCAGGCCTCCGGCGAGCTTGGCTACTTCCAGCACCACTGGGCAGTCTACGACCGGGAGGGCCAGCCCTGCCCCGGCTGCGACTGCGACCCCGCCGTCACAGGCGGGATCAACCGGATCGTCCAGGCCAACCGGTCGACTTTCTTCTGCCCCCGCCGGCAAAGGTGATGGTATAGGGGCAGCCGCACCCGATCCTGTCGCTCCGCCGGAAACGCTCCGGGAGCGAGCGACGCCGAGCAGGAGACCGCGCCAGGATGTCCTACGAGAATATCATCGTCGAGAATCGCGGCCGCGTCGGGCTTATCACGCTCAACCGGCCGAAGGCGCTGAACGCGCTGAACGAAGCGCTGATCGGGGAGCTGGCCCGGGCGGTCGATGCCTTCGAGGCCGACGATGCGGTCGGCGCCATCGTCCTGACGGGGTCGGAGAAGGCGTTCGCCGCCGGCGCCGACATCAAGGAGATGGCGTCCAAGACCTTCATCGAGGCGTTCGAGGGCAATTTCATCGGATCCTGGCAGCGCATCGCCAAGGCGCGCAAGCCGGTGATCGCGGCGGTGGCCGGCTACGCGCTGGGCGGCGGCTGCGAGATGGCGATGATGTGCGACTTCATCCTGGCCGCCGACAATGCGCGCTTCGGCCAGCCGGAGATCACGATCGGCACCATCCCCGGCTCGGGCGGCACCCAGCGCCTGACCCGCTTCGTCGGCAAGTCCAAGGCGATGGAGATGTGCCTGACCGGGCGGATGATGGACGCCGCGGAGGCGGAGCGGGCAGGCCTCGTCAGCCGTGTCGTCCCGACGGCCGAACTGCTGGACGAAGCGGTGAAGGTGGCCGAACGCATCGCGTCGATGTCCCGCCCGGCGGTGATGATGACCAAGGAAGCGGTCAACCGGGCCTATGAGACGACGCTGGCGGAGGGCGTGCTGTTCGAACGGCGGCTGTTCCATTCGACCTTCGCCACGGAAGACCAGAAGGAAGGCATGGCCGCCTTCGTGGAGAAGCGCCAGCCGGACTTCAAGAACCGCTGAGCCGCTTCGCCGGCGTCGGATGCCTCAATCCGGGTTCCTGACCCAGCGACCTGTCTCCACCTCGTAGGTGGACGGATACCGGTGGCGCCAGCTTACCTGGCCCGCCGGGTTATAAGAAAGCACCAGCCCCTCGAACGTATCCAGCTTGCCATAGGGCAGGGTTCGATCGAGGCCGATGACCTGCAGTTCCGTCGAAGCCACGACATGGCATTGAGCGGCTTGCGCGATTTCCGAACAAAACATGTTGCCGTCGCCTTGGGCGGGGCCCGGCGCGCATCCGCGGCCGTTGTGAGGCGTGATGTACCCAACCTGGCAGGCGGAGAACCATATCTTCTCAATAAGGCCACGCCAGGCGCTGAATCGCGGCGTATCCGTCCGCCGTATGCCCGCGCCGCAATGCAGATAGGCAGGCGCCCCATGGCAACGGAACACCAAATTCTTCAACTTCCCGCCGGGCGCGCCACGAGCGACTTCCGCGACCCAATCCAGCATGTGCTGCACGGTTTCGGTCTGTGTGACGTTCCACGTGTTCCACATCTGAACTTCGTTGGGCGTTCGTGAATCGTTCAGGCCCATATGCGGTTCTTCAAGGGTGATCATGCCGTCTCTCCCCGGAACAGTGTCATTCCCAGCCGAAGCACAACCCTTTATAGCACAGTCTGGGCCGTCGGGCCGGACGTGCGTCATACGTCCCGCTAACAACGCTTGACGCCCGCCCGGACCGCCCTTATAAGGCCGGCTCGCTCACCGGACGGCATCCGTCCAGGACAGGTAAGACTATGGCCAATCACAAATCCGCCCTGAAGCGCATCCGCCAGACCGAACGCCGCACGGCCGTCAACGGCAACCGCATCGGGCGCATCCGCACCTTCGTGAAGAAGGTGGAGACGGCGATCGCGGCCGGCGACAAGAACGCCGCCGCCGACGCGCTGAAGGAAGCGCAGCCGGAAATGCATCGCGGCGTCACCAAGGGCGTGCTGCCCAAGGCGACCGTGAGCCGCAAGATCTCCCGGCTGGCCCAGCGCATCAACGCTCTCTGATCCGGCGCGACCCTCCGGGTCGCCTCAAGCCGCGTCGACCTCTCGGCGCGGCTTTTCTGCGTCCGCCGTTCCGAACACGTTACGATGGGAGAAACGGCGGCTTTCCGCACCGATAGGGCGAACGAATAGTGCTTTTTTGAAGAGTCACTTTTTGTTCCGTTGCGAGTCTCTCTCGGCGCGGCTATCGTCTCCGGATGCTGTTGCCGCGCGGACAAATACTGCGACGCACAAAGTCGCCGCCGGGAAGGGCTTTCCAGATAACGCCCTGTGATTGAAGGGCCGCCGGCAAGGTTTTGCAAAAGCGAAATCAAACTGGTTGAGGACTTAAACATTATTAGGTCAAAACTTGGATATATTTGTGAACGGCCGCCGAATGGCTGTCGAGGGTGAGGCTTTGTTGCCGAAGGTGAAGAAAGTACGCTTGTCCTCATGACGCGTTCCGACGCCTGGCCTCAAGGGGCCTGGGCGTTCAGGGCGGGGCCGAAGGCGCCCGTCCGCTTCCGAGGCGGGGACGGAAGGCGGGATAGCGCAGGGGATGATGCTCAAGGAACAAGAACGCGATGTCGAACGGACCGGGGATCGATCAGCAATGGGCGCGGGTGCAGGGCCGCCTGCGCGATGAGGTCGGCGAGGCCGCTTTCAAGAGCTGGCTCAAGCCGCTGACCCTCACGGAAATCGACGATGGGGAAGTCCGCATCGCCGTGCCGACCCGCTTCATGCGGGATTGGGTGCTGACCCACTATGCCGAGCGGATCAGGGCGCTGTGGTCGGTGGAGAATGACGGCGTCCATTCCGTCGACATCGTCGTCGCGGCCGCCG
Source organism: Inquilinus sp. CAU 1745 (assembly GCF_039839375.1). Taxonomy (NCBI): domain Bacteria; kingdom Pseudomonadati; phylum Pseudomonadota; class Alphaproteobacteria; order Rhodospirillales; family Rhodospirillaceae; genus Inquilinus; species Inquilinus sp. CAU 1745. The sequence continues at coordinate 316,643 of NZ_JBDOQU010000002.1, forward strand.
CGCCGCCTCGTTCCACCACCGACGGAGTCCCTGCCCAGCCGCTCGTCCCGCCCCTCTCGGGAATAGCTTCGGAGATCGCAGCCCCCGAAACGCGGTCCGGCAGTGAGAACGGAACGGATTACGGCGCTTCGCTGGACGCGCGCTTCACCTTCGAGAATTTCGTCGTCGGCAAGCCCAACGAGCTGGCCCATGCCGCCGCCCGCCGGGTGGCGGACGCCGCCGCCGTGACCTTCAACCCGCTCTTCCTCTATGGCGGGGTCGGGCTGGGCAAGACCCATCTGATGCACGCCATCGCCTGGCACATCAGGCGCAAGCATCCCGAGCGCAGGGTGCTCTACCTGTCCGCCGAGAAGTTCATGTACCAGTTCATCCGGGCGCTCCGGTACAAGGACACGATGAGCTTCAAGGAGATGTTCCGGTCCGTCGACGTGCTGATGATCGACGACGTCCAGTTCATCTCCGGCAAGGATTCCACCCAGGAGGAATTCTTCCACACCTTCAACGCGCTGGTGGACCAGAACCGGCAGGTCATCATCTCCGCCGACAAGTCGCCCAGCGATCTGGACGGGATGGAGGAAAGGCTGCGGTCCCGGCTCGGCTGGGGGCTGGTCGCCGACATCCACCCGACCTCCTACGAGTTGCGGCTGGGCATCCTCCAGTCCAAGGCGGAAGGCCAGAAGGTCGAGATACCGCTGAAGGTGCTGGAGTTCCTGGCGCACAAGATCAGCGCCAACGTCCGGGAGCTGGAGGGCGCGCTGAACCGCATCGTCGCCCATGCCGAACTGGTCGGCCGCCCGGTGTCACTGGAAAGCACCCAGGAGCTGCTGCACGATCTGCTGCGCGCCAGCGACCGGCGGGTGACCATCGACGAGATCCAGAAGAAGGTTGCCGAGCATTACAACATCAAGACGGCGGACATGCATTCGGCCCGCCGCGCCCGTTCGGTCGCCCGGCCCCGGCAGGTGGCGATGTACCTGGCCAAGCAGCTCACCGCCCGATCCCTCCCGGAGATCGGCCGGAAGTTCGGCGGCCGGGACCACACCACGGTCATGCATGCGGTGAAGAAGATCGAGGAGCTGAGCGCCGAAGACCGCTCCTTCGCGGAGGATGTGGAGCTGCTGCGCCGGATGCTGGAACATTAGGCGAGACGCCCGGCCTTTCGCCCTATAGCCTCCCGCCTCATGACCACCGCCGCCCTCCCCCTCACGCTCTCCCAGGCGCTGGCTTTCCGGCTGGCGCGCCATCATTTGCTGGAGCCGGCGGACGATCCGCTGACCGCGGCGCGGACGCTGATCGGCGCGCAGGCGCAGGTCCATTCGGCGGCGATCCTGCAGCTTCGCGCCCGCACCCGGAAGACGACCGCCCGCGCGATCGATCGCGCGCTGCGCCGGGACCGGTCGCTGGTGAAGATGTGGGGTCAGCGGGGAACCCTGCATCTGACGCCTGCCGGCGACCTGCCGATGATCCTGGCGCTCAGGAGCACCTTCGAGGAAAGCTACCGGCGCTGGTACCGGCGGGAGGGGCTGACCGACGCCCAGATCGACCTGCTGGTCGCCGCCATCGCCGAAGCCGTGGCGAAGCAGCCGATGAGCCGCGGCGATCTCGCCGCCGCCCTGTCGCCGCGCCTGGGCGAATGGGCGCGCCCCTGGCTGGAGCATAGCTGGGGCGGGGCGATCAAGCTGGCGACGGCGCTGGGCCATGTCTGCCACGGGCCCGAGCGGGAGCGGGAGGCCACCTTCATCAGCCTGAACGGCTGGGCGCCGCCGCCGGAGGAGCCGGCCGGGGAGGAACCTCTCCTCACCCTGCTGCGCCGCTACCTCGCGGTCTACGGCCCCGCCCGGCCGCGCGACTTCGCGAAGTTCACCAACCTGCCGGCCCCGGCGGTCCGCGCGCTGTGGGAGGCGCTGCATCCCGACCTTGTTCCGGTGGAGGTCGAGACGGAGGCCGGGGGCAAGCCGCTCTGGGCGCTGGCGGAGGACGAGGAGGCGCTGCGCGAGGCGTCCATGCCGCCGGGCCACATCACGGCGCTGCCGCTCTTCGACCCCTACCTCCTGGCGCATCACGACACCGACCCGGTCGTGCCCGGCCGCCATCGGGCGCTGGTCTACCGCACCGCCGGCTGGATCACCGCGGTCATCCTCCGGGAAGGCCGGCTGGCGGCGGTCTGGAACCATGAGAAGCGGGGCGACGGGTGGCGCGTCACCATCACGCCGACGGGCCGTTTCGGACAGATACCGCTTCGCCGCGCGACCCGGAAAATCCGCCATCTGGCGGGCGCGTACGGCGTACGGGACGTGACCGTGGAACTGGCGGCGGGCTGAGCCGGCGGGGCTGGGGAAAAAGTTTCGGCGCTTCCGTGCTTTGGGCTATAGTACGCGGCCATTTGCGGGTGGATGCGCCCGTGACACGACAAAGACAGAAGGCCGGCGTCACGCCGGCCTTGCAGACTCGGGTTCCAGATGAAGCTCACCATCGAACGCGCCGCCTTGCTGAAGTCGCTCAATCACGTGCAAAGCGTCGTGGAACGGCGGAACACCATTCCGATCCTGGCGAACGTCCTGATGCGCGCCGGCGGCGGCAAGCTGAGCCTGACCGCCACCGACATGGACCTTGAGATCGTCGAATCGGTCCCGGCGGAGGTGACGGGCGAAGGCGCGACCTCCGCTCCCGCCCATACGCTCTACGACATCGTCCGCAAGCTGCCGGAAGGCGCGCAGGTGGAGATCGAATGGTCGGGCGACGCATCCGCGCCCCTATCGCTGCGCGCCGGACGGTCCAGCTTCAGGCTGGGCTGCCTGCCGGTGGAGGATTTCCCCTCCATGGCCGGCGGCGACCTGCCCAACCGCTTCACCCTGTCGGCCAAGGACCTGCGGTCGATGATCGATCGAACGCGGTTCGCGATCTCGACCGAGGAGACGCGCTACTACCTGAACGGCATCTACCTCCATGCCGGCCGGTCGCGGGACAATGAGGAACCGATGCCGGTTCTGCGCGCCGTGGCGACGGACGGTCACCGGCTGGCGCGGGTCGAGGCTCCGCTGCCTTCGGGCGCGGAGGAGATGCCGGGCGTGATCGTCCCGCGCAAGACGGTGAACGAGCTGCGCAAGCTGATCGACGAATCCGCGGAGGAGATCGAGGTGTCGCTGAGCGACAGCAAGGTCCGCTTCGCCTTCGACAGCGTGACCCTGACCTCGAAGCTGATCGATGGCACCTTCCCCGATTATGAGCGGGTGATCCCGGCCGGCAACGACAAGGTGCTGGCGGTCGACGCCCGCAGCTTCGCCGCTGCCGTCGACCGTGTCTCCACCATCGCGACGGAGAAAAGCCGCGCGGTCAAGCTGAGCCTGGAGGGCGGCACGCTGACCCTGTCGGCGACCAGCGCGGAGCAGGGCAGCGCGACGGAGGAGATCGAGGTCGTGTATGATTCATCGCCGATCGAGATCGGCTTCAACTCCCGCTATCTCCTGGACATCACCCAGCAGATCGAGGGCGAGGGCGCGCAGTTCACCATGGCCGACGCCGCCTCGCCGACGATCGTCCAGGATTCGGCGGATAGCAGCGCGCTCTACGTGCTGATGCCGATGCGGGTGTGACGACAGGCGAACATTGTGGCGGTTGAAGCAAGGGCGCACGCGATTGAGGAATCGCGGGCGACCCACCATTTGAGGATAGTGCGGCTTTCCGTCGCCGATTTCCGCTGCTACGGCGAAGCGCGGATCGACGCCGACGACCGGCCGATCGTCCTGACCGGGGCCAACGGCGCGGGCAAGACGAACCTGCTGGAGGCGATATCCTTCCTGGCGCCGGGCCGGGGGTTGAGGCGGGCGACCCTGGTGGAGGCGCTTCGCCGCCAATCGCCGGCGGGCGCGGCCTGGGCCGTCTCCGCCCGGATCGACGGCCCGGCGGGAGAGATCGTCATCGGGACCGGCATGGACCCGGAAGCCGGGGCCGCATCGTCCCGCCGCATCGTCAGGATCGACGGTCGCCCGGCCGCCAGCCAGGCCGATCTCGGCGGTCATCTGACGCTGGTCTGGTTGACCCCGCAGATGGACCGGCTGTTCCTCGAAGGGGCCGGCAATCGCCGCCGGTTCCTGGACCGGCTGGTCTACGGCTTCCATGCCGGGCATGCCGCCAGCCTGGGCGCCTATGAGCAGGCGATGCGCGAACGGTCGCGCCTGCTGAAGGACGACCGCTGGGACGCCTCCTGGCTGGCCGCGCTGGAAGAGGCAATGGCCGGCCATGCCGTCGCCATCGCCGCGGCGCGGCGGGAGGTGGTGGGCAGGCTGTCGGCCGCCGGCGCGTCGGCGACGCTGGCGGACGGTCCGTTCCCGCAGGCGGACATGGCGCTTTCCGGCACGGTCGAGGGCTGGCTGGAAACGATGCCCGCCTTGGCCGCCGAAGACGCGCTGAAGGACAGGCTGGCGGAGACGCGCCGTCTGGACGCCGCGATCGGCGGCGCGACGGAAGGACCGCACCGCAGCGACCTCGCGGTGCGCCATCGCGGCAAGGACATGCCCGCCGGCCAATGTTCGACGGGTGAGCAGAAGGCGCTCCTGATCGGCATCGTGCTGGCCAATGCGCGCATCCTGGCGGCGGAACGCGGCGCGCCGCCGATCCTGCTGCTGGACGAGGTGGCGGCCCATCTCGACCGCGGCCGGCGGGCCGCTTTGTTCGACGAGATCCTGGCCCTGGGCGCGCAGGCCTGGCTGACCGGCACCGACCGGGAGCTGTTCGCCGATTTCGGCGGCCGCGCCCGCTTCCTGGGCGTCGAGGACGCCCGGATAACCGATTTAGGGTGATTGAGAGAGACCCGATGACCGAGCCAATGACGACCGAGACCGCCGCGAACGATTATGGCGCCGACAGCATCAAGGTGCTGCGGGGGCTGGAAGCCGTCCGCAAGCGCCCCGGCATGTATATCGGCGACACCGACGACGGGTCGGGCCTGCACCACATGGTCTATGAGGTGGTGGACAACGCCATCGACGAGGCGCTGGCCGGCTATTGCGACACGGTGGACATTATCCTGAACGAGGAAGGGTCGGTCACCGTCCGCGACAATGGCCGCGGCATCCCGGTCGGCATCCACGGGGAGGAAGGCATCTCGGCCGCCGAGGTCATCATGACCCAGCTCCATGCCGGCGGTAAGTTCGACCAGAACTCCTACAAGGTGTCGGGCGGCCTGCACGGGGTCGGCGTCTCCGTCGTCAACGCCCTGTCGGAAGTGCTGGACCTGACCATCTGGCGCGGCGGCAAGGAATGGACGATGCGCTTCCGCGGCGGCGAGGCCGAAGCGCCGCTGGCGGCGACCGGCGACAGCAACGGGCGCACCGGCACGCAGATCACCTTCCTGCCGTCCAAGGAGACCTTCACCCGGACGGAGTACGATTTCGCCACGCTGGAGCACCGGTTCCGGGAGCTGGCCTTCCTCAATTCCGGCGTTTCGATTCGGCTGACCGACGCGCGCGGCGCGGAGCCGAAGACGGCGGAGCTGCATTACGAAGGCGGTCTGGAAGCCTTCGTCAACTGGCTCGACCGGTCGAAGAGCCCGCTGCACAAACCGGCGATCGCGATCTCGTCCGAACGGGACGGCATCACCGTCGAAGTGGCGATGCAGTGGACCGACGCCTTCCACGAAACCATGCTCTGCTTCACCAACAACATCCCGCAGCGCGACGGCGGCACGCATCTGGCCGGCTTCCGCGGCGCGCTGACCCGCCAGGTCAACGCCTACGCCCAGGACAGCGGCATCGCCAAGAAGGAGAAGGTGGCGATCACCGGCGAGGATGCGCGCGAAGGGCTGACCTGCGTCTTGTCGGTCAAGGTGCCGGACCCGAAATTCTCCAGCCAGACCAAGGACAAGCTGGTCTCCTCGGAAGTCCGCCCCGTGGTCGAGAGCGTGGTCAACGAGGCGCTGGCCCTGTGGTTCGGGGAGAATCCGGGCGACGCCAAGAAAATCATCCAGAAGGTGGTGGAATCCGCCGCCGCTCGGGAGGCGGCCCGCAAGGCCCGCGACCTGACCCGGCGCAAGAGCGTGCTCGACATCGCCTCCCTGCCCGGCAAGCTGGCCGATTGCCAGAACCGCGATCCGGCGGAATCCGAACTCTTCATCGTCGAGGGCGATTCCGCTGGCGGCTCGGCCAAGCAGGCGCGCGACCGGCGGATGCAGGCCATCCTGCCCCTGCGCGGCAAGATCCTGAACGTGGAGCGGGCGCGCATCGACAAGATGCTTTCCTCCGCGGAGATCGGCACGCTGATCACCGCGCTGGGCACCGGCATCCGGGATGATTTCGATATCGAGAAGACGCGGTATCACAAGATCATCATCATGACCGACGCCGATGTCGACGGGTCGCACATCCGCACGCTGCTGCTGACCTTCTTCTACCGGCAGATGCCGGAGATCATCGAGAAGGGCTACCTCTACATCGCACAGCCGCCGCTCTACCGCGCGGCGCGCGGCAAGTCGGAGATCTACCTCAAGGACGATCCGGCGATGGAGCGGTACCTGATCGACCAGGGGATCGACGACGCGCTGTTCGTCCAGGCCGATGGAACCCAGCTCGCCGGCGACGACCTGCGCGGGCTGGTGGAACGGGCGCGGGAGGTGCAGTCCCTGCTCCGCACCCTGTCGGCGAAGGTCGGCAGCCTTCAGATCGTTGAGCAGTTGGCCATCGTCGGCGGCTTCGCCCCGGCCGTCTTCGACGACCCCGCCCGCGCCGGAGAGGTAGCGGCCGATGTCGCCCGCCGGCTGGACGAGCTGTCCCCCGCCCTGGAGCGGGGCTGGACAGGCGCGTTCATGGAAGATGAGGGCTTCGTCTTCGAACGGACGCTGCGCGGCGTGAAGGACCGCCGCGTGGTCGGCCGCGACCTCGCCCGCACCGGCGAGGCGCGGCGGCTGGAGGCGCTGTCGAAGGACCTCAAATCCGTCTTCGACCGTCCCGGCACGCTGACGCTGAAGGCGCAGGAATGGAAGATCACCGGCCCCGTCTCGCTGTGCGAGCGGATCATGGAGCTGGGCCGCAAGGGCGTCGCCATCCAGCGCTACAAGGGCTTGGGCGAAATGAACCCGGAGCAGCTCTGGGAGACGACGCTGGACCAGAACGTCCGCTCCCTACTCCAGGTCAAGGTCAGCCACGCCGACGACGCGGAGGACGTGTTCTCCACCCTCATGGGCGACCTGGTCGAACCCCGCCGCGACTTCATCCAGGAAAACGCCCTGAAGGTGGCGAACCTGGACGTGTAGGAGGGGGGCACTGTCGGTTGCCACATAACTTGGCGTTTTGCCAAGTTAGTGGTTCGTCTTTGCCACGATTGTTGACATCAGGCCCTTAGAGAATGCCTGTGATCAATGGCTTAATCGCCGCAACCTTCTTCGTCGGCGGGCTGTCTACGGTGATGGCTACATTTCTACGCTGGAGTGAGGTGCCGGTGTTCTGCAGCGGGGAATCAAAGTTCTTCAGCGGACGGCGGGCGCCATCCAGTGAATAGAGCGCGTTCCACGTACACCGGTAAGGGCATGTCTACTGGACATTCCCGATCGCGTTGTGGTCAAAACGGCGGACCACCAACAGGAAGGAAGTGGCAATGGATCTGGAGCCGATGACGCCTACGGAGTTTGCGACAGTCCATGAACTGACCCTCGAAAGATTGCGCGATGATCTCTGCCGCGTCCTGCGGCATCTTAGTCTCAACGAGGACATGGATAACGCCGAGGTAGCGGATGCAAAGGAAGCGTGGGTTCTCGCCATTGCCGATCATCTCAGGGAACCGTGTAGTAGACCCTCAAGATTCACGCTGGACCATCTTCCTCCGTATGCGATCGAGAGGATCAAGTCCGGACCATCTCCCGGGCGGTAATTCAGGGCATCCACGTTTGGCCATTATGCTGCAAAGTCTGGCGCGGGATATCTCGGTGTCGCTACCCCCGCGACGACGCTGTTGCGGATGATAAGATAGGGATTGCCTGCGCCAACCTCAGGGTGCGCGCCTACGGTGCAACGAAGAGGTGTCTTATCGACCATCCAGAGCGGCGCCAATGAGTTCCGGATTGCGATGCGGGGGATGATCTGCCGCGCGTCGGTCAACGCTTTGTCGATTCGGTTAGCCAAGACTGCCAGGTCAGGTGGCGCGTTATCGTCGGCAGCGGGGTCCTCCTGTCCCGGAACACATCGGCATCTGCCCCTACCCTCGTGATATGCCGAGATGAGAAGATAAGGATTACCGTTGTAGGGGCGGCAGTCCTCCCGTCGCACAGAAGCCATCAGCATACCGTGTCCGACCGCTTCGCCGACGCCATCGATCACAATGACGGCGCCAGCGGGATCGCTCAGCCCGGCTTTCCGGGCATGTGAGATCTGCGCTTCCCTGAAGGCCACGAATAGATCCGTAAGGCGAGCGGCGAGACGGAAGACTCCAATCTCCGGGACCGGAGCGCGAGTTGACCAGCGTCGGGCACTCACCCCATCGATTCCCAGGCGATCGGTGTGGCTCGACGTCAGGGGGTCATGAGTGTCCATATGTCGTTTCCTTCGGTTCTAGCACTGACATTTCTGTTGGCATCCTGCTTTGACGTGCTCCGGAGCCCGTTAGGCGGCGATGTCCAACCCGCTACGTCAGCGACATCTCACGGCCGCAGGGCCAACCCGCCGCCTTCGATTCGCTCGAGCGCGATACGTGCCTCAAGGCGGTCTTGAGGTTCCATGTCGAGGAGCAGACGGAGACAATTGGCTGCCCCGTCGACATCGCCGACGGCTGACAGTTCGTCGCCGAGTTCAGCAAGAGCGGTCATGATCACGCGCGTGTTGTTGATGTGAAAGTCGGACTCCGGTGCGACTTCCCGTTTCCCAATGCTCACGACCTCCTTGAGCAGAGCAATGCGCTCCGCTCGGTTGCGAGCGTTCTCTGCCAGGACGAGCATTGCCGAAGCGCAGGCAGGATCGATCTCCAGCGCCCAGCGCGCGTGAACGACGGCCTGGGCGAGGTCATCGCCTGCGTCTTCCATCGCGTCCAAAGCCTGGATGAGGAGCCGATTATCGTCCTCATCAACGGGCCTGGGTCCAAGCATATCGATCTCGAGCATCGGTTTCTCCATTGGCGACTAGGTCAATGAAGGTGCCTGCAGCTTATGCAAGGCACCATGCGTATCCACGAGAGTTGCGTCGACAATCCAGCGTTGACAGTGGCCGGAGGACTTTTCGATGACGGCTTCGACCGACGGGGCTTCGGCCTCTAGGTCGAAAAAACCGGTTGTTGGCCGGTTTCTATCTATGCGAGTGTCCGTTCAGTTGGGGGTACAGCTTGGAGTGAGTATGACCTGTCTGATGGGGCCCGTTCTCTCGTTCCGCGGGTGCGGGGAATTCGGAAATGAATGGCATCTCAGTGCGTTGGTCGTTACCGACGGAGATCCGGGACAGCTTTCATTGGAAGATGCATCCGGGCGCAGCACCGTAGGGCCTGACCTCTTATGGAGCGTTCAGGGAAAGCATGTCTATCGCTACCGGTTCCAGTCCACGCTTGGCGATACGCCTTCGAGCCTCACCTACGAAATCCTTGGGCAAAGCTATGAGGTAGCACTGCCAGCAGTGGGGCAGGCACCTCGCATGGCCTACGGGTCGTGCAACGGGTTTTCGTCGCCGAAAGCGATGAAGGGGATCGACCTCAAGAACCGTCTCTGGTCCCTCATGGCCGAGAAGCACAACACCGAACCCTATCAACTCCTGCTTCTCGGCGGCGACCAAGTCTACGCCGACTCGATGTGGGAAACCGTTCCGTCGATACGAGACTGGAATGAACTAAGTTTTGCCGAAGGCAATGCAGCCGAGTTCACCGCTGAGATGGGCACCGAGTTGGAGGGCTTCTACTTCGATCTCTACACCAGGCGATGGGCGCAGCCCGAGATTGCCCACATGCTGGCTCGCGTTCCCTCGCTACTTATGTGGGACGACCATGACCTCATCGATGGATGGGGATCCTATCTGCCGGAGCGACAGAATTGTCCGGTCTTCGCGGGACTGTGGCCGATCGCTCAGAAGGTTTTCGCTGTCTTCCAACAGCAGCTTGCCCCACATGAAATTCGTCAGGGCGCCATCGCGCCCGATCAAGGCTTCACCTTCGGCCACATCATCGGCAACACCGCGATTCTGGCTCTCGATATGCGGTCGGAGAGAACCATCGACCGTGTGCTTAGTCGCGAACACTGGGACGCAGTCTATGCGTGGATCGATGGGCTTACCGAGCTCGATCACCTCATCGTGATGTCGAGCATCCCCGTGGTCTATCCCGGCTTCGACACGCTGGAGCGCTTCCTTGGTGCAGTGCCGGGTCAGCAGGATATAGAGGATGACCTCCGGGACCACTGGAACAGCCGACCGCATAAGGGGGAACGCATTCGGCTGATCCATCGACTCCTGGCCTTCGCGGAGAAACGGCAGATCCGGCCGACGATCGTCTCAGGTGACGTTCATGTCGCCGCGCTCGGACTGATAGAATCAAGCCGATCGGAGCAGGGAAGCAATGCCACGGTCATCAACCAATTGATCTCATCCGGCATCGTCCATCCAGGACCAAACGCAGCCGTACTGTTCGCCCTCCGGCACATCTTTGACAGCGATGATGAGATCGACCGCGGTATCGTCGCCCGGATGATCGAGTTTCCGGGGACGACGGACAAATTCATCGGTGGGCGGAATTTTCTGAGTCTCGAGCCTGATCCGGAGGCCACGGGCGCCAGAATCTGGGCGAACTGGATCGTCGAGGGTGAACAGTATCCATTTACCAAGGTGATCCACCCGCTCCGCCCAAAAGCCTTTCACCTTTCTACAGGTTCAGGGACAAGCTGATGGGGAGGCTGCGCCTAAGATCTGTGCTTGGTATGTTGATCGACGAATCAGTTGGAGAATGACGCTTGAACAGTTTAGGGGAAGCCGAAAACAAAGGGGGGCTGGCACCCGTAGGTCCAGCCCCCATATCATTGTCTACCGGGGATTTGACTGCATATGCAGAAATGGAACCCGTTAGCGCATGCGCAACGTATAAGGCAGCCGATCGCTTTCTGCAAGACCTGAATTCCGTGCCAAGCACTGCCTTGGAAAAAGTCAAGAAGGCCGTATCGGCTCCCCGCATGAAACGCTACCTTGACTTAGCCGGTGGCGACCTACGGTTGGCGGTACGCCTGCATACATGGAATGCGGCAGTCGCTGGTTCGCTTCTGCCAACATTACATATCGCAGAGGTCACGATCCGGAACGTTGCGATGAGAAGGCTTGTTGGCAAGTACGGAAAGCATTGGTATCGAAATACTGACCTCCTTAACCATCGTCTGGGACAGTCAGGCCTTGCCCAGAATTTGAATGACGCATATGAGAATGAAGTCGCTAGGCAACGCCGAGGCAACCTTTCTGACTACATCACTAGCGAACTGACATTTGGCTTCTGGGTAAACATATTCACAAGGAAATTCCATCCTCACCTATGGAAACCTGAACTCCATACGATAGTGGCAGGTTTTCCACGAGATAAAAATATTACAGATCTTCACGAAGGAGTGGAGTTCGTCCGTAGTTTCAGAAATAACGTGGCCCACCATAAAGACCTGATATGCAAGCCGGTGCCGGAGAACTACGAAAGAACGTTAGAAGTTATCGGGATGCTGTGCGTTAATACACGAAATGCGGCAGAAAGGACTTCGGCATTTCACCGTGTCTGGGCATGTGCTCCGGTGCCACATAATCTGCTCCAAGGCCAGGCTTAGAGCGGATGCAATCCGGCCTCTGCCGCGACGCATCTGATAGCTTCGTGTTCTCCAGCTAAACATCGCGGTAAGACAGGGTTGTCCAGCCTCGTTATTGGTGTTTTCACGCGGGCAAAGCCCGTGCCTGAGGCGCAATCAGGATGCTGCGTATAAGGCGGTTCGCAGATGTCCGGGTAGACCTAAGTGGACATCCTGACCAGGCAGACGTCTCGTATATGGATCGGCAATGGCATCCAATCGATATGTCGCTAGTAGCGAGCGGCATATCGTGCAGATCCCATGAATGGGCCCAACGCAATCCACGACTGATCGCACTCCGCATGCGTAGCATCGCCTCAGTCGTCCACCTTAATCCGGAAGACGATCCGTACGATCGGAAATGGCAAAGCAAGCGGCCATCCACATCCCACGACATAATATTTCTTGACAAATGCATCATAGCCGAGTACTCTAACGGCATGAATCGTGATCTCGCCATCGTTGTTGCTGAGAAGCTCCGGCTGTTGCCGGAGGCGATTCCGTTCTCCCAGTCACCGATAGCCTAGGCACTCTCTACGCTTAGAGGGTCGCGCATCAAACGCGGCCTGGACGGTCTTTGTCTGGGAGATTTCCCATGTCTCATCCGACGCTCGCCAACGCCGAGCGGATGCTGAGCAAGCTTGTTCGGCAGTCCACATCGACAACCCTGACATCCTCTCGTCGGATCGTCATCGACATCGCCCGCGTGGATGTTCTGATGATCGACGATAATGGCGGTACCGTACGTCCATTCGTCGCCACGGCGATCGACTGGGAATCGCGGTGCATCATCGGTTCCGTGATGAGCCCGGAGCCCCCTTCGATTGAGACGATGTGCCGATGCATCCCGATGGCCCCCTTGAGCCACAAGTCGCGTAGGCGTCGCCGTCGTGCGCACGTCCGTTCGACTCGATAGGGGCGGAGGGATGATGTTTACCAATGTCCTGAACCGGGCGACCTGCCTGGACATCCTGGATCTCCAAATAGCCTAGCCATCCAACGGTGAAGCTTCCCGGAGCCTGCTCCGGGCCTATGGATCGAATCCAGGAATCCCTTTCATGAAGAATACTCATGCGCTGCGGAGCGCCACGGCTCGACGTGTGTCCGCACTCCGCACCCCATGTCCCACCGTGGCATCGCGCCCGGTCCGCAGGGTTGTCACGAAGAGAACCAAGCGGGTCGTCGGCTATCTGAGCAGCGTCAAGATGCGCGGCCTGGTGCCCTGGGAATCGCAGCTTGAATATGACTGCCTCCGCCTGATGGAGGTCGACAACTCCGTCGACGCCTTCTTCGCTCAGCCCGAGATGCTGCCGTACCGACACGAGGGCATCATGCGTCGGTACTACCCCGACCTCTACGTCGAGTATGGCGACGGCAGAGCGGAGATGGTCGAGGTCAAATACCAGGCCGATGCCGATGATCCGGACAATGCGGAACTCTTCGCGGTCTTCGCAGCCGCCTACGCGGAGCGCGGCATCAACTACCGGGTGATGACTGAGAACGACGTTCGGCGTCAACCGCTCCTGACCAACGTCACGATCATGCTGGAGGACCGCGACCGCGCTCCGAATGAGCGGTTGAAACTGCGCGTCGCCGAAGCTTTTGCGGTCCGGCGACCAAGCACACTCGGCGATCTCGAAGCAACGCTCGGCTTTGAGCCCGAGCGTCGTGGAGACCTCTATGGCATGGCCATTCGAGGGCACTTCGAGATCGACATCGAAAGCGCGCCGTTGTCAGCCGACAGCCGCATCACGAGCCCGTTCAACGCTCTCAGCCAGGAAGGTTAAGAATGACTGCTATCAATTGGTCCGTGAACGAGGTCGTCGAGATTTCCGGCGAACTCTTTTGCATCGAAAGCCGCGCGGCGTCGGGTGAACTCAATCTGAGGCACATCCGGGATAACCGATTTGTGTCGTTCACCGACGCGGAGCTTGCCACGCTGTGGAGCGCTAACGAGCTGATCCGAGTGATCGACCCGAATGGCGAGTTGAATGACCGCCATCGGAACATGCTCGAGCGGCCATACACGCAACTGCCCGAAGCGATCAAGAAAGCCGCCGAATGGCGCCTGCCGTACATGCAGGCCTACGTCAATCAGCGCCTTCGCAAGCGTTCGAAAAAGGCGCTCGCCCGTCTGATTGCGGAGGTCGCCGCAGCCGAGAACCATGCTGAGCGGCCGAGCGTGCGGCAGTTGTCGCGGTGGCTCGACAGCTGGTTCCAAATCGGCTCACCGGACTTGCGAGACATCCGGTGCATCGCACCACGCTTCCACCTCCGCGGCAACGGCAAGGACCGCTTCGACCCCGATGTCGAAGATATCGTCTTGGAGACCATCGAGGAAATGTGGCTGAAACCGAACAAGGATTCAGGCGCGGAAATCCTGGCGGTTGCCAACAAGCGTATCGACTATCTCGACCCGGAAGGGAGGGAAGCACGCTTCCTGGATAGGGACGGCAAGCTCCGGCGCCCGAGCCTTCGTACCTTGTACAGGCTTCTCAACTCCATCGACACCGATGTCGTGGTCAAAGGGCAGCGCGGCGCCATCGAGGCCGACCGCACCTGTGAGCCGGTGGTTCGTGGACCTCAGGCCTCCAGGCCTTTGGAACAGGTCGAGATGGACCATACGCTTCTCGACGTCATCGTCCTGGATGCAGAGCGCAATGTCCCGCTGGGACGGCCCTGGATTACCGTCGCGCTGGACCGATACACGCGGATGATCATCGGCGTCTATATCGGCTTCATGCCACCAGGGGCGCACACGGTGATGCTGTGCCTGCGGAACGCCATCCGGCCGAAGGAGGAGTTTCTCGAGCGCTATCCGAGCATCCGGAACAACTGGCCCTGCTTTGGCAAGCCGAAGGCGATTGTCGTCGATAACGGGCCGGAGTTTCACAGCCGCAGCTTCAAGGAGGCATGCCTCGCCCTCAACATCGACATCATCTACTGCCCGGTTCGAAAGCCCCGGTACAAAGGGAAAATCGAGCGGTGGTTCGGCCGTCTCACCAGGCAGCACCTGCACAAGATTCCTGGCACGACGTTCTCCAACACCAAGCAGAGGGGTGATTACAAGTCCGAGAAGGAGGCGGTAATGACGCTTGCCGACCTCAAGTGCAGCATCCTGAAGTGGATCGTCGACGACTACTCGGTGTCGATCCATCGGGGCATCGACTGCGCACCGGTCGTCAAATGGGAAGAAGGGGTCAGAAAGAGCCCTGTCTCAATGCCGTCCCGGCAGGGCGATCTCGACATCCTGTTGTCCCACGTCGAGGACCGCAAGCTGACGCGGACGGGCATTAGCCTCCACGGTCTGCTCTACAGCGCAAAGACCAAGGAGTTTAAGCGGCTTATTAATCGCGCCGACAAGCCCGACACGGTCAAGGTTCGGGTCAACGCTGAAGACCTGAACTCGATTCAGGTCGAGGATTGGGTGACGGGTCGTTTCATCGAAGTACCCTCGGTTGACCCGGAGTACACCACCGATCTGTCGCTCGCGGAGCATGCGATCTTACGCCAGAAGGTCAAGGAGCGGCTCAAGGCTTACGAGCGTGTCACGGTCGCTCGTCTCGTGGAAACGCGGCATGATTTCCGCGCGGACATCCAGATGCTGAAGCGCGCGAAGAAGCTGACGAGCAAGCGGTTGATCGCCGCCATCGGCGAGGATAGGGACGACCTACTGCCCGAATCCGAGTCTGCGCCCACGGCGGAGGTCACCGGGGTGGAAACGTCGTCCCCTACTGCTGCCGGGAAAGCACCGGTCAAAGCCCCATCGACCAGGCGTCGACGGAAGGCCTCGGCGGCTTCCCAGCGCCAGGCGGCTCCGACGACCGATGCCCGACCGAATGCCGATGACGATGACGATGACGATGACGATGATCTGTCGTTCCGGACCCGGACGGCCGCCTCAGGCATCGTCGCCGAAATCCTGCCCTGACCCGCCGAGGAGAATGACCATGGATACCCACAACGCTCAGCCTTCCCAGGCCACCCCCATCATCCCCGAACATGCAACTTCCGCTCTTCCCATTTTGGGCGCTGAGGATGCGCGGTTTGAGGAATACGAACAGAAAATTCGAGGTCTGAAGAGGGTCTATGTTCCACATCCCGTGGCTCGGCACGTGCTGAACTCGCTCGACCGACTCATGCGCTACGGTAACCTCGGCTTGGAGGTTGGCAGTCCGTCGAGGTGCGTTCTGCTCACGGGATTGTCGGGTAGCGGCAAGACGGCCTTGCTGCTCCGGTGGGCAAGGCAATTTGGGGTGGACACGGCCGGGCTGAAGGACCGGCTCGGGGTCCTCTACGTCGAAGTTCCGCCCAGTTGCACCCCAAAGGCTCTCGCTGAGCACATGCTGCGCGCTTTGGGCGTTCCGGAGGCTCTCGTTGCGAAGGGTACCGAAGTGTCACTGACCGAGCGCGTTAAGCACCACCTCCGTGAGCAGGAAGTGCGGGTTGTCATCCTCGATGAGTTCCAGCATCTCATCGACTCCAAGAGTCAACGCGTCATCTACCGGGCGGCCGATTTCGTTAAGGGATTGCTGAACGCGGCAATCTGCCCATTCGTCCTCGCCGGGACCCCTGAGGCCGCGGCCGTCTATGAGGAGAACGTACAACTGAAGCGGCGGTCAGTCGGCCGCTATTCGTTGAAACCGTTCGACTGGAACGTCCAGGCCGAGCAAGACTTCTTTCGTGCTGCAATCGACGAGTACGAGCCGCATCTACCGTTCGGTAAGCCCTCGCGTCTGGCACGCAAGTCCATCGCGCTGCGCATCCACTACTTCTCGAATGGGCTGTTCGGGCGGGCTGTCGACTTACTCGTCGCTGCTGCGATTCGTGGTTTGGAAGAGGGAGCCGAGTGCCTCAGCGATGACCTTCTGCGAGAGACGGTTGAGGATTTCCGCGACGACACCAACCCGGACTGGTTTAATCCCTTCGACAGCGAAGAGCTCAAGCCGTTGAAGGCGCCTGAGGTGGATGAGCGGCGATCCCGCGTTACCCGCCTGAGGAAGGGCAAACGCGCCGTCCGACAAGCCGACGTTCTTCCTGCCTGAAGAATGCAGCGCCATGACTCGGACTGATGTCCCAGTACGGCTGCCCCTCCGCGTGATGCCGGAAGCCGACGAGTCACTCGTCGGCTTCCTCATCCGCCTCGCTGAACAGAATCACATCGATAATCCGCTTTGGCTTGCGCGGCTCGTTGGAATTCCGTTTGCGACGGTAGACACAGCGGCCACCACGCAATTTGACCTCGGGCTGCTATCGGCAGCCAGCGGCGTCGATCCACCGAGTCTCGAGCGCATCACATATTGGCGGTCGACGCAGGAAGGTCATGTGCGGTTTCTCGACCACCGCCTCGGACGCGAGATGGTCACGCTTCAACATCGCCGCGCCTGTCCCTCGTGCTTATTGCAGGCACCTTACCACCGCGCTGTCTGGGACATCAGCGTAATGACGGTTTGCCCGGATCACGCCGTCCGCCTCATCGACCGTTGCCCCGCTTGCCGTAGAAGGCTGGGATGGTCTCACGGATCCATCCTGATCTGTCGTTGCGGCATGGACCTTCGCAGGGCGGCTGCCGAGAAGGTTCCACCGGCGGAACTGGCTGGAGTTAGCCATGCCCACCGGATGCTTGGCCGACCGGTTCGTGCAGAAAGCGATGGAAATGTCGGCGAACCGCTCGCGAGTCTTGGAGCCGACGAAACGCTTTCACTCCTGCTGCATTTCGGCTGGTTCGCCACCGGAGCTCGCCTTCGGCCACGGCCGATCAAGCTATCGTCGACCAGAGCAGATCTTCATCGATTGCTGGACACTGGTTACCGAACCTGTCTGGCGTGGCCGAGCAACTTCGATAAATACCTCGATGCCCTTTCAGAGGGTGCGGCGGGCCGTCCCGGGCGGTATGGGCTCGCGAAACAGTTCGGACCATTCATCGATTGGGCGTGGGATCCCGATGGGAGGGATTCATTGCGCACACTGCTGCACGATGCGGTGCGCATGTATTTGGCGCGGCGTACTTTCATCCACTCTCGATCCGGGAAGGTCGATCACCGAGGCGACACGCTCACACTGAGGGAGGCAGCGCACCGGCTTCGGCGATCTATCGTTCGAGTTCACAAAGTCCTCGAGCGCCACGGGATAATCATCGTCCGCGACGGCCGCGGGCGTGGAGCGCCGATCGTCGTCGAAATGGCGGCAGTATCGGCGCTTCGCCGAGATCTGGACGATCTCGTGGGCAGAGATGGGGCGCGGCGGCTTCTGGGGTGCCCAAAGGATATTGCAGCCGTCGTGCTCGATGAGGGTTTCCTCCGGCCTGTCGAGGGCCCGGCTGCTGAGCTCTTCGGGCGGACATCCTGGCGGCGCTCAGACCTCGTGGCGCTGCTCGACAGGCTGGAACGGTGTGCAGATGCCGCTACGCCAGCAGCCCACCCGATTCCGCTGCCTCGCGCACTCCGCATCCTAGAATCCCGCGGCAGGAAGATTAAAAAGGAGCTTCAGGCCGTCATCGATGGTCAGTTCGGGCCAATGGCTATCGAGGCCGGTGCTGTTGGCCTGGCGCGGATTCTCGTCGACGCCACGATCTGTCAAAAGGTCTTAGGATGGTCATCCCTCTCGATCCCCGAGACAGCCAGAGAGTTGAGGCTGAAGGAGCAAGTCGTCTATGGCCTCTGCAACGCGGGAATTATTCGGACCATCCGGGAGCCGCACCGCAGAGGGCGTCGCATAACCGCCGATGAGATCTGGCGCTTCCGCGAGACCTACGTCACCGCCAGCCAACTTGGCCTGCGACGAGGGTGCTATTGTGGCCGGTCAGCCGATCACCTGATGGAGCGAGATATTACCCCAGTTTCGGGACCGACTGTCGATGGCGGGCGGCAATATCTATTCAGGAGATGCGATGTTGCCGCACTCGAGTCATCCGACTTGGCCGCCGACACCCCCGCGGAGGTTGTCGCAAACTGCCCCCCAGGAGTCCCCGATAGGCTGCTGAATTACGGGACCCACCGGGAACCTGGGGAAATGGGCAGGGCTCGTACCGCGTCGGGGGACGGTGGTGTAGCAAGGGCATTCGCCCATCGCTCTTGAAGGATGATCCTTGCAAAACGGGAACGAGCCTCCTGATTTGCAAGGATCATCCGTCGACCCGGCCACCGTTACGCTGGAAATAGCGCTTACGCAGAGGCAGCTACCCGAAGGGATTCCGCACGGTCGTTGTCCCCTTGATCGCTACAGCCTCCGGCAGATCTTCCTCGCTCTCAAGCGATGAGACGATGGCATCAAGGATATGCCTCAGACGCCGCGCACGCTCCAAGCCCACGCGATCTCGTGTCAGGTCAACTCCGCCATGCAGGGTTACCCGATCGGTACGGTTTTCGATCGTCATTTCACCGATGGTCACGACTGCATGTTCGTCGCGGAATGGCACAATGCCTTCGGAGGTAGGGGATGCAGGGACTCTCGCCATGTTCAGTCTCGTCCTCCAGAAAAGTTCAACGGGACACCAGGCGCGGCTCCTAACGCTGCGCAGCCGTCGGGGATGTCACTTCAGGAGCCGAAGGACATCCCGGATCGCGCTCAGGGCATCGTCGGCCACGTTCCCGGTATTCTCGGTAGATATCGCCTCGGGCGACACCCCTGCACTCCCGTCCGCGGGACCACTGACGGCATAGAAACCCTGGCGATCGATGTAGTCCATGGGGTCTGGGAGATCGTGGGTGCTCGCCTTCATTTCCTCGGGCAATCCCGGAAACGGATCGATTTCAGCGGTCTCTCTGAGATGAGCGATCGAAATCTCGGTCCAGCCCGCGTCATCAACGTTCGGCGTCCAGTACGCCCCGGCCATCCCCGCGACGGGATCATAGACCGCCTTCCAGACATGCGTGGGGATGACCACCCGTTCGTTGAGCGCCTGTAGATCCGCTCCGATGAACGACGCGCCGGTGACTACATAGACTTCCCCGCTCTCCAGCGCCCACGCCCGAACGGTGCGCTCGATGTCCGCCCAGATCTCCCGATTGTTCCCCGGATGCTGCGGGATGATGTTGGCCATGGAAAAGCTCTCGGACTGACTTGAAGCCGTCGGGAAGTCGGCCGCGGGCGCGAGATGGCCACGATCCCAGCCCGATCCCCGATAGTCCTCGAGTTCGCTCCGATACTCCTCCGGCAAGGCGTCCTCGGCATGGAAGCTATCGTCGCGTTCGATCTCCCAGGCCTCCAGGATCTGCTGGCGATCCAAATACTCCGCGGCGTAGAGCGGCGTCCGGGTCAGCCCGGAATGCAGGACGGCCATCTCCTCGAAACAGAGAGCATTCGTCCGTTCGGACATCCGCTCGTTCAGGAGCTCCGGCGGCGCGCCCATCGCGTATTCGTCCGGACAGGCAGCCGAAACGCCAGCAATGGTCGCAAGGGACAGAGCAAGGGCAGCCGTGGCGCTTCGGAGAAGGGAGAACATGGGCGACGCCTCTGATTCATGGGTGCCGTCACCCATATCACGGGCCAATGAATTGATCGTTGTCGGTGATCTACTACTGCTACCAGCCCGCGCTTAAAACCTCGGCACCCACCCAAATCGCGGCCGCCAGACGGCGTCGGGGATGCAATTCGATCGAACGCCGTCGAGTAACGGTCTCGCGAACTCCGCCACGCGTTCGAGGACATCGTCGAACTGTGGGAGCATGTGTTCGAAGCTGTGCTCCCCGATCCAGGTCGCCCAGATTTGGCCAACTCTGCTCGAAGCGAACTCCTGATCCAGGGCCGCTTCCCAATAGCCATCTGTTCGCAGGAGGAATTCTCCGGCATCCCTGCGGGCGAAGGTTCTCCGGATCGCCTTGACGACTTTCGCGGCGTCAAAGAAGCATCGGTTCGAAAGCGTCCAGAGATCGTAGTAGTCGCGGATCCTCGTATTGTCCGCACCGAATTCGACGATGGTCGCGAGTTTCTCGGCGACAACGGTTTCTCTGGTGCAACAGAGGATCGTCGGTGACGGGAAGTCCTGGAGCAGGCTTGGATAGACCCGCTCTTCCGGTGCAGGTGTGATTGGATGTCCAAATCCGACATCCACCTTCAGCCGCACCCGCGCCGGTCCGATATGAGATCGCAACAGAACCCGGTCACCAGCGACCCGGCTTCCAACGAGCGGTGTCGTCCTGAGAGTTTCAAGATCGAAGACGACGCCGTCCTGTTTCTCTACTGGGAGAGCCACAATGTCGGCGATAATCCCCAACATGCTCCCGGCGTCAGCGTCATCCAGGCCCTCGAGATCGATGTCGTTCGTCGACCGTAGCCAGTCCCCATGCCAGGGGATGAAGACAAGGGAACCCTTAAGCGCGAACCTTCTGGCGTACTTCGATCGTGACAGGCGCCGTAGAAAGCCGTCCATAACCCAGCGGCACAGGTAGATTTCCGAACTGACGCCACGTTCCCTGGCCTGCTTCTTAAGACTTCCTCCAATCGCTCCGATGCTGTTTCGCATGACCGGCCTCCAGATAGGGGATTGTGCTGACGTAGGGACGGAGTCTCTGTCCGACGCCTATTCTGTCCGCGATCACGCGGACCTCCCCCGCCGAACCGCCATTCGCTGCATAATCGCGAAGGCACTCCAGCGCCCGATCTTCTCCCACCGTTTTCATCATGCGCAGCATGTCGACCACCGTTCTCGCGGGCGTGGTCATACGCACGGGGACTCCGTGAATAACCCGCTCTTCGACACCGACGTCAAAAGAGGGTGCGCCACGCCAACGAACGGCTCGAATGGGCGGCCAATCGAGTTTTGGGGGACGACGGTTGTTCGGGATGCCCACCCAGATCTGGCGCGGCGTGACATCAGTGATCTCGTGGAAATCAGCCGCTGAGAACAGGCAGATCACGCCATCGGGAACCCTCGCGCTCACTTCCGCCAGAATAGCCCCATGCTCGTCGTAAGCGCCCGCCCTTCGATAGACACCCCGGGACAAGGCCTCGACCGTCCCGGCGGCGACGGCGCGCCTGACCGTCTGCGCGGCGATCCCCTCTGCGAGCAGATCCTTCATCCGCCACATTGAACCGTCCGCGAGCAACATCCCAAGCCTCCTCGGCTGAGACAACGTTCGCCTCCAGTTTCAGACTGTTATACGATGCATGTCAATATGCTTGACTACATGCATTATGTGATATCGCGGTGTGGCGCGCAATCGGTGTTAGTGTTGACAGGATTTCGCGATTATCCCGGCCAGGGATATCTCGTTTGATGTCTTCGGGTGAGACCCTGCTGATTTGCAGAACTGTACCGCGAGCGAAGTTTCCAAGGACGTCGGGCTTCGGGCGCTCGATATAGCCTCGGTGACATACCCTCGGGGGATACGCAACTGCCCGGTGTGGCCGCGTCAAATTCCACCGGGCCGAAGCCTCCGGAAACATTTCGCCATAGTAGGATTCGGCATTGCGTCTGACTTCTCATCGATTTGACGCGAGCGATGATCCGGGCCAAGATGCAGCAGTTCCTAAGGGGCAGCAGCCCTGAAGCCGCATACGGAAAGGTGATCAAATGTCTCTGATCGACGGAACAACCGGCCTCTAAATCGTGAGCATCTGTTTCCATATCTTCCATTGGGATATGGCTTCTAGGGGTTCAACCTGACCATCGAACGCTACCGACCAGCGTCGAGATCCAGAATCCTGGTGCGGACGATCAATGGCCGATCACCTGGGAGAGAAACGTCCGGGTCCGCTCGGATCGCGGTGAGGTGAAAAACTGCTCGGGCACATCGGACTCGACGATCTCGCCGCAATCCATGAAAACCACGCGATCGGCGACGGTGCGCGCGAAGCCCATCTCATGGGTTACGACGACCATCGTCATGCCGTCTCCAGCCAACTCGACCATGACGTCGAGCACCTCCTTGATCATCTCCGGGTCGAGCGCCGACGTCGGCTCATCGAACAGCATGATCCGAGGGCTCATGCACAGCGCCCGCGCGATCGCGACCCGCTGCTGCTGGCCGCCCGAAAGCTGGCCTGGATGCTTGTGGGCCTGGTCGGTGATGCGGACCCGCTCGAGCAGGCCCAGGGCCCGGGCTTTCGCATCCGCGCGCGACAGGCCCCGTATCTGCATCGGCGCCAGCATGCAGTTCTCGATCACGGTCAAATGCGGAAACAGATTGAACTGCTGAAAGACCATCCCGACTTCGCTGCGCACCTGGTCAACGCCGCGCATGTCGTCGCCAAGTTCGAGGCCATTCACAAGGATACGTCCGGTCTGATGCTCTTCCAGGCGGTTGATGCACCTGATCAGCGTCGACTTGCCTGAGCCGGACGGTCCGCAGATCACAATCCGCTCGCCCTCGGCAACGTTGAAATCGACATCCCTCAGGACCTGGAAATCCCCAAACCACTTCGAGACGGACGAAAGTTCGATCGCATTGATCATAGCTGTCACTTCGCAGAGGTCGAATTCAGGGAAAAGCGCTGCTCGAGATAGCGGCTGTACCGCGAGACCGAGTAGCAGATGACGAAATAAATTGACGCCACGAACACATAGGACTCGGCAAAGTAGCCTGCCCAGGCGGGATCCGTCGTCGCCACCTTTGCCGCGTTGAACAGGTCGAACAGTCCAATCACCAGCACGAGCGCGGTGTTTTTGATCATCACGATAAAGGTGCTGGTGAGCGGCGGAATGGCGACCCTCAGCGCCTGCGGCAGGACGATGAACCTCACGGTCCGCCAGTAGCCGAGTCCGAGGGCGGCCGCAGCCTCGTACTGGCCCTTCGGTATTGCCTGGAGTCCACCCCGCACGACTTCAGCAAGGTAGGCGGCCGCGAACAGCGTCAGCGCGAGCAACGCGCGAAGCAGCTTATCGACGGTGAACCCTGCGGGAAACACGATGGGCACGATGATCAATGCCATGAACAGCAAGCTGACCAGCGGAACGCCGCGGACGATCTCGATCAGCACGGTGCATGCGGCGCGTATCACCGGGAGGTTGGACCGCCTCCCGAGGGCGAGAAGGACGGAGACGGGAAACGCGACCGCAAGCGACACGACGGCAAGCAGGAAAGTCAGGGGCAAGCCACCCCATAACCTGTGCGGCACATAGCTCAGCCCGAGGGCGCCGCCCCACATGAGAAGCGCCGAGATCCCGAGACTGGCCACCCATACCAGCAGGAGCCGCGGACGCCACCAGCGAGGATTGGCGCTGGCTACAAGCGCGCCGAGGACGATTGCCATTGCCGCCAGCGGCCGCCATTGCTCGGCAGACGGATACGTGCCGAACAGGATGAAGCGGAACTTCGCCTGGATGAACGACCAGCACGCGCCCGATGCTGCTCGGCAGGCCTCCGGCCCGGTGGACCAGGTGGCGTCGGCCACGCCCCAGTCAAAAAAGGCGGCCGAGAGCGAGATCAGCGTGAAGGCGGCGAGAACGGTGATCGCGGCATCGAGGGCGCTGCCGAAGAGCTCGCGCCGAATGCGATCCACGCGTCTCCTGAGACCTGGGGGTGTGGAGGACTGTATCCCGGATGCGAGGCTCATTCGGCTCTAGCGCTCCTTGATCGCCACGGTGTGGTTGTACAGATTCATGAGCGCCGAGATGGTCAGATTGATCGTCAGGAACACGGCCATGACGAGGGCGACGCCCTCGATCGCCTGGTTGGTTTGGTTCATGGTCGTGTTTGCGATTGAGACGAGGTCGGGATAGCCGACGATGACTGCGAGCGAGCTGTTCTTGATCGTGTTGATGAGCTGGCTCGCCATCGGCGGAACGACGACGCGCAGGGCCTGGGGCAGCACGATCAGCCGGAGGATATGGCTACGCGACAATCCCAGGGCAGCGCCCGCCTCCCACTGCCCCTTGGGCACGGCTTGAATACCACTGCGTACGATTTCAGCAATGAACGCCGCCGTATAGAGCGTCAGGCCGACGATGAGCGCCGCAAATTCGGGCGACAGCACGATACCGCCGCGGAAATTGAGCCCGCGCAGTTCTGGCACGGTCACGTCCATACCACCGGCCGCGGCAACGATCGCGCCCAGAAATGACAGTGCTGCCACGATTAAAAGGCCACGGCGAGCCCTCGGAACCATAATTCCGGCCACTATTGCGGCGATGGCCGCAGCGCAGCCTACGGCGATGATGGTGGAGGCGCCGCTGGTTATGTCGAGACCCGGCAGGTACAGACCGCGGTTGCTCAGGAATACCCCGGGCAGTGGTGCCAGCGCCTGCCGGATCGACGGCAGAAGAATGGTGAAGACGCCGTACCAGAAGAGCAGTTGCACCACCAACGGCACGTTGCGCATCACTTCGACGTACCACGCTGCCGGGCCGGAAACCGTCCAGTTCCGCGCAATACGCGCGATGCCGATCATCGTGCCGAGCGCCGTCGCCAGAATGATCGAGAGGAACGAGGCCCAGAGCGTGTTGAGAATTCCGACGGCGAGCGCGCGTAGATAAGTGTCCGTCGGCGCATACGCGATGATGGTCTCCGAGATGCCGAAGCCCGCCTCCCTGAAGAGGAAGCCGAAGCCTGTCGTGATCCGCCTTGCCGACAGGTTCGACATGGCGTTCGAGACGAGCATCCAGGCGATGCCGATGATGGTTGCGAGCATCAGAGCCTGCCACAGCGTGGCTCGAATGCGACGGTTGTTCAGCATGGAGATGATTTCCGTACGTGGTGCGGGGGCACAGTGACGTGCCCCCGCATCGGCTCACTCACTTGAACGGCATCGGGTACATCAGGCCGCCATCGCGCCAGAGAGCGTTCAGGCCCCGGTCGAGTTGCAGCGGCGAGCCTTGGCCGAGATTGCGCTCGAAGATCTCGGCATAATTGCCGACCTGCTTGATGATGTTGTAGGCCCACTTCTCGTCGAGACCGAGAGCCTGCCCATTGCCGGGCGTCACGCCAAGGAGCCGCTGCACCGCAGGATTGTCGCTCGACAGCATCTCGTCCACGTTGGCCTGGGTAATGCCCAGGTTCTCGGCTTCAACCAACGCGAAGACCGTCCAGCGGACGATATCGAACCACGCGCTGTCGTTCTGGCGGACGGCAGGCGTCAACGGTTCCCGCGAGATAACGTCCGACAGGATCACATGATCTTCCGGGTTCGCCGCGAGGGTGGCCCGGGTAGCAGCGACGGCCGCTCGGTCGGAGGTGTACGAGTCGCAGCGACCATTGAGATAGGCCTCGCGGGCCTCATTGGTGCTGCTGAAGACGAGCGGGTTGTATGTCAGGCCGTTGGCGCGGAACCAGTCAGCGAGATTCCGCTCGAGCGTGGTACCCGCCGATACGCAGATGGTGCCACCGTCCAGTTCCTCGACACTCGTCACGCCGAGTTCCTTCCGGACGATAAAGCCCTGGCCGTCGTAGTATGTCGGCGTGGCGAAATCGAGCCCGGCTCCGGCATCGCGCTGCAACGTCCAGGTGGTGGTGCGCGAGAGCACGTCGATCTCGCCGGATTGGAGCGCGAGCAGGCGCTGTTGGGACGTGAGCGGGGTGAACCGGACCTTATCCGCGTCACCAAGCACGGCTGCCGCCAGGGCTTTGCAGAAGTCGACGTCGAACCCCGTCCACTTCCCCTGATCGTCGGGCAGCGAGAATCCCGCAACGCCCGTGCTGGCGCCACACTGGATGTAGTCCTTGTCGCGGATTCCCGCGAGCGTTCCGCCCGCCTGCTGCTCCTGCGCGAAAGCCGCCGCCGCGGTCAAGGCGCCGAATGCAACCGCGAGCCCCAGCCCAACCCTTCGAATTCCTGTTGCCATGATTACCCTCCCTAAGTGAACTTATTATCAAGAAACCTCGGCGATGTTCGCCTCGGTGATGGTCGCGAGACCACGCTCCAGGTCCGCGATGAGGTCATCGGGATGCTCCAGCCCGATGCTCAGACGCACGAGTTGGCCGTCCGCTGTCCAAGGCTGGACGGTCCGGATGCCCCGCGGGTCGGACGGCGCGACCAAGCTGTGAAGGCCGCCCCAACTCGCGCCGATCCGGAAGAACCGCAATCCTTCGATGGCGGCGGCGACGGCGTCGGCCGACGCCGGGCGGAGCAGCACAGAAAACACGCCGCTCGCGCCCGTGAAATCACGGCGCCACAGGGCATAGCCAGGATCGCTTGCAAGCGCGGGATAGAGCACCCGCTCGACGGCCGGATGCTCCGACAGCCAGGTCGCGATTTGCAACGCGCTCTCCGACTGCCGGGCGAGGCGTGCAGACAAGGTGCCAAGGCCGCGCAACGCCAGCCAGCAATCGTCAGGCGATACCCCGAGGCCAAGATTCCGGCTCGTATCCTTCAGCTTGCGAAAGATGGTTTCGTCCGCTGCCGTGACGACTCCCAGGATCAGGTCGGCATGCCCGCCGATGTGCTTTGAGACAGCCTGCACAGAGAGGTCGGCGCCGAGCGTCAACGGCTTGTGAAAAAGCGGTGATGCCCAGGTGTTGTCGACCGCCACAGTGACGCCACGGGCACGTGCGGCGGCCGCGATTGCAGGAAGATCCTGGATCTCCATCGTCATTGACCCAGGTGACTCGACCCAGATGAGCCGGGTTTCCGGACGAATTAAGTCGGCGACACACCCGGTCTCGTTCGGATCGTAATAGGTGGTCTCTATGCCCAGACCTGACAGCAGCCCCCCACAAACATTGCGAGCTGGGGAGTAGACCGTGTCGGGCACGAGGACATGGTCGCCCGATTCCAGAAACGCCAGGTTGACCAGCGTAATCGCCGAAAGGCCGGACGGCACGGCAACGGCACGCACTCCCTCCTCGAGGTCGGCGATGCGGGCCTCGAGCTCCCGAGAGGCCGGGTGGCCATAGAGCGCATACGAGTACCCGTCATAGAATTGCTGATGGCGATCCAAGAAGGACTGCACTGTCGGGAAAACAATCGTCGATGCGCGATGCACCGGAGCAGTCAGGGTCGGAAAGTCCGCATGAGGTCGCGCGTCCCCGTGGATCAGTCTGGTTTCTTCGCGCACCGCCTCTGTTCCCCTTCGTTTGGTTCGAGGCGGCATTGGAACGCATCGCGTTCTGATATTCCAATATGTTCTAACTCGTAAGTTATGCAAAAATGTTATAAAACTGACCTTGAGCTTTCGGGAGAATGGATTTTTGAACTTTCGCCAGATCGAGGCTTTCCAGGCGGTGATGGCCTGCAACACCGTCACCCGTGCCGCCGAGGTGCTACGGGTCTCTCAGCCCGCAGTGAGTCGTTTGCTCGACCAGTTGGAGCGGTCGACGAAGCTCAAGCTGTTTGAGAGAAATCGTGGCCGGATCCGAGCGACCCCTGAGGGACGCTCGTTCTACGAGGAGGTTCAGAAGGCTTTCACCGGGCTCGAACGCCTTCGCTTTGCCGCCGAGAATATCCGCAGCTTCAGCGCGGGCACGCTGCGCGTGGCGAGCCTTCCCGTGCTCGGCCATGCCTTTATGCCGTCGGTCATCGGTCGGTTCAATGCACGGCATCCGGCGGTCACTGTTCTCCTCCATATCCGCAGTTCCGAGGCGGTGAAGGCGCTGGTTGCGTCGGGCCAGTTCGACGTCGGCTTCGCCGCAGACGAAATCGACCGAGCAGGCGTGGTCTCCGAGGTCTTCACGACGCCCGATGCCGTATGCATCCTGCCCAAGGGTCACCGTCTCGAGAACTTGCCGGTTATTGGCCCGGCCGATCTGCATGACGAGCGGTTCGTTTCTCTGGCGTTGGAGGATGCGGCCCGTGCCCGGATCGACCGGGTTTTCGAGGAGGCAGGCGTACGACGGCGGATCATCGTCGAAACGCAATACTCGCTGACGATCTGCAACTTGGTCCGTAGCCGGGTCGGGGTCGGCATCGTGAACCCGTTCTCGCTTCAGGGCCTCGACCTCGAGGGCATAGACGTCAAACCGTTCAAGCCCAGGATTCAGTTCAAGACGCTGCTGATCACACCGCCGCACGCCCCCAAATCGAAGCTGCTGGAAAGCTTCCTGTCTGAGGCGACAGGCGACCTACTTAGCGTCGTTGGGGAGCGGACGCTCTCCTTGCGAGACACGATATCCGGCGCTGAGACATGAGAGATTGATCAGGATCTCAAGCAACGCTCAGTGATGGCCATGGTGGGCGTGGACGACGGCGGCTCTTGCCATGGGCGATGTGCTGCCGGTTTATTGAATCTCGTCCGCAGCAGGTTCGTGTTGGCCCACAAGCGCATCGCGGATGCGAAATTCTCACGGAACAGGCCTTCTGGAGCGACTGTTAAAACCGGCGTAAGCAATCTGGAGGACGTCGCCCAGGATCCGAGGACGTCGCCCAGGATCCGAGGACGTCCGGAGAAAAATCTAAGACAACGGCTGGACCAGCTGGGTCACCGGCGACCGGACCCGGCCTGTCAGCGTCCATCTGCACCACTGGCGACGAGAGGGCGGGCATCAGCGCGTGATGAGCGCCGCCCAGTGTGAAACAGCCTCCAGACTGACCACCACCATAATGATCGGGAGCGCTGCGATGATGGATCATGGAGGCGGCGGGCACGGTGGGCATATGCCCATTTCCGGCGATCGGCGGGCCCTGGTAATCTCCGGCTGGCTGACCGGTACCTACTTCATTGTCGAATTTGCTATCGGCTTGTGGACCGGCTCGGTCGCGGTCACATCGGATGCCTTCCACACCTTCTCCGCGGTCGGCGGCATCCTGATCGCACTCGTCGCCCAGAGGCTCAGTGAGCGCCGCGCGACACCTACTCAGACCTTTGGCTGGCCCCGGGCCGAGATCCTCGGCGCCTTGTTCAACGGCCTCTTCCTCGTCGGCATGGCCGGTTATGTCCTGTGGATGGGTGCCATGCGGCTCATGGATCCGATCGAACTGGCAACCGGCCCCATGCTGTTGGCTGCCGCCGGTGGCATCGCGACCGAACTGGTGGCTCTATGGCTTCTCTACCGACGTCAGAAAGGCAACCTGAACATGCAGGGCGCCTTCTGGCACATCGTGCAGACCTTCGTCGGTAGCTTCATCATCATCGTCTCAGCGCTGGTTATCCGCTTTACCGGCTTCCTGCCCATCGATCCGCTACTCGGCATGGCCTTCGGGCTGGTGCTGTTCTGGGCCTCCTGGCGCATTCTGCGCGATGCCTTGCACATCCTTCTGCAAGGCACGCCCGAGGATCTCGATCTGAACGCTGCGATCCGCGCGATCCGCGACATCGACGGTGTGACCAATGTTCATCATGTGCATGCCTGGAGCCTCACCTCCGGCCGGAATGTCTTCTCGAGCCACGTCTGCGTGTGCGACTTCTCGCGTGACGGCGAGCGCGTCCAACGGGCAATCCACGATCTCCTGAAGGGACAGTTCAACATCTACTTCTCAACCATTCAGGTCGAGGAGAAGTGTCTTGAGGGTGAGGAAGGCGCCGAGGCGATCGACATCATGCAAACGCAATCGGTTCGACACCAGGATTGAAGTTCCGCGCTTTCATCAGCGAGGCGCAGGCAGATTGGCGGCGGAACCAGACCGCCGTCAGGGGTTTCCCAGGAGATATTATGCAGCTCGCCAAATGGCCGTCCGTTCACAAGCACGAGGCGCTGTTCAGGGCTCCGTCACTATCTTGGATGACAAGGTCTTACTTGTCCGAGACAGCCGAGTCCCGCATACGTTCACGCGGCCACCTCCGTGCTATGACTAGGTCCCTTCACGCACGCCGCTCCTGGGTTCTCCAGATCGCGCAGAATCGGGCAGTTCGGCCGGTGATCGCCGTGGCAGGCGTCGGCGAGTTCCTGGAGCGTGTCGCTTATCGCCCGCATCTCGGCGATCTTGGTCTCCAATTCGGTCACGTGTTTCAGAGCAATTGCCTTCACTTCCGCGCTCGACCGGTTCCTGTCCCGCCACAGGCCGACGAGTTGCTCAATGCGCTCGATGCTGAAGCCGAGCGTCCGCGCCCGCTTGACGAACCGCAGAATATTCACGTCTTCGGTCGTGTAGACCCGGTATCCGGAAGCGGTGCGGTCCGCTTCCGGAATGAGCCCGATGCTTTCGTAGTAGCGGATGAGCTTGGCGTTGATGCCGGATGCCTTCGCCGCCTGTCCGATGTTCATGCCTTCCTCCTTACCTGATTGCGGGCTTCCAACCCCGGAGCGTCAGCGCGTTGACGATCACGCTGACGGAGCTCAGCGCCATGGCGGCCCCGGCCAGCACCGGGCTTAGATAGCCCAGCGCGGCGAGCGGGATGCCCACAAGGTTGTAGATGAAAGCCCAGAACAGCCCCTGCTTGATCTTCGCATAGGTGCGCCGCGACACGTCGACTGAACCGCCAACGAGCACGGGATCGCCACGCATCAAAGTGACGCCCGCTGTGTGCATCGCAACGTCCGTGCCGGTCGCCATGGCAATGCCGACGTCCGCCGCCGCGAGTGCCGGGGCGTCATTGATGCCGTCGCCGACCATGGCCACGACCTTGCCCTCACCCTTGAGGGTAGCGACCACAGCGGCCTTGTCACCCGGCAACACCTCGGCAAAGACTCGGTCGATCCCGAGTTCATTTGCAACTGCCTGAGCGGCACCGTGGCTGTCGCCGGTCACCATCACGGTCTCGATGCCGTGATGGTGTAGCTTCCGGACGGCCTCGTGGGCGCTCTGCTTTACGGTATCACCGAATGCAATTAGGCCCAGTACCCGCGCTTCCGGCGCTACCTCGGCCAGCCAGGAGACTGTCCGACCGGATTCCTCCAGTTCCGCTGCCTTGGTCTCAAGGTCGTCGCCAACAAAACCCTGCTCGACCAACAGACGCTTGGCGCCCAGCTGAATTGACCGGCCGTCGACGATGCCTGACACCCCACGCCCCGCGAGCGCCTTGAACGCATGCAGGACCCCAATAGCGATACCGTCATTCGAGGCGCGGGCACGAACG
Organism: Inquilinus sp. CAU 1745; assembly: GCF_039839375.1. Taxonomy (NCBI): domain Bacteria; kingdom Pseudomonadati; phylum Pseudomonadota; class Alphaproteobacteria; order Rhodospirillales; family Rhodospirillaceae; genus Inquilinus; species Inquilinus sp. CAU 1745. Next base: position 348,238 of record NZ_JBDOQU010000002.1, read on the forward strand.
GCGCGGGCAAGCGGGTGCTCGCTGCCTGACTGGAGGGTCGCAGCGATGCGAAGCAGGTCATCCTCGCCGACTCCTAGAGCCGGGACAATGTCCGTGACCCTTGGCTTGCCTTCCGTCAGGGTGCCAGTCTTGTCGAAGGCGACCGCGGTCACGGCATGTGCCCGCTCCAGCGCCTCAGCGTCCTTGATCAAGATGCCGTGCCGTGCCGCCGCGCCGGTGCCGACCATGATCGCCGTCGGTGTCGCCAAGCCGAGAGCGCAGGGGCAGGCAATGACCAGGACCGAGACCGCGGTGATGATCGCCGCTTCGATGTCGCCGGTGACCCCCCACCATACACCGAAGGTCGCCAACGCGACGACCAGAACGATCGGCACGAAGATCGCGCTCACCTGGTCGACCGTGCGCTGAATCGGCGCCTTCGACGCCTGCGCACCCTCGACCAAGCGCACGATCTTCGAGAGCATCGTCTCGGTGCCGACAGCCGTCGTTTCGACTGCCAGGAGGCCGTCGACGTTGATAGAGCCGCCAGTCACCTTATGTCCAAGAGCCTTCTCAACCGGCAGGGGTTCGCCCGTCAGCATGCTCTCGTCGACGCTGCTTGCGCCTTCGACGACACGGCCGTCGACCGGAATACGCTCGCCGGGACGGACCACGACGACATCGCCGACCCGCACCTGCGCGACCGGCACCTCGATCTCTGCTCCGTCCCTCCGGACGCTTGCCTTGTCCGGCCTCAGGCCCATCAGCGCCCGTATGGCCGCAGTTGTCTGGCCCTTGGCGCGTCCCTCGAGCCACTTGCCGAGCAGAACGAAGGTGATCAGCACCGCCGAAGCTTCGAAATAGAGGTGCGGCATGGTCCCGAAATGTGCGGTCAGCAGTAGGTAGACGCTGAGGCCCCACGCCGCCGAGGTGCCGAGCGCCACCAGCAGATCCATGTTGCCGGTTCCAGCACGCACCGCCTTCCAGGCTGCCTTGTAGAAGCGCCAGCCAAGCCAGAACTGCACGGGCGTGGCGAGCGCGAATTGGACCCAACCCGGCACCATCATGCCGATGCCGAGCAGGTCGCCGACCATACCGAGGACCAGCGGCAGCGACAGCGTGGCGGCGATCAACACATGGGAAAGCTCGCGGCGGCTGCGGTCGTTCGCCTGGTCCGGGACGGCGCTGGTCGCCTGGTCCTCGTTGATAGGGGTACCCCGATAACCGGCCCGCTCGATGGCGGCCATGATATCGTCAGGCTCGATCGCATGGCCGATGATGTGGGCGCGTTCGGTGGCGAGATTAACGGTCGCTTCCGTCACGCCAGGCACCGTATTCAGCGCCTCTTCGATCCGGCCGACACAGGACGCGCAGGTCATGCCCTCGACCCGCAGGTCGAACTCCGCCTTCGCGGACTCGTAGCCCGCACGCTCAATGGCGTCGATGACTTCTTGCACGTTCAGAGCGGACTCAACAAAGGCGACGCGCGCCTTCTCGGTTGCGAGATTCACGGATACGCCCGTCACGCCGGGAACGGCGACGATAGCCTTCTCGACCCGGCGCACGCATGAAGCGCAGGTCATCCCGATAATGCCGATGTCGATCTCGGATGCAGCCTCTTCCTGCGGCGTAGTACGTTCATATGCAGCGGCGGTGGCCATCATTGGCTCCTGTTGTCCTGTGCTGCCAAGACAGATAGGAGTTCCAATGATTGGAAGGTCAAGCGGTTTCGACAGTGCGCCCCCGGAACTGAACGGGCGGCAGGATGCCGAAGCACCTTGCCGCCCGTTCGATCATCGCGGTTGCTTATCCGGCGGACCGGGTGTCAGCTCAAGGCTCGTTGGATCACCTGCACATGCAGCCGGTAACTGCGTGTTGAGGCGTCTCGGCCCCAAATCCCAACGCGACGATGGCTTCGCAGATCACCTGCTCGTCGGCGTGGCCGACAACACGGACTTCGCGTGCCGGAACATCGACGTCAACGGTCTCAACTCCGGCGACCGCATTCACAGCGTTGATGACCTCGACGCGCAGCCACCGCACGTCATGTCGGGAACCTTGAACAACATAGCTGTAATCCTCTTTTGGTAGACGCGATGGTTAGACGCTCGGACATCCAGCCGCTGTAAGGTCAAGCACCTTCCTTTGTCTCGCATGGCTAAACCGGTCGATCCAGCCGTCATCAAGGCCGCCGCGACTACGTCTCCGGCATGCTCATGCACCACAAGGGCGCGCTCACAATGTCGCACGGCACCTTGGCCGACCCACCCGACGCGTCGGGTCACGGAGTCGGAAGACGTTGCTCGACCCCATAACCAGCGCCTCTAATTGCGTCCCGGATCGCTTGGTCCCGATCGGAATCACCCTCAACGGTGACCTCGCCTTTGGTGAGATCGACGATGGCTCTCTCCACAGACGGCAGGGCCTCGACCGCCCGCGTCACGGTTTGGGCGCAATGCCCAGACGTCATCCCGGAAATCCTGTATTTCAGCATCCTCGATCTCCTCGCGCTCTATAAAACTTGACCTTCCAGGATCCTGCCGCTGGAAGGCCAAGCGTTATGGTCATGAGCAAAGCGAGGCTGTTCGCGGTGTGATGCCCTCCCCCCATTTTGGGATATGACAGGCGCGCGGACAGACTTGCCCGGCCGCCTGTTGCTCGGCTATGCCGCCATCTGGCGACAGCTTTCGGCGCAGCGGCGGCACATATCGGCACAGCGCTTCATCTGCTGATCGTCGCCCATGCTTTCGCAGTCCTTCGCGCAGGCCTCGCAGATTTCGGCGCAGACCCGGCAGGTCGACTTATGCAGGTTCGAATTCCGAAGCATGAAGTTCGCGGAAGTCTGGCAGATCTCGGCGCAGTCAAGCAGTAGCCCTATGTGGCTCGCTTCAGCGTGCTTGCCGCCCTGCTGGAGGCAAGACGCGGCGGTTTCCAGGCACACGCTGTGGCATTCGAGGCAGTTCTGGATGCATTGCCGCATGTCCATGGTGATCTCCTTTCCGATGTTGGGGTTCAACCGGATAACATTGGCACTCACAGGACGTTCCCGGCACCGCTGCCGTTGAAACAATTTGTAATGCTTCAGATTCTTGCACGAGCGTGCCCGCCCGCATGGCCGCGACGTTGTACTCCCTACCGTATCGAGGCATCTCGGAACCGCGAGACCGGCGGATGTCGTGCTGGAGAACCGTCGTAATGGAGGGCTAAGGGTTAGGGCGGGAATGCTTCGGGTGGCGGGACGCTCTGCTCCGGGCGCCCTCACTCTCTGGTCGACGGTGAGCAGGCGTTACATGTTAGCTTGTGCGGGAGGCTTTCACGGACCATGTTCGGGACAAAGTTGCGAGGTGTTCTGGATGCCGCGAGGCGTGGAAAGCGTGTTGTTGAGGACGGTGACTGCAGGCCTGCTCCTGTTGGCCGCGTTCCTTGCGCCGTTCGCGCCCGCAATGGCAGTGACACGCGGCTCGGAATCCGCCTCTCACTGTAGCGGGTTAGTGGAGCTGCTTGGTTCGAACCCCGCCGCTCACCACCAGGGTCACCATCAACAAATCGCGGCCACCGCGGTGGGCGGCTGCGACGATCCGGGCCAGCATGAGACCAATGACGCAACCACATGCGGCTCCGGCGCCGCATGCGTCCTGATGCACGGCGGCCTTCCCGCGGCCGACGCGCCCCAGATACCGACCCTGCCAGTGAGCGCCCCACCGGATTTCTTCACTTTATCATTGGAAGGGGTCGCCCCAGATCCGAGCTTCCGTCCCCCGCGCCTATCCGTCTGACCGGCCACCGACCAGTCCGCCACGTGCAGGACCGGTCAGTCGTGCCGAAGTCGCTCGTGCCCGGGTGGCCATCCAACGGCCACCCGGGCTGGCTCAGCTTCAGACGGACATATTGGATCATGACCATCAACTTCAGCCGTCGCCGGTTTTTGGCGACCACCGCGACCGCCGCTGCATTCGGCGGACTCGCCAGCATCCTGCCTGACCCCGCCCGCCGTGCTCTCGCAGCCGTGCCGACACGTCTTCTCGTCGAACGGCGAACCCTCGAGGTTCTCGGCAAGCCTGCCGCTGTATTCGGCATCCGTCAGCCGAATGGCGCGAGCGGCCTGTTCCTTGATCCCGGGCAGCGGTTCCTCGTCGACCTGGAGAACCGTGCGGGCGAGGACACAATCATCCACTGGCACGGCATGACACCGCCCTACGAGCAGGACGGGGTAGCCGATGCCCACCGGCCGCTCATTCCCGCGGGCGCCACACAGGCCTACGACTTCGAGCCGCGGCCCGGAACGCACTGGATGCATTCCCACCACGGGCTCCAGGAGCAACTCCTAATGGCCGCGCCGCTCGTGGTCAGGACGGCCGATGACCTTCATAGCGACGTACAGGAGGTCACGGTTCTCCTTCATGACTTCACCTTCAAGGATCCGGCGGAAGTTCTCGCCGATTTGACCAGTGGCTCAGGCATGGCCCACGGCGGTCACGGCACAACGACGCCTCAGATGGACATGGAGAACGGCGGGCACGACGGCATGGAGATGTCCAGTTCGTCCGGTGGCGACGAAGGTCATGCCATGCCGGGAATGACCCGAACGCCGAGTGGTACTGGAACGGCGATGTCGGGTGGCGTGCCGATGGACCTGAATGATGTCGAGTACGACGGTTATCTGGCGAATGATCGCACCCTCGACGATCCAGAGGTCGTTGCGGTCGAGCGCGGCGGCCGCGTGCGGCTGCGGCTCATCAATGGCGCCACGTCGACAGCATTCTGGATTGACCTCGGCACGCTCCAGGGCACTGTCGTCGCCGTTGACGGCAATCCGGTGAGGCCGGTGACCGGCCGCCGGTTCCCGATGACCATGGGTCAGCGGGTCGATATTCTGGTTCAATTGCCCGCCGGAGGTGGCGGCGCCTTCCCTATCCTGGCGCAGCGCGAGGGCGATCGCGAACGCACCGGCATCATTCTGGCGACGCCGCGAGCCAACGTCACCAAAATGGCCAACCGCGGCGAAACGATCGCCGTCCCGGCAGACCTGTCGCTTGAGCAGCGCCTCGTCGCGGTCGAGCCCCTGGCGGCGCGTCCGGCGGACGCAAGGTTCCGCATCACCCTGACCGGGTCGATGATGCCCTACGTTTGGTCGATCGACGGTCGCGTCTATGGCGAGCACCGGCCGCTCGAGGTCACCCGGGGACAACGGGTCGTCGTTGAGATGGTGAACGAGAGTCAGATGGCGCACCCAATGCACCTGCACGGCCACCACTTCCAGGTCGTCGGGCTGAATGGGCAGTCGGTGAACGGCGCCGTCCGCGATACCGTGCTCGTTCCGGTCAACGGATCGGTCTCGGTGGCCTTCGATGCCGACAATCCCGGTCGTTGGCCGCTGCATTGCCATAACCTCATGCACATGGCGACCGGCATGATGACCGAGGTCGTTTACCACGACATCCGCTGACCTAACCCGGCGCCCGCCCACTGTCGCGCGGGCGGGCGCCGCTCTTGCCTCGCCCTGTTCATTTTGCTTCATCAACAGCTTATGCCGCCGGAGATTCAGGCCCGCTACTCGGTGGCCACGCAGCAGGTCACGGAATGAGATTGGATGGGTGACCTGACCGCCCACGGCGGCCTATTCCTGACGGCGTTTCTTGCAGCGACCGTCCTGCCTGCCCAGTCGGAGTTCCTGCTCGCGGGATTGCATCTCTCAGGCGATTACGGCACGTGGACACTCGTGCTCGTCGCGACCATCGGGAACGTGCTTGGCTCAGCGGTGAACTGGAGTCTCGGGCGCTACCTCATCCGCTTCCGGGATCGTCGCTGGTTCCCGGTCAAGCCCGCGTTGGTCGAGCGGGCGACGCGCTGGTACCGCCGGTTCGGCTTCTGGTCACTGCTGCTTGCCTGGGCGCCGTTCATCGGCGACCCGTTGACGCTGGTGGCCGGGATGTTGCGCGTGAACCTTATGCTGTTCCTGGTGCTGGTGAGTGTAGGAAAGGCCGCGCGGTACGTCGCTGTGGTGATGTCGGTCTGAATGTGAGCGCTCGATCAGTTTGGATATCTCAACTCCACATCCTTGATATCCTCAATGTTGCAGCATGGGAACCAGCGTTGGCGCCGCGCAGGCGGTTCAGAATTTTGGAATGAGCCGCCCGCCATACCTGCACACCTGTTCAAAGTTAAAACTCGTCAATTCTACAGAAACGCTGATATATACGTGATGGTGCCAAGATAATTTACTATGATAAGCTCGCCGTCGATCCATAGTTACTTTCCAACCGGACGATGTTTTTGTTTGGAGACTTATAACCATGCGCTCGTGGCTCGAACACCTGGTCACTCGACGACTACTTCTTGGAACGAGCACCATTCTTGGTGGCCTTGGTGGCCTTTCGATCGCGCAGGGTAGCGGCGGACAGGCAACGGCATCGTCGCATAATCGGCATGATGTCCAGCTATCCCGGTCGGAGTCCCACGCAAGGCATGGCGGTATGGTCACCGTCGGCGAGGTCGACCACGGTCGCAATGGATTCGACCCATATGCAATGCTGGTTGACTGGGACCGCGGCAGCATCAGCGAAGCGGCGAATGGCCAGATTGTCCGCGACTACGAGATTGTTGCGGAGGACAAGGATATTGAAATCGCACCAGGCCTGATCTTTCCGGCCTGGACTTACAACGGCCGAGTGCCGGGCCCCACGCTCCGCGTTACGGAGGGGGACCGCGTGCGCATCCGCTTCCGCAACTACGGTTCACACCCGCACACGCTGCACTTTCACGGGATCCACTCCGCACGCATGGATGGCGTGCCGGGTGCAGGCGAGATCATGCCCGGCGAGGAGTTCATCTACGAGTTCGATGCCCGCCCTTATGGGTGCCATCTCTACCATTGCCATTCCGTGCCGCTGAAACGACACGTCCATAAGGGGCTCTACGGCGCCTTCATCGTTGATCCGGATCCCACCAGGCATCCCGATGCTGCGGATGCCGCGTGGTCTCGGCTGCTAGATTCGCCCGAAAACGCGATATGGCAGGAATTCGTGATGGTGATGAACGGCTTCGACACGAATTTCGACGACGAGAACGAGGTCTATGCCGTCAACTCGATCGCCCACGCCTATATGAAGAGGCCCATCCTCATCGACCGAGCGCGGCCGGTGCGGGTGTATCTCGTCAACGTCACCGAGTTCGATCCGGTCAACTCGTTGCACCTCCACGCTAACTTCTTCGACTACTACGATCACGGCACGACGCTCACGCCGACGCTCCGGACGGTGGACACGGTCATGCAGTGCCAGGGTCAGCGCGGCATCCTGGAGTTCTCCTTCAAGGATCACGAGCCAGGCATCTACATGTTTCACGCTCACCAGTCGGAGTTCGCCGAACTCGGCTGGATGAGCATGTTTGACGTGCGGGAGACGATCACATGATCGCCCGCACGGCCCTCCGGATCGCCGCGCCGGTCCTCCTGATCCTCGCGATCGTGGCCATCTTCCTGGCAAACGACCCGTTACAGCGGTTCACGGGATCGGTACCACCTGTCGAGGAACTCACGGTCGAGCGGACTATCCTCGACAGCGGCGGCATTTCGATGCTGGTTCGCGCCGGTGGATCCGAACCGATGCGGATCGCGCAGATCCAAGTCGACGGCGCCTACTGGAGCTTCACCCAAGATCCTCCGGGAACGCTGGACCGAATGGCGACGGCATGGCTGAACATCCCGTATCCATGGGTCACAGGTGAGACGCACCACATCACGATGGTCACGTCGACCGGCGTCACCTTCGACCACACCATCGACGTTGCCGTCACGACGCCCTCGATCTCGGCGAATACACTGTGGTCCTATGGTTTGGTCGGGTTCTTCGTGGGAGTCGTGCCGGTCGCCCTCGGCATGCTGTTCTACCCAGCCCTCCGGGTTGGCGGCATGCGAGCGTTCGCGTTCGCGCTGGCCCTCACGATTGGCCTGCTCGGGTTTCTGCTAGTCGACACGCTCGAAGAGGCGCTGAAACTTGCGGGCGAGGCGGCACCGGGTTTCCATGGCCCAGCAATGGTCTGGCTGGCGGCCGCGCTCTCATTTATCGCCCTGATGACGGCAGGACGGCGGAAGGGCGCCACGTTGGGCAGCGTGGGCCTGGCGGTCTCCATCGCCCTCGGCATCGGACTGCACAATTTAGGCGAAGGCCTCGCTATCGGCTCGGCGTTCGCCACGGGCGCCGCCTCGCTCGGTTCGTTCCTGGTGATCGGCTTTACGCTCCACAACATCACCGAAGGGATCGGCATCGTCGCGCCGCTCGTAGACCGAAAGCCCCGCTTTTCAGTGTTCATTGGCTTGGCCGCGCTGGCGGGGCTTCCCGCCGTCGCCGGTGTCTGGCTCGGGAGCTACGCCTTCTCGCCTCATTGGGCCGCGCTCGCTCTGGCGGTCGGCGCCGGAGCGATCCTTCAGGTCATCGTCGAAGTCGGCGCCCTGCTCGCCCGGCGCATGCAGTCGAACGGCGGCTCCTGGGCGTCGGTGACGACTCTGTCTGGCATTAGTGTCGGTATCGCCTTGATGTACGCGACGGCCTTTCTCGTCCAGATTTGATCCGGCGGCAGGGCCTGCTGTTGTCCGTTGATGTTCAAGCGGCTTCGAAATAGGGCGCCGACGAGATTTGGTGCTGATTACCGACCCGTCGCTGAGCAGATTGATGGTCCAGCCGGTGACAATTGGCATCGGTCTTGGCAATCGAACTGGCGAACCCGAGCAAGCATTGAGAGCGATCGGTGGCATTGATCCCCGATACCCATACCGCCCACGACCCTGACAACAAGGCGGGTCGGAGAGAGGTGAGCGGGCTGCGAAAGGCTCGTCAGCTTACTGCTTTCATTCAAAGCGGCAGCGTGGGCGCCGGATCAACCTTCTCACCAAGCACGAACATTTCGAAGTGCAGGTTGGGTCCGGTCGTACGACCCGAGCTACCGATATATCCGACCGTTTCTCCTTGGTCTAAGTGAGACCCGACGGCCAAGCCCTCGGCAAAACCGCTGAGATGCGCGTAGAGCGTCCTGGTGCCGTCGGCATGCCGTATCGTGACGTAGCGACCATAGGCACCGTGTCTCCTTACCGTTGCGATGACTCCATCGGCAGCGGCAAGAACGGGTGTTCCAGTCTTCGCGGCGAAATCGAGCCCCCAGTGTTGCCGCTTGCCACGACGACCGAACCGCGAGGTCAGGACGGCATCGACCACGGGCAGAATGAAGGTTTGCGGTTTCCGCCTCGGTACCGGTGGATCGATTGTCTCTGTGGGTAGCGCTGCGGTCTGGACTGGCAGAAAAGTGGTCGGGTCGATGACCATACGATCCGGTGGAACAGTGCAGGCGGCGGTCAGCAAAAGAACAGTGACGCTGGCGAGCGCGCGCGCAATGAGCATTCTTCCCCCGAGATCAGGACAACATGCCAAGCGAGCGAACGCGCACGGCACCGCAGACCGCCGTTTCTGCAATGCAGATGCGCCGATCGCAAGCAATTCTTCAGTACCGGCTCCTCGTTCGGGAACGATGTCGATCAGAAGAGCACCTCAGGTAAGCAGGCACTCGGCGTCACTCTCGAACAGCTTCGGGCATTTGGCCGCACCGCACGGATTCGGCCCGCAAAAGCTCGATGTCCGGGGTCGGCTGCTTGGCCTGTCCTATTGCGTCACGGTCGTTTGGTGAGATCCGCCCAGCCTCTCGTGCCGCTCCTCCTCGGCCTCGCGCATCCGGACAAGAGTTACCGCAAATATCAGAACGACGAATGCGATCAGCGCGATGAGCATTGCCATGTTCTTCGACCGCAGGCGTCTGCGACGCTCGGTTTCCGGGCTTGGTTGCTCAGGCATGCGCGGCGCCACGGTCCATGGGATCGGGATCCCGGTCCTGCTCGGGGTGGCCCCCATCGAGGCAGCACCCGCGCTCCAATTGGACCGTCGCATGGTCGATGCCAAACCGCTCCGCCAGGACATTGTTGATGGCCAGCACGGTCTCGTTCTGGTCTGCTATCTCGTTGACGACCGCGTGGAGCGTGATCAGCGGCCGCTCCCCGGTTAACGACCAGGCATGCACGTGGTGGACGTCGGTCACGCCCGGCACCGCGCCCCGAAGCGCCGCGCCGATACGCGCCGGATCGAGGTCGTCCGGCGTGCCCTCGAGCAGGATGTGCCCGGAATCGCGAACGAGCTTCCACGCGCTCCGCAGGATCAGCAGCGCGACCAGCACCGACAGGATTGGGTCGATCGGCGTCCAGCCTATCGCGAGGATGACACCGGCGGCGGCGATGGCGCCGACCGAGCCGAGCAAGTCGCCAAGCACGTGCAGCACGGCGCCCCGGATGTTCAGGTTGTCGCGCTCACCCGTTTGCAGGATCCAGAACGCGATGACATTCACCAGTAGGCCGAGCGCCGCGACGACGAGCATCGGCACGCCGAGAATCGGCACCGGGTCGACGAAGCGTTTGACCGCCTCGATCAAGATCCATCCCGCAATGGCGAACAGCGTCAGGCCGTTGACGAAGGCGGCGAGTACCTGAAAGCGGTGGTAACCGTACGAGCGTCGGGCGTCCGATGGCTTGCGGCCCAGTCGGAAGGCAAACCAGGCGAGCGCCAGCGATGCCGAATCCGTCAGCATGTGCCCGGCATCCGCCAGGAGCGCCAGCGAGCCGGACAGGATGCCGCCGACGGCCTCGGCAATCATGAAACCGCCGGTCAGCAGCATCACCCAGAACACCCGGCGCTCGCTGTCGGCTGTCACGGCGTGGGCATGGCTGTGGTCGTGACCATGACCCTCGTGCTTGTGGGCGGAATGGTCGTGGTCATGGGAATGGCCGCCGTGCGACATCATAATCCTCTCGTCATAGCAACTTGGCCCAAGCCGTCACTCACGGAAGGCCTCGTGACATCCCGAGCACACGGCTCCCACCTCCTTGAACTGCGCGGCGAGCCACGCGCGGTCGCCGGAGTTTGCGGCATCTATTAAGGCGGCGCTCTCGGCGGCGAAGCGATCCATCATGTCGTTGAACGTCGCCCGATCAGCCCACACCGCTGGCAGAGCTTCAGTGTGATGACCGTGACTGCCGGGCGGGAAGAGATCTGCAGCCTGCTTTGCCCCCTCATGGATGTGCTCGGCGTCGGTCTGGGCCGCCTCCGCGTCGAACGGCACTATGTCGCTCACCATGGCGCCGAGCGCCTTCATGTGATCGGCAATGCCTTCCATGACCACCATACGCTCGGCGACAACGCCGGTGGCTCCTTCGTGCGCCACGGCCCCGCCGACGACTGCCGCGACGACGAACCCGGCCGCGATGCCGATGATCGCCCTGCTTGGGGCGAACGGCTCCGACGCAACACGGTAGTCACTCATGATCCGATTCCTCTGAAATTGGCGGGGCCCCGCAATTCTCCTTTGAGGAAGAGCTTGACCTTTTCCAGCGCGATGTCCGGGTTTTCGTGGATGTCCACCGTGCCGCGAAAGCGACCTTCGCCGTCCATCAGGTAACCCGATGCGGTGTGGTCCATTGTGTAACCGCCACCTTCGAGGGGTACGCGCCTGAAGTAGGCTCCGAAGTTCCTTGCCGCACCCGCCACCTGCTCGGGGGTGCCCGTTAGACCGACGATGCGTGGATGGAACAGCGTCACGTAGGACGCCATCTGGTTCACTGTGTCGCGCTCCGGATCGACGGTGATGAACAGCGGCTGGAGATCCTCGCCCTCCGGCCCGAGCTCATCAAGGATTCGACTTACCGCCGACAGCGCTGTCGGGCAAACGTCCGGGCACGCGGTGAAGCCGAAGAATACGATGAGTGGTCTGCCCGCGTAATCGGTCTCGGTTACCGCCTGTCCCGTGTGGTCGGTCAGCGAGAACTCGGCCCGGATGTCGACCGCAGGCGCGACGGCCGCCTCCCGTCCGGGAAAGCCGAGATGCTCGATTACCGTCGCCCCGAGAAGGCTCACGAATCCAAGTATCGCGATGCCGGTGATAGTCCAGACGATGCGTCGGGTGATCTTCATGTCTCCGGAGGTCCTCATTCCGGCCCCATCGCGCCAATCGCGCCGACCTCGACCGGCACCTCGACAGTTCCGGCCTTATCGAAGGTGATCGTGACCGTGATCTCGTCCCCAGCCTCGAGATCGGTGGTGAGGTCCATGAGCATGACGTGCGTGCCGCCGGGCTTCATCTCCAAGGTGGCGCCTGGGGCGATCTCCAGCGGCCTCGCCTCCCGCATCCGTGACACGCCGTCTTGGATTTCGGTGGTGTGCGCCATCGCGTATCCCGCCACGGGCGTCTCAATGGCGACGATCTGGTCGGCCTCGGAGCCGTTGTTGGCGATGGTCAGGTAGACGGCCCCAGTCGGGGCGCTTGGCGGCGTCGCGCGCGCCCAGGCGTGCTCGACGATGAGGTCCCCCACGCTTACCGGCTCGGTGGCGTGTGCCGTGACGGTTAGGGCCAGAATGGCGAGGGATGCTGAGAAGAAAGGCTTCATGAATTCGGTTCCGACAACAGTGAGCGAGAGGGGTTCTTCCAGTTCGGGGAGAGCCGCCATAGGTGATCTCGGGCGACAGGTTCGGCATTCCCCCCTCAGCCTCCGACGCTGGCGCTTCGAAGCTCGGTGCGCGCGTCCTTGACGATCGACCATGAGGACTGGAGGAACAGCCCGGCGATCACCAAGGCGACCACGAGGTCCGGCCACGCCGTTCCTGTCCAGGCGACCAAGCCCGCCGCGACGACGACCACGAGGTTGCCGAGCGCGTCGTTGCGGCTGAACAGCCAGACGGCGCGTACATTGGCGTCACCAGCGCGGTGCGGCATCAGCACGGCCGCGGCGGCGACGTTCACCACGAGCGCCATCGCACCGAACAGGCCCATCATCTCGGCCTCCGGCTGGTTCGGGACGAGGACGCGATATGCGGTGGTGACCAGCACGCCGACACCGAGCGCACCCAGGAAGAGGCCTTGCAGCAGCGCCGCCCGGGCTCGCCACACTTCACTCCAGCCGATTGCGAGCAGGCCGAGAAGCGTGATCGTGCCGTCGCCCAGAAAGTCGAGCGCATCGGCCTTGAGGGCCTGCGAGCCCGCCACGAACCCGGCGACGATCTCGGCCGCGCCGTAGCCCGCGTTCAGCAGGACGACGATCCAGAGCGCGCGGCGGTAGGCTGGCGTCGCGTGGCTGTAATCCTGCACCCGGTCGTCGTCATCCTCGTCGGCACCGGGCTCGGCGGCTGGACGGACGCGGGCGAGCCGGTAGCCGAGCCCTGCGACGGTCCGCTCAACCTCTGGCAGGCAGGTGCTCGGATCATCGACCCGCAGCGACATTGTCTGCGACGTGATGGATACCCGCACGTCCTCGACGCCGGGCAGTTTGCGCGTGCCGCTCTCAATCTTTGCCGCACAGGACGCGCAGTCCATGCCGGTGAGGCGGTATCGGGCCACCCCGTCATCCTGCGTCTCACGTGTGGTCATGCCGACCCCTTCCGTCCGTCGCACCGCCAGACGTCTGGGCGTTTAGCGACGGCGCGCCGACCCTCCGATGGCCGAGCCCTGAATGGAGCAGCAATGCTCCGACTCCGCAGACGATCGCGACATCAGCCACGTTGAAGGTCGGCCAGTGCCAACCGAAGGCGTGCAGGTCCAGGAAGTCGGTCACGGTGCCCTGGCGCACGCGGTCGATGACATTGCCGAGGCCGCCGCCCATGATGGCGCCGATTGCCGCGCCTTCGACCCGGCTGCCTGTGTGTCGCACCCACACCGCCAGCGTAGCGACGACGGCCAGCGCGACCGCAGCGAGCAACCATGGACCAGCGTTGCTGTCGCCCAGAAGGCCGAAGGTTACACCGCGGTTGAAGCCGAGGGTCAGGTTGAAGAACGGCGTCACCTCGATGACGCGCGGCGGATCCATGACGACGGCCAGGATCGCCCATTTGGATGCCTGGTCGGCGACCAAGATCAACGCCGCCGCCAACAGGGCCGGGCGCATGCCCGACCGCTCGTCGGAAGCCTTTCCGAGATTTGGCATGGGGGCGTCCTTCATCTGACCTGCCGAAGCAATCGCAGCGCGTTGAGGGTGACGATGACGGTGGCGCCGGTGTCGGCCAGGATCGCGAGCCACAGGTCGGTCAAGCCGAGTAGGGTCGTGACCAGGAACACGGCCTTGAGGCCAAGCGCCATCGCCACGTTCTGGTGGATGTTCGCCATCGTCGCCCGCGACAGCGCGACGAGATCGGCGACACCCTCTACCCGGTTGCCCAGCAGCGCTGCGTCAGCGGTCTCCAGGGCCACGTCGGTGCCGCCGCCCATGGCAATGCCGACGTCGGCCGCGGCCAGAGCCGGACCGTCGTTGATGCCGTCGCCGACCATCGCGATCGGCGCCCCGGACTTCATCGCCGCGATCTCCCGCAGCTTGTCCTCGGGCATGAGCTCGGCCTTCACGTCGACGCCCAGCCCTCGGGCGATGGCCTGCCCGGTGCGGCGGTTGTCGCCGGTCAGCATCACGCTGCGGATGCCGAGCCCGCGGAGGGCCGTGATGCCCTGCGCGGCGTCGGGTCGCGGCTCGTCACGCAGCGCGATGAGGCCAACCGGCCGCGCATCCGCGACGACCACGACCACGGTCTTGCCATCGTCCTCGAGGGCGGCGATGCGGTCGGCGGGAATGGCATACGGACCGCAGCGCTCGGCCGCGTGGCGCGGCGAGCCGACCTCGACGAGCTTCCCGGCGACAATGGCCTGCGCCGCCTTGCCGGGGACAGCTTTCTGGTCGCGGGCCGGGCGCAGCGGCACACCGTCGGCTGACACCCTGTCGAGCACGGCCCTGGCGATCGGGTGACTGGACCCGTTCTCTACGGCCGCCGCAAACCCGAGCAGCGTGCGGTCGCTTCCGCTCAGCGGGACCAAATCCGTCACCTGCGGCCGTCCCTGGGTCAGCGTGCCGGTCTTGTCGAAGGCAATGACACGGACACGGCCGATCGCTTCCAGGGCGGCGCCTCCCTTGATCAGGAGGCCGCGCCGCGCACCGGCCGCGATGCCGGACGTTATGGCGGCGGGCGTGGAGAGAACGAGGGCGCACGGACAGCCGATCAACAGGAGAGCCAGCCCGCGGTAGATCCAGGTCTGCCAATCGGCCCCGAAGGCGAGCGGGGGGACGAGAATCGTCAGGAGGGACACCATGACGACCATCGGTGTGTAGCGCGCGCTGAACCGCTCGATGAACCGGGCGGTGGGCGCCTTGCTGGCCTGAGCTTCCTCGACGAGGTGGATGATGCGGGCGATGGTGTTGTCGGCCGCCGCGCGCATCACACGCATCCGCAGCGCCCCCGTGGCGTTGATGCCGCCCGCGAAGACCGCCGAGCCGACCTCTTTGGGAACCGGGACGGATTCTCCGGTCACCGGGGATTCGTCGACATCGGATTGGCCCTCAACGACCTCGCCGTCGGCTGGCACCCGGTCGCCGGGGCGAACCAAAACCACTTGGCCGATTTCCAGTCGCGCAGCCGGAATCTCGCGGGCGTCCTCACCGTCGAGCAGCAGCGCGGTCCGGGGAACAAGTGCAGCCAGCGCCTTAATGCCGGATCGGGCCCGACCCGCCGCGACCCCCTCCAGGAGCTCGCCGACGGCAAACAACAGCACCACGATCGAGGCCTCGGCGGTCTCCCCGATGACAAGGGCGCCCAGGGTGGCCACGGACATCAGCATCTCTATGCTGAACGGCGAACCCGCGCGGGCGAGAGCGACGGCGCGGCGGCCGAACACGGCCAGGCCGACCAACGCCGCGGGAACGAGGGCGTAGTCGCCGACGGCCGGGGTCAGCCACGACGCCAGGTATCCCAGGGCGACGAGAAGCGTTATCAGGCCGGTTAGCCGGGCCTTGGACGTGGCCCACCACGGTCGCTCTGCGGGCGCGCTGATGTCATCAGCGGCCTGGCCGTCGGGGATGATCTGGATGTTATCCGCGACCTCGATCCCGTAGCCAAGGGTCCGGATGGTGCCCTCGAGCTTCTCCCTGGGGGTCGCCGCCTCGTCCAGCTTCAACCTGAGGGTCTGAGAGTGGTAGTTGAGGCTGATGTCTGCGATGCCGGGGAGGCGGTGCAGGGCCATCTCGATCTTGGCCACACAGCTCGGGCAGTCCATCCCGGACACCAGGTATCGCAGGGGCTGGTCACTCCGCTCCGTGGCTTCCTCGATGATTGCCCCATCCAGCATATCGAACTCCAACCGACGACGGGCGCGGCGTGCGGCATTCGGTGCTGCGTTCGCGCCTTCCGTTGGCTAAGATGGACCCTGTACCAACTACAGGCTCAAGGGGTCATGGCGGAAAAATCTGCGGCGGTCGGTCACACCATCGGTCCGCTCGGTAAGCTGACCGGAGTGAACATCGAGACGATCCGATATTACGAGCGGATCGGCTTGGTGCCGGAGCCGAGCCGAACGGCGGGGGGCTATAGGCTGTACGGCCCGGCACATATCGGGCGGCTTACCTTCATCCGAAATGCTCGCGAGCTCGGCTTCCCGATCGAGACCATCCGCGACCTGCTCGGATTGGCCGACGATCGGGATCGGCCGTGCGGCGACGTTGACCGGATCGCGTCGACCCATCTCGCCGAGGTCGAGGGCAAGATCGCTCGGCTGACGACCTTCAAAAAGGAGTTGGAGCGAATGATCTCGCAATGCCGCCACGGCACCGTCTCGGAATGCCGCATAATCGAAGCCCTGGCCAACCGATCGGCTCCCGATCTGGCGGAGGATGCCGAAGCCCGTGCCCGATGATGGTAGGAACGCCTAGCTGACACGTGATCGGTACTGGTGAAGCCTGTGGCGTAATCTGCAAAAGGGTGCACAGCCTCGTCCATACTCCTGCGCGCGAACTTGGTGCGCCTGCCCCTGATCGTGATGCATATATTTCTCCCGATGGTGAGGCCTTGAGCGTACGGACGACATATTCGATTCCGGGTGATCTGGGTGGATCGGCTACTTGCCGAACCGGGTTCGTTGGACAGGACAGACACCTACGCTCACCGGCCTTTCATCCCGGCCTTCAGGGTCGTGGTGACTGCGTCATTTTCGGCGCGCCATCAGGTATTTCACCAAGGCCGCAATGGCGAGCACGAGCACGATCAGGACGAGGATCCATACCAACGCCATGCCGCCCATCATCCAACCCATCCCTTCCATATCCATCATGGCGGTTCGCCTTTCTGTTGGTTCGCAAAGACGTGCTCAGGCTGGCGCACCGCCTCTCAGCCGATCGTTCCCAGAACGGGGAAGTGCTCGAGCAGCCAGAACGAGAAGGCGGACATGTGGCCGGTGATCATGGCGACTCCCATGACGACCATGAGGCCACCGGCACCGGCCTCGAGAAACCGACCGGCGCGGCGCATCCGCTTCAGCCGCTTCAACAGGCCGTCCGTGAAGATGGCCGAAACCAGGAACGGCAGCCCGAGACCGATCGAGTAGATGCTGAGCAAGACGATGCCGTTCGAGGCCGTCGCTGAGAGCGCGCTGACCGTCAGGATCGCGCCGAGGACCGGCCCGATGCAGGGCGTCCAGCCGAACCCGAACGCCAGGCCGAGAACATAGGCGCCGAACGGTCTCCCGCCCTTGAGGTCGGCGTGGAACCGGAACTCCCTTTGGAACCACGGCAGCCGCACGAGACCGGTCATGAACACGCCGAACAGGATGACGATGGCGCCGCCGAAGATGTTTGCCTCGTAGCGGTAAGACAGGAGCAGGCGGCTGATGGCCGACGCGCTCGCGCCGAGGGCGACGAACACGGTCGAGAAGCCAAGGACGAAATACGTGCTGAGGAGCAGCGTTGACAGCCGGTCGCCGAGTGAACGCCCCTCCTGCTGCTCTCCGAGCGTGCTCCCGGCCACGTAGGATACGTAGCCGGGGACGAGCGGCAGGACGCAGGGAGAGAGGAACGAGATGATCCCGGCCGTGAAAGCCGTCAGGATGCCGATGTTGGAGATTTCGAACATCGCCGATCAATCCGCGACCTGCTCTCGCGCCTGCGTGATCAGGCGCTCCATCGTTTCCAGGTCGACCAGCCCCCGGACTATCTCGTCACCAACAATGAAGGTTGGCGTTCCACTGATCCGGAGTGCCTGGGCGAGCGTGATGTTGCGCTTGATCGTCTCGGCGATAGCCGAATCTTCCATGTCTCTCCTGAGGCGTTCGATGTCGAGGCCCACAGCCTCGGCAATTTCGATGGTCGAGCGCTCCGTGATCGCACCGCTATGCGCCATCATGGCCTGGTGGAAGGCTTCGTATTTCCCTTGACGCTGGGAGGCAAGCGCCGCCCGTGCCGCGAATTCGGAGCCGGGCCCCAGGATCGGGAACTCCTTGTAGACAAATCGAAGACCGTCGTCGGACTCCTCGACCTCGGCCAAAAGCGGTGCCGCCTCGCGGCAGTAGGGGCAGTTGTAGTCGAAGAATTCGACGATCGTGACGTCCCCCTCTGGATTACCGGCAACCGGCGCCGTCGGATCGTTGAAGATCTCGTCCCGACGCGCCGCAACGATGGACCTCAATTCATTCGCTTCGGCGACCTGCTGGCGCTCTTCCATGCGTCGGAACGCCTCGACGATCACCTCCGGGTTTCGGAGGATGTAGGCGCGCGCCTGGTTCTCGAACGCGCGCGGCACGACCCTAGTCTCGCTGGCGTCGAAGACCCCGATCGCGAAGAGCAATGATGCTGCGGAGAGGGCTGCGGCGAGCGCCGAAAGAGCCAACGATCCGGCGATGGCCAGCTTGAACTTAGACATGGTGTTTGCTCCGCAAGGGAACGTGAGAACCAGGGGCATGAATGATCATCGTCTCGGACCGGTACGCCCACCAGAAACCGACCGTCGGGACGACGATCCACTGAGCGACCGGCGAGAGCCCAGTACCGGTCAGCGGAATGACCGGCATCAGTTCCGAGTAGGCCCAGGATTCTCGCACGACGATGTTCAGCCACTCGCTGAAGATCGTGTAGGCGAGGCCGAGCGCGATCGTGAGCACGGCGATCCCCACATAGCGTCGCCCCGGCCAACTGCCGCTTCCGACCAGAACGAGCACCAGCATGAGAGACGAGAGGGCGATCAGGATGTCGCCGCCGGTGCAGTGCACGACCGCGAAGGCCAACTCGCCCACCGATCCATCCCGCCAGATCGTGTAGAGCGGCAGGTGAAGGATTTCCCACACTAGGTTGGCGACCGCGACGAACAGGAGATACCGGCGCATCACCGATAGCCAGCCGCCACCCACCGCCAAGCCTCGCTCCGACGCAAACTCAGCACCCGACATCACCGTCCCTCCGATCAGATCTCTAGCCTCGGCATCAGGCGCCAAGACCGCTCCAATTCCGACCGCCGTCAGTGCTGGCCAGGATGGCGCCGTCCTGGGTGACCGCGAACAGCCGCTTGGGTTCGCTCGGATCAATCGCGAGGTGCAACAGCACGCGGTTACCGAAGTCGCTGCTGACCGTTTCCCAGATGAGCCCCGGCTCCTCCTTCGTTCTGATCAGGCCGGTGCCGACCACGAAGGCGTAGACCGTGCCGTCGGGGGCTGCTTGGACCATGGTTGCTGGCTGCTGAACGTCGAACGCTGGCATCCAGGTCTCCGCCCCGTCACCGCTGACCATCAGCCCGTCGCGGGTGGCGGCGTAGACGATGTCCGGGTTGGTAGCGGACGCGCCGAGGTCGAACACGTCGGCCTGGGGTGCTCCGGCAACCTCCCAGGTCTTCCCGCCGTCGCGGCTGATCTGGATGTCGCCGTAGAGGCCGTAGATCACGTTCGGGTCGGCGGCGCTGACGTCCATCGCATGGAAGTCGACCGGACCGTTCGCCCCTTGCGCTATCTGCTCCCAGCTTTGGCCGCCATCCTTGGAGGTAATGAAGCCGAGATTGCCACCGCCCGCCGGATGCCCGCTGGCGTAGAAGACGTCCGGGTCGCTGGGATGGGGCGTGAAGCCCATGTAGTCGCTCCGGTCGTCCGAGACCTGCTCGGCGGTCCCGTCGGGCGCGGTGCGGTAAACCCCGTGATGCGTCGCCAGGAGGAGGCGCGCCGGATCCGTTGGGTCCACCGCGATCCCATGGATGTGCGAGACCTCGCCGATCGGGATGCTCTCCGAGGCGTCTGCCTGCCACAGGGCGGCGGCGGCGATAACGATCGCGGCGACTGCGGCGACGGTGATCAGGGGTTTGGAGCGAAGGTTCATTTTGGGTCCTGAAATTCGGGTTGTAGTCGGAAGGGTTGAGGCGCGTTGCATCAGAACAGCGACAGGATCCGCTGCCAGATGGATGGGATAGTGCCTTGGGCCGCCTCGTCCCCGTGCGGCGCCCCAGCGTTCACCAGGCCGTTGAGGTAGACGACGAGGTTCGTCGGATCGAACTCCAGGCCATGGAAATTACCCCGCAGCGTTCCTTGCTGATCGATGACGTGGGTGACGACGCCGTGCATCTGTAGGCCGTCCTCGGTCACCGTGAACCCGTGACCGAACGCCTCCACGAGCTCGCGCGTCGCTTCGGGCCGGTCAGGTCCGCTCGTCAGGAAAACCCAATTGGCCGGGTCCAGGCCATGGGCCTCGCCGTAGCCGCGCAGAACTTCGGCCGTGTCGCGTTCCGGATCCGTCGTGACGGTGACGACCTGGACCTGGTCGCGCATCGGCGTCTGGTTGACCATCTCCTGGATGCGGGCGATGACATCGGCGTGCAGCGGACAGACATCGGGACAACTCGCGTAAACGAAGTGCAGCACGACGATCTTGCCGCGGAGGTCTGACAAGCTGACGGAATTGTCGTCCGCGTCCTGGAGCGTGAAGTCGGGCGCCGGGACGTTCTTGATCTCGAAAAACTTCTCTTTCTCGTGGAGGTCCTGTTCCAGACTGTCCAGCGAATGTGCAGCCATCGGCGTGGGAGCGACGACGGTCGCGAGAAGGACGGCAAATATAAGGAGGCGCGCGAGCTTCATGGTCGTGTCCAGTCGGGAGTATCGGCGGGCTCGTGTCCCGAGACGTCAGAGCACTACGGGCGCCGGGCTGCCGCTCGCGCGGACGGCCCGGCGCTCGCTCCAGTCGTCTTAGCCGTTGCCTTCCTGGTTCTGCTGGGACGCTGCAGGCTGCTGCTGCGCCATGGCCTGCATCATCTCGGTGCAGGTCGCCATCATCTCGTTCATCTGGGACATCATGCCCATCATCCGCATCATGCCGCCGCCCGGCATCATGCCCTCCATGTCGTTCATCATGGGGGCTTCGCTCCGGGGCGCCTGATCGGATTGGTTCTGAGCGAGGACGGCCGGGATGCCGAGGAGGCCGGTTGCGACGAGCGCGACCGCGAGGGTCTTGGTCATGGTGCGCATGGTGATCTCCTATGCTTGGGTTGAGCGTGCGAGGCGTCGCCGCTGACGACGGCGCCTTGGTTCCAGCCGGGTTGTCGCAACGTGCGCAGCCCTGGCTGAAGGGGTCGATCGCGTGGACGGAGCGATCGTCTGCTGGAGCGGCAGGAAAGTTGGGTCTGCCTGCACTGTCGGCGTGCCCTTGCCCGGCTTCGAGCAGGCCTTGGACATGCAGAGCCCGAGGCCGCACATGATCGCGCATGGCGCGAAGGCCACCAGCAGCGGGGCGATACCCACCGCCACCAGCCAGGGCCAGCCGAACCACAGAGCCGGGACCGCCAGCCCGACCGCCGCTGCGATCAAGCCGCGGCGGCCGCGGAGCCCACAGCGCAGGGCATTGCCGAGATCCTGGCCTAATGAGGGGTCGGGGACGGAAGCGCTCATGGTGTCACCTTGTGGTTGGCGGAAATCGCCTGAACACGATCGTTCAGGCTCGACGGGGGCTCGCGCCGGTTCGCGTCGCGCACCACCGGCTCGTTGAGATAGCGCCGGATCAGGTCGATGGCCTCGGGGCTGTCCCATTCGGCAGGGCCGGTCAGCCGTCCAACCTCACGGCCTTGGCGGTCGATCAGGAGCGTCGTGGGGACGCCCAGGACACCGAGCGTGCCCATCGACGCGCCAGGTTGGTCGAGGTAGATGCGGAGGTTCTCGATACCGATCTCGGAGAAGAACGCGCGGACGTCCCCGAACCCGCCCCGGTCGATCGACAGCGCCACGACCTCGAAGTCGGACCCGCCCAGCTCGGCTTGGAGTCGGTCGAGCGTCGGCATCTCCTCGCGGCAGGGGACGCACCACGTCGCCCAGACGTTCAGCAGGACCACTCTGCCGCGGAAGTCAGCCAGGCTGAGGTCGTTCCCGTCGGCGCCCTGGAACCGTAGTTCGGGCAAGAGCTTGGGCTCGTGGAGTGGGGCGAGCCCGAACGGCTCGCTTGCTCGCGCCGTTGGTGGGGCGAGGATACGAGTCGCAAGTCCGGCGGCGGACAGCAGGCCGACGGCAAGCGCTTGCCGTCGAGCGAGGGATGGGGTTCGTCTCATTGGCGCAATCTCGCGATCAGGGGAAGGATGGTCTCGTCCAGGACTTCCTTGGTGACGGGCCCGACATGCTTGTGCGCGATGCGACCGTCCGGGCCGACGACGAAGGTCTCCGGCACTCCGTAGACGCCCCAGTCGATGGCGACCCGGCCGTCGAGATCGGTGCCCGTGCGCGTATAGGGATCGCCGAGGGTGTCGAGCCACTCGGCCGCATCGTCCGGCTGGTCCTTGTAGTTGAGGCCGTGAACCGGGACGGCGCCGTTGCGCTTGAGCTCCATAAACAGCGGGTGCTCGTACCGGCACGCCGTGCACCATGAGGCGAAGACGTTGACCAGCGAGACCTCGCCCCTGAGGTCGACGCTCGACAAGCCAAGCGTCCGACCCTTAACCGGCGGCAGGTCGAAGGTCGGCACGGGATCGCCGATCAGGGTCGACGGCAGCTTCCGCGGATCGCGAGTCAGCCCGATGCCGAGAGCGGCGGCGACGCCTACGAAGATGCCGCCTGGCAGCATCATGAGAAGCCGCCGTCGACCGACCGGCGGGACATCGGATGTCGTGAGAGTTTCGTCGGCCATCGTTAACCCCCGCTTCGGGGCGTGGAGCCGAGTGGGTAGCCGACAGGTCCCGCGATACCGGATGGCGGGACGGTAGGGAGAACGGCAATGCCGTCGATCGGATACAGAAGGGAGGTGTTCATCCCGTCCTCATGGTCTCGATCGGCGCCGAGCCGTCACCATGGACGGCCGGGGCGCTAACGATGCGATCGACGGTTCTGCGACGCGCAACGCGCGGCGGAACCGGAAAGCAGGGACTTAGCCGCTTGCTGCGGCTTCAAGCCTGCTTACGCGAGAACCGGGATTTCGGGGGATGCGGGTCGGGCGCGCTTGATGAACCCAGAATACGCTGTTCCGGCATGCCCTCATAGGCATGGCCGGTCACGAGCAACGCTGGCGGCTGGGCTTGCGGAACGATGCCAAGCCCGCTGGGGCAGGCGAGCATGCAGACGGAGGCCCGCGCCATGTCGGAACTGCCACAGCCATCGCAGTCATCGGGCATCGGCTGGTCGGCGGCAACAGTCATCTGCGTCATTTCACTGGCCTCAACGCCATACGCTGCCATTCCAAGCCCGAAGGCGAGGACCAGCAGAGCGGCAAGGATCCGGCGAAAGCTGCGCATGAGCCATACTATATGGGCCGCGGTCATCAATGCCAATCGGGTGCGAGCATTTGTCCTGCGCTACAATGGATTCTCCGTGCGGACAACTCTGCGTGATCCGTTCGCGCCACCAGTTCCACGGAATGAGGAGCCATACCGTCCATTTCAGTCATTCCCTACTGGGGTCAGTGAGTGGTCACGGGCTGGGGGGAACGCCGCCTGCGGCCGATCCCGAGCCACATCAGCGCAAGCGCGGCAACAGCGAGCCAGGGCAGCAGCAGTAGGTTGAGCAACTGCCAGCCGACGGCTTCCAGCAGGGCCCCGGCCCCGAGCGAGCATGTCAGCCCCACGGCGAAGATCGTCATGTCGTTGGTGGCCTGGGCCCGTCCCCGCTCGGCGACGCTGTAGGTCGTGGTCAGCAGCGTCGTGCCTCCGACGTACAGGAAGTTCCAGCCCACCCCGAGCATGACGAGGGCACCGGCGAAGGAGGTGAATCCCGTGCCGGACAGGCTCATGGCCACATGCCCCGCGAACAGCGCGATGCCCGCCAGCATGATCCGCAGGACGCCAAACCGGGCGATGAGGGAGCCGGTGAAGAAGGACGGCAGGAACATGCCGAGGACGTGAAGCTGGATGACGAGCGTCGTGTCCGCCAGAGGGTGGTGGTGATGGACCATCGCGAGCGGCGTCGCGGTCATGGCGAAGATCATGATGCCGTATCCGGTCGCGGCGCCGAACAGCGCGACGAGGTAAGCCGGTTGCCGGACGATTCCCAGCAGCGGCCGCCCCCCTTCGGTCGTGCCGGGCTGGCCTGCCGACGGCGTCCGCAGCCCCAGCAGGATGCCCGCCGCGAGGATTGAGACGACCGCGAGCAGCAGGAACGAGCCGACATACTCCGGGTGGAACAGCGGCCCCCCGATGCGGCCAAGCAGGGGGCCGAGGAGCGCGGCGACGATGCCGCCCGCGAGGACGAGCGAGATCGCGCGGGGCCGGAACGCGTCGTCCGCAACCTCACCAGCCGCGAACCGGTAGAACTGTGCGAAGCCCTGGTAGGCGCCGACGAGGAAGGTGCCGAAACTCAGAAGGAGGAGCGAGCCAAGCCAGATGCCGAGCGCAGCCATGAGGCCGCCAGTCGTCCCGAGGACCGCCCCGACGACGAAGCCAGGCCGCCGCCCGACGCGCGCCATCAACATGGACGCGGGAACGGTCGCCACGGCCGTCCCCAGGAACATTGTCGCGATGGGCGCCGTGGCCAGCTGCGGCGTCGGGGCGATCGCCGCTCCGGCCAAGCCGCCGACGGTCATCACGAGGACCGACGCGGTCTGGAATAGGGCTTGCGCGCTGGCCAGGAGGAGCACCTGCCGATGCATGGGGCGGTCGATCATCGTCCCCCCTGCCGGACGGACATCGGAATCGTGGTCGGCGCGGACAAACATCTGGGGCCGGACAGCAAATCCATGGAGGCTACCTTGACGTGAACGTCTAAATATTCAATTATTCTCTTGAATGATTCATAAGCTTCCACGGAGTGTCAATGTCGAATCCGAAGAGGCAGATTTTCGAGCATCTGGCGGAACTGGCACGCACGCTCGGGCATACCCACCGCCTGGAGTTGGTGGAGCACCTCGCCCAGGGCGAACGTTCGGTGGAGGCGTTGGCGCAGCTGACCGGCCTGACGGTTGCCAACGCCTCCCAGCACTTGCAGCATCTGCGGCGCCATGGCTTCGCGCAGACGCGCCGCGACGGCAAGCGGGTGCTGTACCGGCTCGGCGAAGGGCCGATCCTCGACGTCCTGGCGGCGTTCCGGCGGTTGGCCGAGCACAACGTCGCCGAGGTGCGCGAGGTCGTCACGGCCTACTTCGACCGCCTCGACAGCTTTGAGGCAATCTCACGGGAGGAGTTGGCCCAGCGACTCCAGGAGCGCAGCATCACCTTGCTCGACGTCCGTCCGCAGGACGAGTTCGCGTTGGGCCACCTGCCCGGCGCGTTGAACATCCCGCTGGCCGACCTCCAGCAGCGCCTCGCCGACCTGCTGCCGGACCAGGAGGTGGTCGCCTACTGCCGGGGGCCGTACTGCGTGCTGTCCTTCGAGGCGGTCGCCGAGCTCCGGCGCCTGGGCTACCGGGTCCGCCGCCTCGAGGACGGCTACCCAGAGTGGAAGGCCGCCGGTCTGCCCGTCGAAGCCGTTTCCTGATCAAGGTCTCCCATGACCCAACATGACGGCGGCCGCGCGGTGCCGCCCATCCTGCGCGACAAGTTCCACGACGATGCCTCCGCATTCACCCCCGAGAGCTTGCTGCGCGAAGCCCGGCGCCAGAAAAACCTGGAGGAAGCGGCGGCCCCGGCGGTCTGCGTCCTCGATCCGGACGGCGACATCGTGCGGCATCTGCGGGACACGGGGCGGGCCCGCCGCGACCCGTCCTGGGCCTGCTATCACAGCGACTTGTACAGGTTCGAGCATCGCGGCCGGGAATACGGCATCGTCGGCTGCGCCGTCGGCGCCTCCTACGCCGTGCTGGTCGCCGAACAGATGTTCGCCTCCGGCTGCCATCTGCTGGTCAGCATCACGTCGTCGGGCCAGATCACCGCGCTGCGCCCGCCGCCCTACTTCATCCTGATCGACAAGGCGCTGCGCGATGAGGGCACCAGCTACCATTACCTGCCGCCATCCGAGTACAGCGAGGCGGATCACGGCTTGATCGAGCTCGTCTCCGGGGGATTGTCCAGTGTCGGCGAGCCGGTCGAGCGTGGGGCTACGTGGACGACTGACGCCCCGTTCCGGGAGACGGCTGCGGCGATCGAGGCGGCTCGGGAGAAGGGAATCCTGGCAGTCGAGATGGAGGCGGCGGCGCTTTACGCCTTCGCTGCGGCGCGTCGCAAACCCGTTCTATGTTTCGCCCATGTAACCAACCAGATGGGCCGGATCGAGGGCGACTTCGAGAAGGGCGAGGCGAACGGGACGATAGCCGCCCTGTCGCTCATTCATGTCGTAGCAGAAGCCTGGGAACGGTCAGCACACATTCCGGGCCGCGATGACTCCCCCTAGCGCCGACGCAGTCAGACACTCATCGAATTCATTCATGGTCAGAATGTAGGCGCGTTCAGTGCGCGGGCCACGCCGTTTGAGCAAGGCTGGTGCGGATGACTTGGCCGGGCGGAAACGTATCACGACGGATACAACGCGTCGACGATCGGGCAGTCCGGGACCGCCCCGCCCTCGCACCGGCTCGCGATCTCGGCGAGCGTGCGCTCCAGCCGTCTGAGGTCCGCGATCTTGCGCCGCACCTCGGCGAGGTGCTCCAGGGTTATGGCCTGAACCTCGCCGCAGGTGTAGCCGCCGTCCACGAGCCGCAGGAAGGCCCGGACCTCATCGAGCGTGAAGCCCAGGTCGCGGGCGCGGCGGATGAAGGTCAGCCGCTTGAGATGGTCCTGGCCGTAGATCCGGTGGCGCCCTTCGGTGCGGGCTGACGCCGGGAGCAGGCCGATCTTCTCGTAGTAGCGGATCGTCTCGATGTTGCAGCCGGTGCGTTTCGACAACGCGCCGATGGGCAGAAGCGGCGTGGTCTCCGGGGCACGCGTCCTCATCGACAAAAACCCCTTGAATCTGTAGTTGCTACAGGTTGCATCCTCGGGACTGTACATGGTCCACGGAGGGGACGCGATGGCTACGAGCGGGAAGGTCGAGGTATCCAATGTCACCGCACGCGCCCGCAACAAAGGGGGCCAGGAGATCACCGGCAAGGCCGTGCTGTCGGTCGGTGGTATCCTTACGGCCATCGGTGCCTCCTCGTGCTGCGTCCTGCCGTTCGTGTTGTTCACGCTCGGCATCAGCGGTGCCTGGATCGGCAATCTGACGGCGCTCGCGCCGTATCAGCCGCTGTTCGTGGCGGCGGCGCTCGGCTTCCTCGGCACCGGGTTCTGGCGCGCCTACCGCAGGCCGGTCGCCTGCGACGGACCGGCCCGCCTCGTCAGGGGTGCCCTGTGGAGCGCGACCGGTCTCGTCATCGTGGCGGTCGCCTTCCCCTATATCGCCCCGCTCCTGCTGTCCTAATGGAGGGGACCATGATGAAACACCTGATCGGAACCGTTCTCGCCGCGCTGTCGCTGGTCTCGGGCACCGCCGCGGCCGCGGAGCGCACGATCCGGTTCGCGGTCGAGAACATGACCTGCGCGACCTGCCCGATCGTCGTCCGGGAATCCTTGGAGGCGGTGCCGGGCGTCGGCAATGTCGAGGTGTCGTTCGAGGAGAAGAGCGCCGTCGTGACATTCGACGACGCCAAGGCCACAGTTGCCGCCCTGGTAGACGCCACCACGAACGCCGGGTTCCCCTCCCGGCCGATGCCGTAGGAGGGAGAGATGGGACAGCATCACCTCTACGGCTCGACAGCCCATTCAGCGCCGCCGCCTGAGACCTCCACGGGTGCGTCCGACGGACAGGCCGTGATGTTGCGCCCGGACGTCCACCTGCCCGACTGGACCGTGGTCCGGACGGACGCCGCGCGACATGCGCTTGGGGCGACGTTCGAAGCCTTCGACATGGCGCGGAAGTGGTCGGCGATGGGGGAGACGGAGGACCGCGTCTGGCGCACGGTGCTTGACCTTTACGCCCGGGCCGGAAAGGCGCTGACGCTGCCGGAGTTGGCAGCCGCTGTCGGCGTTGCTCCCGACGCCGCCTCGTCGTCCTCGACACCAAGGGGCACATCGTCGGGGCGTATCCGTTCACCAACGATGCGACCGAGCACCGCGTCGATTTCGGGTCCACCACGGTGATGGCCATGTGCGTCATCGACGCGCTCGGCGTCGGCACCATGCTCGGCATTGACACGGTGATCCGGGCCCGATGTCGGTCCTACGACTACGACTACGACTACGACTACGACTACGACTACGACTACGACTACGACTACGACTACGACTACGACATCGAGATCGCAACGCGCGATCGGGGCCAGGCGTTGGCGTTGGTGTCGCCGGACAGCGCCATAGTCTGGTCAGGCGTGCACTACGCCGATGCCTGCGCGGCCACCTCTCTTTGCACCGTGCAGGCCTTCTTCTATTCGGATCAGCACCTGCACGCCTGGCGGCGGAACGATCAGCCCGGCGTGCACGGGTTCCGGCTGTCCGTCGACGAGGCCCTCCAGGTCGGCTGGGTCGTCTTCGTCCCGATGCTGCAACCCGGTGCGGTCGCTCCGGACGCGACATCAAGCTCTACTACAGCAAGACGATGACAATTCTCTACCAGATCGAGTCTGGCCACATTCACCCGGACGTCGCGCTGCTCGGGATCAAGGATATGCTCAATACCCTGATGCCGGGCGATGCCGATGACGTCTACTGACCTGAGGCAATTGCATGACCAAGTCCTACGACCTGATCGTAATTGGTACCGGCACGGCTGCGATGGTGGCGTGTTCGCGGGTCCGCGCCGCCGGATGGTCCGTCGCCGTGGTCGACCATCGGCCGTTTGGGGGCACCTGCGCGCTCCGCGGCTGCGACCCAAAGAAGATGTTCGTGGCCGGGATTGAGGCCGTCGACCTGGTCCGGCGCATGCGCGGCCACGGCGTTGCCGGGGACACACGCGTCGAATGGCGTGACCTCATCGCCTTCAAGCGGTCCTTCACCGCCCCCGTCCCGGAGAAGCGCGAGCGCCGCTACGCGGACCAAGGCATCGAAGCCTACCACGGACATGCCCGGTTCGTAGCGCCCGATGTCATTGAGGTCGACGGGAAGACCCTCGGCGCGCGCCATGTCCTGATCGCCGCCGGGGCACGACCCGCGCCGCTCGGCTTCCCGGGCGAAGAGCACCTCGCAACCAACGAAGATTTCCTGGAGATGGACACGTTGCCGCCGCGGATTCTGATGGTGGGCGGCGGTTACATCGCCGCCGAGTTCTCCCACATCGCGGCGCGAGCGGGAACCCAGGTCATCGTCTTGCAGCGTGCGGACCGCATGCTGATGGGGTTCGATCCCGACCTGGTCGGCTGGCTGATGGAGCGGTTCGCGGAGATCGGGGTCGACGTCCGGACCGGCACCTCGGTCGAGGCCGTGGAGCAGACCGGCTCCGGCTTCGCTGTCCGTGCCCGCTCCGCGGACGGGGTTCAGGCATTCGAGGCTGACCTCGTCGTGCACGCGGCCGGGCGCGTTCCCGATCTCGACGACCTTCAGTTAGATGCGGCGGGCGTCGAGCGTGAGGGTAGGCGCCTCAGGCTCAACGAACACCTCCAGAGCGTCTCGAATCCGAGGGTGTACGCCGCAGGCGACTCGGCGGCGATGGGACCGCCGCTGACCCCCGTAGCGAGCCACGACGCGAAGGTGGTCGCGGCCAACCTCCTGGACACCAACACGCATCGGCCCGACTACCGCGGCGTGCCGAGCGTCGCCTTCACGATTCCGCCCATCGCCCGGGTCGGCCTGAGCGAGACGGAAGCCCGCGAGCAAGGCCTTCGCTTCCGCATGAAGTCCGACCGAGTGCCGGACTGGTACACCGCGCGACGGGTCGCGGAGACGGTCTACGGCTTCAAGGTTCTCGTCGAGGAGGGCACGGAGCGCATTCTCGGCGCCCACCTCGTCGGGCCGCACGCCGATGAGGTCATCAACACCTTCGCACTGGCGATCCGGAACGACCTGATGACAACCGACGCCCTCAAGACGACGATGTTCGCCTATCCGACGGGCGCATCGGACGTCGGCTACATGCTCTGAGACGGACAGAACCATCGATGCTTGACAAGTTGTATCCCCACTGCTGCCCGGCCGACGCCTCGGGCGGCGGGCCCTCGAAGCCGGATCTGGTGGTCGTCGGAGCCGGGTCGGCGGGCTTCGCCGCGGCGATCCGCGCGGTCGAGCTTGGTGCCAGGGTCGCATTGGTCGGCTACGGCGCCATTGGCGGCACCTGCGTCAACATCGGCTGCGTCCCGTCGAAGACCCTGATCCGGGCCGCCGAGGCCCTACACCACACGCGCACCGCGCCACGGTTCGCAGGAATCTCGGCAAAGGCCCGGCTCGAGGACTGGAAGGCGCTCATCGTGCAGAAGGACGAGCTCGTGGCCAGCCTGCGCCAGGCGAAGTACGACGACCTGCTCGCCGAATACGAGAGCATCTCCTACCTGTCCGGTAGGGCGCGGCTGACCGACCAGGGAGTCGAGATCGACGGGCGGCTGCTCCGGACGGACAAGGTCGTCATCGCGACCGGCGCATCCCCAGCCGTTCCCGCTATCCCCGGCCTCAATGGCGTGCCCTGGCTGACCAGCACGACGGCGATGGACCTGGAAGCGTTACCAGCCTCGCTGCTGGTGATCGGCGGCGGCGTGGTCGGCGTCGAACTCGGCCAGATGTTCGCCCGCATGGGCGCGCGGGTCACGATCGTGTGTCGCTCCCGGCTACTGCCCAACGCCGAGCCGGAGGTCAGCGCAGCGCTCGCGGACTACCTGCGCGCCGAGGACGTCGAGGTCCGCTGCGGGGTCGCCTATGACTTCATCCGCCGGGTCGGGGATGGCGTCGAACTCGCCATCCGGGATGCGGACGGCAGGCCGGTGACGCTCGCGGCCGAACGCGTCCTCATCGCCACCGGCCGGACGCCGAACACGGCCGGGATGGGGCTGGAGACAGCGGGCGTGGCGCTGGATGCGCAGGACGCCGTCCGCGTCGATGATCGGCTGCGGACGACCCGCCCCGGTACCTACGCCGCAGGCGACGTGACCGGCCGGGATTTCTACGTCTACATGGCGGCCTACGGCGGCAGGCTCGCGGCCGAAAACGCGCTCACCGGCGAAAAACGCCAGTACGACGCCAGTGCAATGCCCGAGGTCACCTTCACCGACCCGCAGGCGGTCAGCGTCGGTCTGACCGAGGCCGCGGCCCAGCGGGCGGGGCTGGACGTCGAGATGGCGGTGCTATCGCTCGACCAGGTGCCGCGCGCCCTGGCGGCGCGGGACACGCGCGGGCTTATCAAGCTGGTCGCTGAGCGCGGCAGCGGCCGCTTGCTGGGTGCGCACATGCTGGCGCCGGAGGCGGGCGACAGCATCCAGACCGCAGTGCTGGCTGTGAAGCATGGCCTGACAGTGTCGGACCTCGCCGACACCCTGTTCCCCTACCTGACCACGGTCGAGGGCGTGAAGCTGGGCGCACTGAGCTTCGCCAAGGACATCAAGAAGCTGTCGTGCTGCGCCGGATGAGGTAGCCGATGGTGACAGGCAACTGTCTCGACCTTCGATGAGGATCTCGCCGCGCTCGACCGGCGAGGCCGTCGCGACCGACTCCAAAGTAAAGCATTGGCAAACAAACTAAGTGTGACGAACAACTAATTGAAAAGCATAAGGAAATTGACGCCCTGGGCGACTTCCCTTATGCTTGGGTCGTCGGGGAGTAATCGCCTGCCGGAAGCGGCGGGATGCGGGTCAACATTCTCGGACGGCGTTGTTGTCCGTGGCCCGCGCGGTAGCCGGATCGATGGTCCGGCGGCTTGGTGAGACCGGTCCAGCGGCAGCCTTCGCATTTCGGCGTTTCTGCCATCGTCCCGCTTGGCCGGAGCCCTCACCGATGCCGATCGCCGCATCGCTTGCGCTCAGCCTGTCCATGGACTCGTTCGCCGCCGCGCTCGGCAAGGGCGCCGTGCTGCGCCGCCCGGGCATCCCCGATGCGCTTCGTGTCGGTGCCGCGTTTGGCGCCTGCCAGTTGCTGATGCCGGTGGTCGGCTGGGCCGTAGGCGTCGCCTTTGCCGGGTTGGTTGCCGCGCTCGACCATTGGGTCGCGTTCGGACTGTTGCTGCTGGTCGGTGGTGCCATGATCCGCAACTTCCTCCGCCCGGGCCCGGGCTCCGAGCGGGATGGACGGACCGGCCTCCTGGCGTTGGCGACTACGGCGCTGGCCACCAGCGTCGACGCTGCTGCCGTCGGCGTCGGTCTCGCCATGGCGGAGGTCGACATCGTCACGACGGCGCTCCTGATTGGCGCGGTGACCTTCGGCATGGCGTTCGGCGGCGTATTGATCGGGCGGGCGACCGGGCCAATGCTCCGGCACCGGGCCGAGCTCATCGGCGGCTTCCGGCTGATTGCCATCGGCATCAAGATCCTCGTCGAGCACACGCTGCCCTGACGGACGGGAACCAAGCCGCTCGCCGGGGCAGGCGGCGGGAACTCAACGGCAGCGATGTACCTAGACGCTGAGATGCCGGATCCCGAGTCCGGCCGGAACCCGCGCGTGATACGCCTCGGGCGAGAGCGGATCGTGGGTGACGATGCTTACGATGGCGGCGTTGATGCCGAGGCCGATTGACCAGACATGCAAGTCGGCAATGCGGTCATCGCCTTGCTCCAGCGATCGGCGGAGCTCCCCCTGTGTGTTGCGCGGCCCTGCCAATCGAGCAGCACGCGGCTCGTGCTCCGCAGCAACCCCCGCGACCAGTTCGCTACCAGCACGGCCCCGACGATGCCCATGACCGGGTCCAGCCAGGTCGCGCCCAGGTACTTGGCGCCGAGCAGCGCAACGGGAGCTTGGGTCGTTCAGTGAGCGGACCACCGCCTATGCTTTGCGTCGATGATGAAGGTGTGGGCATGTCGGAAGCCCTCTGGCGTCCGCTCGGCATCCCGAACGTGGGGATCGTCGGGGTCGAGATCGGCGTGCAGGTGCACCACGGTTTCGGGATCGTGTGTGGGCCAGAGCCAAAGTGCGGAGGCCACTGCAACCGCCGTCAGTCCGCCGAGCGCGGCGAAGGGTGCCACCAGTCCAGCTTCGGCGCCGAGCCAGCCCGCGAGCGGATAGGTCACCAGCCAACAGGCATGCGACAGTGCGAACTGCGCGGCGAACAATGCCGGGCGGTCTTCGGCGCGGGCGGAGCGCCGCAGCAGCCGTCCGGTTGGCGTCTGGACTAGCGAGTAGCCCAAGCCCAGCGCGAACCAGAGCGGTAGCAGGAGGCCGAATCCGGGCATACCCAGGCCGAGCAGTAGACCGACTGCCAGCAAGGCCGCGCCCGTCAGCATCGCCGCGCGGTCCGGCACCTCGTCGAGCAACCTGGGCAGGAGCAGCGCCGCGAGCATGGAGCCGCCGCCGAACGCGGCCAGCGCGAGAGCGACTTCGGTGTTGCCGAGCCCTAGACGGCCGCGCACGTAGACTACCGTGTTGACGATCACCATGGCCCCGGCTGCGGCGACGGCAAGGTTAAGCGCCAGCAGCCCGCGTAGGCGCGGCGTCGCGAGGTAAATGCGCAATCCCTTGGTCATCCGGTCGTAGAGGCCTCGGTGCTCGTCAGCCGCCTTGGACTGCGGCAGGACGACGGACATGACGAGCGCGGCCGAGAGCAAGAAGCCAACCGCCGTGCCCGCGAACAGGCCGTGGAAGCTGATGACCGTCAGAAGCGCGGCCGCCAGCGCCGGGCTGATCAGGCTCTCGAGGTCGTAGGCGAGGCGCGAGAGCGAAAGCGCCTTCGTATAGTCCTTCTCGTCCGGCAGAACGTCCGGAATCGTCGCCTGGAAGGTCGGCGTGAACGCAGCCGAGGCCGCTTGCAGCACGAAGATGAGGACGTAGACCTGCCAGACCTCGGTCACGAACGGCAGGCACAACGCGATGGCTGCGCGAACCAGATCGAGGCCGACGAGCATCGCCCGGCGCGGCAGCCGATCAGCGAAGGCATTCGCCACCGGCGCCACGCCAACATAGGCCACCATCTTGATCGCGAGCGCTGTGCCGAGCACCGCGCCCGCATCGCCGCCCGCTATATCATAGGCGAGCAGGCCGAGAGCGACCGTGGCGAGCCCCGTGCCGAGCAGTGCGACGACCTGAGAAACGAACAGGTGGCGATAGGTGCGATCGGTCAGAATCCGGATCACGGCACTCGTCCCTAATGCAGCCGACGGCGATCGAGCCACGCGGTGACGATATGCTCCCGCTCGGCCGCTTGCATGCTGGGGTGATGCCAGCGAAACACGATGGCCGCCGCCTCGCGTGCCACGAGTTCGGGCTCACCACGCTCGACGAGTCCCGTATAGGCCCGCAACACCGCGATCCGACAGCGGCAAAAGTGCTCTGAGTCTTTCCAATCACAACACATGCCTGAGATATCCTTCTAACGGAATGAGGCATCCGTCAGAGATACTTCGTGATCTCCTTGAACTCCTGTAGCGACGCCCGACGGTCCTGTGGGACAGGGCCAATGGCCTGCTCCAGGCAGTGGTCGATGTGGTCGTGAATCAAGGTCGTCTTGGCGTTGTCGACGGCGTTGACGACCGCCTGAAGCTGCTGGGCGATTTCCAGGCAGCGGCGCTGTTCCTCGAGCATGCGGATGATCGAGGCGAGATGACCGTGCGCGCGGCGCAGGCGCTTCAGGATTTCGGGATGCGTTTCGTGGATCACTTTTTTATCCTATCCCCCCGGAGAGGATTCTGCAAGAAACTCAGCTCTCTCTGCATATTGGTAGTCAGCCTCGCCGCAACGATCGAGACCAGATCGCCGTTTGTCGCCCAAGACCTCCCCGAATGCGGGCATAGTCTTCTGGTAACCAGCAAGGACGTGCTCTGCGATGCTATTCCAGATGATCCGAAGAGCACGCGGTGATGCCAAGTGTGTCCAAAGGCATCATGCGGAGGTGCCGAAAGGCGGCAGTCCGGCTTCCGTTCCCGCCAATTCGGCTGGCCCTCAAGGTTAGCGCCGTGGCGCGCTGCGCAATAATCGCCGTAGACCGCCTCCCCAAGCGCCACCTGTTCAGCATCGTTCGCGTTAGCTGAACTGGCGCCCCCATGTTCTATTGCCGTCCAGGTGACGCTACCGGCGACGGCAAGGGCAACGAGCACGGCCGCGCCCCCCGCCCAGACCATCGTGCGCGACGTCATTCGACGGCGTAGATCTGCGGCTCGACCGCGTCCTCGCCGCCGAACGTGTAGATCGTGAACGGCTCAGTCTTCGGTCCGCCCATGCCCGGCGATCCGGTCGGCATGCCGGGCAGCGAAATACCCTCGATATCCGGGCGCTCCGCGAGCAGGCGCTTGATCACGTCGGCTGGAACATGACCCTCGATGACGTAGCCATTGACCTCGATCGTATGGCAGCCCGCGAGTTCCATCGGAACCTGATGTTCCTGCTTGATAAGCGGCAGGTCGTGGGTGGCGATGACCTCGACATCGAAGCCGTTCTGGCGGAGATGCTCGGCATGGCCTTCGCAGCAACCACATTGCGGATTCTTGTAGAGCGTCATCCTCGCGGCCTCGTCCGCCGCCGCGGTGACCGGGGTCAGAAGAATGAGCGAGAGGGTGATGGCACTGATAGTACGCATGGCAGGACTCCTGTTCGGTTCCGTCGGCATTGGGGTCAAGCAACCCGGATGACGCTCATCATCCCGGCTGCCTGATGCTCGAGGATGTGGCAGTGGAACATCCAATCTCCGGGGTTGTCCGCGACGAAGGCAATTTCGACCCGTTCACGCGGCGCCAGCAGGACAGTGTCCTGCCACACTCGATACCTCGTTGGCTCACCATTGCGGGATAGGACTCGGAAGCTGTGCCCGTGCAGGTGCATGGGGTGATGCCAGGCGGTGTCATTGGCCATGGCGATGATGCAGGTCCGGCCGCGCTCGAGCGTGAAGATGGGATCCATGACATGGCCACCGGCCACGACGCCATTGATCGCCCAGGCCATGCCCTGGCGCATCATCGAGCGCATGTCCATCATTCGGCCGCCCATCATGGCACCGCTCATCATCCCCATCATGCCGCCGGTGAAAACGACTTCGTGGCGCACGGCCTCCGAAAGAACCGGCTCCGGCAGCGGGTTGCTCTCCAGCCGTATGGGCGCGTCGAGCGGATGGTCACGGAGCGGCGCCTCATTGGCATAGGCGAGATCGACGACGCGATAGGCGAGATCCTGGTAGAAGTCGTCGACGACCGGAGCACGGCTGCCGGGCGTCCCCGCCATGTCGATGACGAGGTCAATGCGCATGGCGGGTGCGAGGACGATCCGATCGCCATCGGGCTCGTGCGGCTCGACCGGCTGGCCGTCGATGGCCACGACCATCGGGTGATGATCCCGGAAATCCAGCCCGAAGATCCGGGCATTGGCGGCGTTGATCAGCCGCAACCGGATCCGCTCGCCCGCGCGTACCGGAAATGCATCGAGCACCTGCCCGTTCACCGTCATGGTATTGCCAACTCGGCCGTTGTGGCTCAGGTCCATCATGTTGCCGAAGTCGTCGCTGATCGACGCATCCTCCAGGAGGCGCCAGTCGTCGAGCACCCAGGTGACGTCGCGGTCGACCCGGATCGGCTCGGGCTCCTCGATGATCAGCGGCCCATAGAGACCGCGGCCGACCTGTTCGAAGCTGCGCTGGTGCGGGTGGTACCAGTAGGTGCCTGCGTCGGGCACCTCGAACTCATACGTGAAGGTTTCGCCGACACCGATGGGCCGCTGGGTCAGGTAGGGTACACCGTCCATGGCATTTGGCACCCGCACGCCGTGCCAGTGAACGGTCGTCTCCTCGGCGAGATTGTTGGTCACCGCGACGCTCAGCCGATCGCCCTGTTGCACGCGGATCTCGGGTCCGGGAACCTGCCCGTCGAAGGCCCAGACCGTCGTTTCTGGGTAGTCGGTGCCGACGAGCCGAACCCGTCCGGCGCCCGCGGTCAGAGCGTGTCTCGGATGGTCACCGGCGCGGGCCGGGAAGATGCCGGACGGCGCGATAACTCCCGCAACGGCGGCGCTGTACGCGAACTGCAATAGGCGCCGTCGGCCAAACGGTCGAGCCGAAGCATTCAATTCCATGTTCTTCCTCGAGGCCTTTAGTCTGCCCGCCCGCCACGCGGCATTCATGCGCGGATGTGCGGGCAGACCGGTCGTCATAGCGATCGCTTACTTGAGCGACCAACTCACGCACTCCGCCGCCAAATCGCAGCGAAGTGCCTCAGACGAAAAGGGCGTGTCTTGGAGGGTAAGGGTCTGGCGACGCGCTCAGCCCAGCGCTGATCCCGGGCATCCAAACAGCGAAGTCGGCAGCGGGCATTGGCAGGATCGTGGGGGCGGCCGCGAGCGCCATCGGCATCGCGTTGGTGCAGGCGGCACCCTGGCAGCCCGATGCAGCCATGGTGCCCTTGTCCATGTCACTGCAAACCTGGCCGTTGTCCAGACGCGCCCCATCCATATCTGAGGCGGACATCATGCCCATCGCCATCGCGTCAACACGCGCCGCTTGCGCCGTCAGCCCAAGCGCGAGGGCCAGGATCAGCGCGACGGGAAGAAGACGGTGGAAGCAATGCATGCCGTCGATGATACGCCCTTCACCGGCAGCAGGACAGAGTTCCGAGGACATTTTCCTCCGCCCGCTACCTGCTGCGCTCAATGTTCGGACTGTCG
Source organism: Inquilinus sp. CAU 1745 (assembly GCF_039839375.1). NCBI lineage: Bacteria > Pseudomonadati > Pseudomonadota > Alphaproteobacteria > Rhodospirillales > Rhodospirillaceae > Inquilinus > Inquilinus sp. CAU 1745. The sequence goes on from NZ_JBDOQU010000002.1 coordinate 386,091, forward strand.
GCGCCATTGGCTCGTCGGGCAGCATGTGAAGTCGGTCAGTTCGCAGGTCGATCATAGATCCCCCGTCATTGCTTCCATCGGTCGTCGTCGCCAGCGATTATGCTCGTCTTAGTTGATTCAAGAAGGCAGTAAAAATCTTCAGCTGAACAAGGGCGAGCGTCCGCTCATGCCACCTTCGACCGCAAGAGGTCCTCTGGCGGACTCGTATTTCAAGATTCATTGAAATGAAACTTGACGAGCGCAGGGCTGATCGTTATTTCGATGGTTGTTGAATTATTGAATTGACGGCCTGTGATGATGATTCAGTTGTCCTTGGCTGATGGCTCGTTTTGCCTCGTGGATGACGCCCGGCGGGCTGTCGTCCGGGTGCGGGCTTCAGCGTCTGGCGCTCTCGGCGCGTCAGCGATCACGATGCCGCATCGCTTCGATGGACGGTGATCTGATGATTACCTTGGACCGCAAGAATGCCCTCGCCGCGCTTGGCGCGCTGTCCCAAGAAACCCGACTGGAGATCTTCCGGCTGCTCATACAGGCAGGCCCTGATGGGCTCGCGGCTGGATCAATCGCGGAGTCCTTGAGCGTCGCGCCCGCTAACCTGTCCTTCCATCTATCGCATCTGAGCCAAGCGGGGCTCACCGTCCAGCGCCGCGAGGGCCGCTCGATTATCTATGCCGCTGACTACGGTCGCATGAACAGTCTTCTCGGCTTCCTCACCGAGAACTGCTGCGGCCGCCCCGCCAACGCTGCTGCATCCGCACCGCTGTGTGCTCCGACGACGAAGGCGGCCACCGCCACAAAGGCTGCCGACACGCCAATACTGATAACTGACCCTGATCGAGAGAGTGGAGACGACGATGACCGAGAACCGCATCTATAACGCGCTGTTCCTGTGCACGCACAACAGCGCGCGCAGCATCATGGCAGAGTGCCTGCTGGTTCGGGAGGGTAAGGGTCGCTTCCGTGCCTTCAGTGCAGGCAGTCAGCCCTCCGGGAGCATAAATCCGTATGCTCGTGACCAGTTGGAGCGCCTCGGCTTCCCCACCAACGGCCTTCGATCCAAGAGCTGGGATGAGTTCGCAAGGCGCGACGCGCCCCGCATGGATTTCGTGTTCACGGTCTGCGACAACGCCGCGGGCGAAGTCTGTCCAGTGTGGCCTGGCCATCCCGTCACGGCGCATTGGGGCTTCCCGGACCCTTCCGCTGCCCAAGGGACCGATGCGGACAAGGCGGCGTTCACGGCCGACGTGTTCCGCCAGATTCAACATCGTATACGGATTTTCGCGAATCTGCGCATCGACGCGCTCGACCGGATGAGCTTGCAGCGGCGGGTCGAAGAGATCGGCCAATCCATCGCCGCGCTGTCTGACGAGGCAACGGCATGACTGAGGTGACAGGCACCAGTACAGGGCACGAAATTGAAGGGCAAGAGCATGCCGGATACGAACTTTCCCGATACCAACGCATTTCCCGCTTTGGATGAGCGTTTCCTGGATATCCCTGACCTCGGAAAACTCACACCGGAGCGCCTGTCGACGCACCCGCCGCGCATCCTGCTGCTGTACGGCTCGCTCCGAGAGCGCTCTTACAGCCGATTCCTGACCGAAGAAGCCGCCCGGCTCCTACAATCCCTGGGCGCGGAGACGCGGGTCTTCGATCCGAACGGCCTGCCACTGCCGGACAGTGTTTCCGCAGATCACCCCAAAGTCGCCGAACTGCGCGCCCTCTCACAATGGTCCGAGGGGCAGGTCTGGTGCAGCCCGGAGCGGCACGGCACGATCACCGGCGTCTTCAAGAGCCAGATCGACTGGCTGCCGCTGGAGAGCGGCGGCGTTCGGCCGACCCAGGGGCGGACACTGGCGGTCATGCAGGTGTCCGGCGGGTCGCAGTCGTTCAACGCGGTCAATGCGCTCAGGCTACTTGGCCGCTGGATGCGGATGGTGACCATCCCGAACCAATCATCAGTGGCCAAGGCCTACCAGGAGTTCGACGAGCAGGGCCGGATGAAGCCGTCGCCCTATTACGACCGGGTCGTCGATGTCATGGAGGAACTGGTGAAGTTCACCCTGCTCATTCGCGACCGGAGCGACTACCTGACCGACCGCTATAGCGAGCGTCGCGCGGCGGGCTTGAAGGCGTCGTCCGAAGGGCATGCCCTCACGGCCGCCGCGATGGTTGGCGAGAGGAAAAGGTAGCGACCCTATGGCGGACCATGCGGACGTGGTGGTGATCGGCGGCGGCCAGGCGGGGCTCGCCGTCGGCTATCACCTCCGGCGGACCGGGCTGTCGTTCGTGATCCTTGACGCCGAGGACGGCCCGGGCGGTGCCTGGCGGCACACATGGCGCTCGCTGCACCTGTTCTCCCCAGCTGCGTGGTCGTCCCTGCCGGGGTGGCCGCTCGGTGGCAGCGAGACCGAGTATCCGGACCGCGACGATGTCCTTAATTATCTTGCTCAGTATGAGGGGCGCTACGACCTGCCCGTCCGTAGGCCGGTGTTGGTGCGCTCGATCGAGCGGACGGCCGTCGGACGCCTCCGGGTCGTGACCGACCGAGGCGACTGGACCGCACGCATGGTCGTCACCGCGACTGGGACCTGGCGGCACCCCTACATTCCGGCTTATCCCGGCCGGGAGGCACTCAAAGGAGTCCAAATCCACTCCAGCACCTACGAGACACCGGAGCCGTTTGCGGGCCAGCGCGTGCTCATCGTCGGCGGTGGGAACTCCGGGGCGCAGATTCTGGCCGAGGTGTCCAAAGTCGCAGAGACGACTTGGGTGACGGAGCGGCCACCGGTGTTCCTGCCGGACGACGTCGACGGCCGGGTGCTGTTTCATCGGGCAACCGCCCGCATCAAGGCGCTGTGGGAGGGCCGCGAACCTGATATGCCAACCGGCGGGCTCGGCGACGTCGTCATGGTGCCGCCCGTACGCAAGGCCAGGGACCGCGGCGTGCTGCGTGCCGTCCGGCCGTTCGAGCGGTTTACAGGAACCGGCGTCGTCTGGCGCGACGGCACGGAGACCAAGGTCGACGCCGTCATCTGGTGCACGGGCTTCCGCCCCGCCCTCGACCATGTCGCCAATCTCGGTGTGATTGGTCCAGACGGCACCGTCGAGCTCGACGGCACCCGCTCGGTTCGTGAACCGCAGCTTTGGTTCGTCGGCTACGGCGGCTGGACCGGACCCGCCTCGGCTACCCTGATCGGCGTCGGCCGAACCGCGCGCGAGACAGTGCGACGCATCGCCGATGCCCTCGGTGGGAACGCCGATAGGCATGCCGAGGGAGTGACAGGAGCGGCCTATGGGTGATGCAACCGGTTTCTGAGCCGTTAGCCGCGCGCACCGCATCCCTGGATCGATTAGCGCGCGGCTGATCAGGGCGTTGGAGTGACGAATCGCCCGAAGTAGATTGACCAGATGCCTGTTGAGCTGTGCGTTGTGGATACGGCACCAGACGGTGAAGTCAGCGTTCGTGGTTCAGTTTCCCAAGATGCGACGAGCGTTCGCTGGCCATGGCTCGCAAGCCGTTCCATCATTGTCGCGATCGTGGCTGGGGTAATAACCAGGTTGCCCTCGATGAGACGGCGCCAAGCCCACGGCGCGGGCGGCGTTGCAATTGGGTGCGGCGGCGATGTGCCTGATCCTGATCGACGCCTGCGCAGGGCCGACTGCGGCTACCCAGGAAGCAGCAGCAATCGTTCCCACGAACAAGACTGCGATGACCATGATGACGACGCCGTCGGTCTGCCGGATGCGCTGTATGCCGCGCTCAGCAATGCGGCTGAGACGGCGTCTCCACGCGGTACGCCTGATCTGGTGTCGCATCGATCGCAATTCGGCTTCCAAGTCTCGCGACATCGACGACCTTCCCTCCGATAGCGAGCGTCCGATCATCGATAATCGCCGCTAACGATGGGTTAAGGCGCCGGGCGGACAGTCGAAACTCTCGGAAGAAATGCCATCGATCCGGGAGGTTGGCCCGCCTCTGGAGAATCACGTTGATCGATCGCCCAGGGCAGAGGCTGGTCAGGCGGCCCTGGTCGGCAACGGCCGTCGACCGCGGAATGGAGGCCGAGGTCAATGCCTATCACCTTCGGTTCCAAGATTGAGACCCTTAACGTTCCGCGGGATTGTCCTCATTCAAAGAGCCAGGACGATGCTCGATCATGTCGATACGGCAACTGAGATCGGCGGAGGTTGCGTCGCCTACAGCCTAAGCCGCGGCGGCATGTTGGAAATGCCTGTGGAGAGATCGGCGGCGGTCGTCATTCGGGTTTTGACGTTGGCGGTCCTGATCAACACTCGATGCATGTACGCTCACATTGGTGGAGATCTGCGTGGAGCCGCCCGCCTATCGTTCAAACTGCTTTCTAAGGGATAAGCGACCGTCGTCGGCAATCGTGAGAGTGATCTCTCCAGACCACCTTGTCGATGCCACCTGCCCCGAAAACCGACGATATTTACTCGTGGCGTCCGTATCCGGCTTTCTGCCAACCGACACCACCGTGAGCAAAGGCTTCATGTGTCGAACGGCCTCCATATGGTATCCGGAGCCGCGGCCGTGATGGCTTGCCTTCAGCACGTCGCATTTAAGAGCATTGCCGTACGCAGCCACCATCTGCGTCCACGCCATCTCACCGGCATCGCCCCCCAGGATGACGCTCCTTCCCGCGTGGGACAGTCGCAGGACATAGCTAAGCTCATTACTGTCTCCTCTGCCGTTCGCCCAAGCCGTCAGTTCAGGAAACGGCGACAGGATGTCCAAACCATCGCCCAGTCCCATGTTGTCGTCGCTGTTGTAGTATGGCGCTCTTGCACCTCGATTTAGCCTCATGACCCTGACCCAGCCGCCCGCCCCGGCGCGCAGCCCTTGGTATGCTCCCCAGTCCTCCTGATCCCAATCTTGAAGATCTGGCATCTTCGTATGCGCGGTATCCCAGAAATTGATGATGCGGAACCCGCAGTTGAGCGCCGAGATACCGCGCATGTGGTCAAGGTCGGGGTGTGTCTGCACGTATCGGAAGATTGGTCGTCCAGGATAGGTATTGTGAAGAAACTCGATTGGATTCGTCAGCGGAACGTCGTATCCGCCTTCGAAAAGTTGCTGACGGACTGGCGCGGCAAGAAGATCCCATCTCAACTGGGTTCCGAAGGTCTCAGCAATCTCCGCGACAGACTCGGGATCGAGGTCGGAGCCGTTGTTAAGGTCGATGAGGGTAATATTGCCCGAGGCGTGCTCAACGACCGTGCAGTCTCCATGACCGACATTCAGGAAATGTACGCGAACAGGCATAATTCCATTCCGGTTGGTGAGAAAGACTCCATCAGTTGCCTCGGGCGGCTGAAGCGGCCGGGACAGAAGCTGACGGCATCGTAAACAGCGCCAGATACCGGGCGATACCGAACGGGAGGCTACTGCTCGGCGGCTTCGGCCTCTTCCTTTGCCACGCTGCCGGGGCGCTCCGGCAGGTCGAGAAACTCTCGAAGCATGGTACGGCCGTAGTGCACTCCGAACCGGTGCATCCGGTACAATGCGATGGCAAAGAGTAGCAAAGCGCCGAGAGTGGTCTGCCACCGCTCCCAATGCAGCCAGGCATTCGTCGCTGCGACGGCCAAAAGGGCCGCAGCGACGCCCCGGGACAGGCTGTAAACGGCGTTGAAGATTTCCGCTCGGTCATCTGCCTTGCGACGCCGCACGCAGACCGTCACCTGCATGAAAATGTGCTCCCATTGCTTTCTGGCCATCTGGCGCACGGGCGGTAACGCCATGTCGAGCTGGGGGCCGAGCATCCGATCCAGCTTCTCAACCTGTACGTTCGAGACCAGCCTCTCGCCGGGTCGCAGGACCCATGTCGAGGGCTTGCCGCCATGCAGTTTCCAGTATGCCGCCTCCAGCAGGTTGCCGAGCGCGGCCACGAGGTGCCCGACGACATAGGATACGAGCAGGAACAGGCCCAGATCACCGACGGTGAAGCCCTCTTGCAGGAAGACGGCTTCAAGCTCGGGTGACACGAAGAACAATCCGAATAGGAACGCGACACCAGGCGCAATGATGCCCGCATACTCGTAGAAGCTGAGAGTCTTGACCATTTGTGCTTGGCAGTCCTTCGCTTATACCTTACGCATCAAGCCCCTGACTTGACGATGGCCGAGTATCCCGTCGGGCGGCGGATCAGCAGGAGCACGGCCCTTCGACCGTGCCCCTCTAGCCCGGCTGCTGTAGCATAGTCCCGCGGTGAGCCGCCCTGCTCCGCAAGGTGACTGTGCCATGTGCCGAGGCACCAAAGGGCACCCGCGCCTGTAGCCTCGTAGGCGTTGACCGTCTCAGATAACCCACTCGTCCCAAGGACGAACGCACCTGCCGACCGACTGCTGTCCGGCGGCGCCTCGATCACGTCGGTGACATGGATGAGCCGCCGCACGGGCGAGACACGGCCGACGATGACGCCACCAGTCTCCACCCGCGGCCAGCGGGTGATGTCGTCCAAGATCCGTTGGTGCGCGCGGTCGAGAACGCGGATGGTCCAGGTGCTGTCATTTTCCGCTGCGATCATGTGCGACGGCCCCAGCCCGACATACCGCCAACTCAGGGATAGATCGTCATCACCAAGCACGCCAAGGTGCAGTGCGCCCTCGTTAGGGAATCCCCCCTCCATCCAGGTGACAAGGCGCTGCGGCACAGCCGCGGCGTGCATCGATACTCGGGTGTCGGACATGACCAGCGTGACAGAGTCGCACCCGATCCCGACGGGTACGCGCGTCGGGTGACCCGACAGGCCATCCAAACCCGCCAAGCGCCCATCGGAGCGCAGTTCCTCGTAGGCCGCAGCGGCGAGGTCCGTCGTGTCCGGGTTTCGTTGCGGCCCCTCCAGTGTCAGCAGGCCAACGCGACCGTCATCGGCGAGCGCGCCCTCGGCGACCCGACCCGCCAGAGCGTTACCCAGCGCGCCGAGGTGGTCGCGGACCGCGTGCGACGCGGTCGTATTGATGATTAGGGACTGGTCGGCTGGGAAGGCGTTCGAAAAATCCTCTGTCCCAGGCCGAAGTAATAAGACGTCACCATCGTGAGTCGCAGGTGCCGTCCCCCCGAAACCAGCAATCGCCTTGGCCAGCGCCCTCGCCTTCGACGGAGACAGCGCGGACTCGGTGATGCCACCTGGGTGCAGGGCATGTCGCGCAGCGTTGTGCGGCCGGAAGCTGCCGCGGTCGAGTAATGCGCGCGGGGGCAATCCGGTCCTGGCGAGGTGTACGGCGATCTTCGACCCAAGGCTGCCGCAACCCACCATCGTGACCGACGGGGTGACGAGGTCGACGGGCAGGCCCGACATGCGGCGCAGCAGCGGCTGGGTCACCGGGTGGCAGTGCGCGACGGGTTGCACCGGTGTGACGTCCCCGCTCGCCAGGAGTCCGGGAAAGCTGGCATCACACCGGTAAGCCAGAAATTCGAACGGGCTGGCAGTGCCGATTACGTCTGTCGGTCGGCGCGCGCACAGGATGAACACCAGAGGATACGTAAATCTGCGCGTCGCCCCTGCGGAGGACTTGCGTAACCAGGACACCGCATCTCGAAAAGGCTTCCCGCAGCCATAGGCGTCCGCTCTCGCGAGGAGGCGGCCATACGTCGTTACCGTCTCCGGGAGATACTGATCGCTGACGTGGAGAGCACCTGATGGTGTTTTGCCCGCCCAGCACACGACGGCAAGCGTCTCCCCCGAAAGCACGCCGTCGCTAACGGAACCATCAAATCTGGCCACAATGGTGGCGGGACGAATCCGCACCGGGCTCGCTGATTGAACGCCCACCATGATCCCTGGCGAACCGCCCTCTGTATTGATGGTCAAGAACCGAACGGGTAAGTAGGCGAACCCAGCGCGGTCGGTGACCAGAGCGCCGATCTCTGCCGGGTCGAAGACAAGCCGGTCTATGACCTCGTCGCGTCTCACGGGTTCCCACCCTTGTGTGGGATCTATGAGCTCGTCGTGTGCAGCGTTGCGGAGCCACAACGCGGTTTGGTCCAGTAGCCTACCGAGGCCCTCCCGGTGGAAGAACTCGGTCACTCCGCCGAACACGACACAGGGTGGCACATAGTCCCCCTCATCGTGCGGATTGATGTGTGGCAAAGAGCGATTGAAGTCCGTGCGGAGGCAGATGATCGGCGCCCGGGCCGGGTAATCTGATCGGAAGGTGAGGTATACCGGCTCGACAGTGCGCACTCCGGTCGGGCTCTCCCCGGCCGCCCGCCACCGTGAGGGCAAAGCCGTCTCGAAATGTGTCTCCAGCACAGTAGACGAGGTAGAGTGTGATAGAACCCGCGCTAGCGTGATGGCCGGATGTCCCCGCGCCACCTGGAGAGCATCCCGGATCGGAAGGGGCAGCCCAGCCTCTTCGGTCACGAAGCAGCGCCAGGCATTAGCCGTGGATGAGCGGCTGCGCGCCGACTACCGCCGCGGCCTTCTGGGGCGTTGCCCCCTTCTTCAGCGTCACCCCTCCCGCGCTGACCTCGAATTCCATCGGTGCCGGATCCTTCTTCGATGGATGGGTCGCGGTGTTGACGAACTCTCCCTTGGCCTCCTTGGTGATCTCTTTGTACTCGCGCTCAGCCCGGATGCACGGTGGGTCGCTGTCGTCGTCCATAATCACCTTGCTGCTGGCGACGATGTAGGAACCGTTGCGCGCTTGGCCTAGCGCCTCCCGGGCATCCTCGGAAATCTCCACATCTTCACCCATCTCGCTCCAGCTGTCGTATGACAGCGAGTGCCAGGAGCAGTGGTGCGGCGTCTGCATCAGGTCGTAGGCGAGGTCGTCGGGCGTGTCCTTGTGGTCGGCCCAGACCCGCTCCCAGACGGCGACCTCGGCATCGCCACCGGTCAGGAACTTGCAGGCGTCCATCACGAACCCCTTCGCGATCGCGATATTCACGATGACGCTAGAGTTGTTCTTCGACCGCACCTCCTCTTCCTCGTCCGAGCCTTTGGGACTTGGCGCGATGAGCATAACCTCGAACGTACCATCAACACTGCCGTCGATCGTGGTGATGCGCTCGCGCGCCTTCACCAGGATGGCCCCAAGGTTGTCTGTCTTGCCGTTCTCGTCCTCGCCCAGAACCTGGATGCGGTCGCCGCTCGCCGCCCACCCGTTGTCACGGAACTTTTGAACACGGCGGCGCGCCTCGGTCCGCCACGCCTTGGCATCGTCGGACAGCGTCGCGCCCTGCTTCCGCTCTGCCCGCCGGAACACGATCGGCGAAGACCACATTTCCCGAATGATAATCTTCGGGTCCTCGTCATCCTCCGGTTCCGGGTAATCGGAAAGCGGGCCAAGGTGGAAGTGATCACGCAGGCCGCGGCAATGGTCCTGGTCGGGGTGGCTGAGCAAGAAGGCATCCACGTAAGGCCGACCCTCGGCATCTTGCTTCAGTCGCTTTCGCAGGTCCTTGGCTACGTCACGTATGCCATCGTCAGGCTGACGCATATTTATATCGATGAGAACGGTGCGCCCGCTCTCGAGCTCGATCAAAGTCATATCCCCATTGTCTACGGGAAAGAACGTCACGGTCGCGGGCATCACGGCTCCTCGAATTTGGAATAGGAGTATACACGTTTTGTTCTGACACCGCAATATAATGGCTCCTTCGTTCTTCCGAGACGCAACATGTTGCGGCGTCGGGAGTGCGCTGCCCCGCGCAGCCGGTCGGATGCGTTGTGCATACGGCGGCCGTCACTCCCAGCCATGTCCTTCCCTTGTCAGGCGCGCAGCTCATCGACACCGCGACAGGCTGACCGTCGGCAACATTGGAGGCGGAGTCAGGGCAAGGCGGCGCATCGAGACACGCGTGCGGCGGACCGCGGGTGCTGGACAAGGATTAATTTGTAAGGTTCACCTCCTACGTCACCAGCCATGGAGTTCCCAAGATGGATCTGATGCCATGAGGCAATTGTGGATTCTCACCATCGTCCTTGCGTTCGCCACTCCAGCCCTTGCCGATACGCGGGTTGTAGACGGCGACACGCTTGACATCGATGGCGAACGGATCCGCTTATGGGGCATTGACGCTCCGGAGCGCGATCAGATCTGTTTCGTAGATGGAGAGCCCGCACGGATCGGTATTATCGCCGCTGACGTCCTCGCAGAATTCATCGATGACGTTCGACCGGATTGCACTCCCATCGACACTGACCCCTACGGAAGAACCGTGGCGCAATGCAGCGTCGACGGATCTGATCTCGGGTCGATGATGGTCCAGGTCGGCCTAGCTTGGGATTGGCCTCGATACAGCGGCGAGTATTACGCGTTTGAGCAGGAAAGCGCCCGTCGGAACGACCTAGGGGTCTGGCACTGGGGATGCGAGTGGCATCGGTCCTGATCCTGCTGACGTCGTGAAGACGCAAAACGGGCTTAACTCCGAATAGCCGATGGCGCTCGGTTGACCCTCCGCTAGGTCCGGCTCAACCATGCGATGCTGGCGGTGCTCAAGGGCGCTTCGCATCGGCGAGGAGGTTGGGATGGCCATCATATTGGACGTCGGCGAAGAATATCTCCTCGGCTCAACCGTCAGAATTGCCGTCTATGTCGAATTTGGGGACCCGCCCGTCAGGCTCCCGAACAATCCAAGCTATCGCATCCTCCGTAGTGGCGAGCGAATCTATACCCCTACCTCGGATAGCGGACCAATCGAGCTGAAGCCTGGCGGGCATCTCGTGGTCTGGCTTTGGGACCAACGGAACGAACAGGCCGCTCGCGTCGATGCCGGTGAATATGCCTGCCGTCTGCTTACGGCTGATGTGGGCGAACGGGAGCGGTCATTCAGGATCAAGGCCCCAAGACGTTGGCTTTCATCTCTTAAGGCCAGTAGCAAATGGGCTGCACGCGCCTGCGGTGTCGCGGGACCATTTACATGCTTCTTTGAGCCCGTTACCGGCGCCGTTATCTCAGCAAGCGGTGTTGCCCTTACCGCGCTGGAAAAGGATCCCCCGTCCGATAGTTTTTCGGAACTTGTGAAGGTCGGCGATCTCCTCCAGGACATCCGCGCACAGGTTCCGGATTACGATCGTCATATCGAGGGCGCTGAGGAGCATTATCCGGGAATGAGCGAATTCGCGACCCGGATGGCCGAAATTCATGACTACACCACGGCCATCCGGATAACGATCGAACGGCTTCAGGGCGCTGAACTGGCCGATGCCGAAGAACACGTATTCCGGCAATCCGAAAGACTGCAGGAACTATGCATGGAGGCTCAGGGCGCCTTTCTATTTCTGGAGAACTCGAACATCGCAGATGCCTTTCCTGCGGATGGCATCGATAGGCAAGGCGCGATCAACGCCGCACGTGAATCTCTGGGACGATGGATACCCCGACCGCTCGCGTCAGAATATTTCGATGGGGGCATGTTTGAAACCGCAGCATTTCTGGGTACCGACCTACCGGAACGGCTGAACAGGCAGACTTTATCGGTGATGACGCTCCAACTACTGCGCTTCAGCGATCAACTCGCCGCAATAGCCGATATGCCCCTTGAGATGATCTCCGACATGGCGGGAATGCCTGCTTGATGGCTCGCTGTGCTCGCTACTGAGCCGTCCGCATCCTCTCGCGGAAATCGAGGACGCCCTCAACAAGACGTTGCAGACGCCGAATGGAGCCTCCAGGCCAGCTCCGACGTAGCGCGCAGAGCTCCTCGCCTGTGAGCGGCAGCGCCCATCGATCGTCCAGAGAGCGATCACGAACGACACCGATCAAGAGACGTGCAGCCAACGCCGGGAGGTGCTCGACGCCTGGCTCGGGAAACATGATCAGCCGACATCGATCCCGTAGCGGGGCAGAGAGTCCCTCGAGGCTGTTTGCGGTGGCGAGCCAGATCACATGCGACAGGTCAACCGCGCTCTCGATATAGGGATCCCGCCATACCTCCGCCGATTGTCGTTCGAGCAGGCCGAGCAGTGCGTCAAGTGCGCTCCCATTATGCTTGGACGTCCCGACTTTCTCGATCTCATCAAGAATGATGCCCGGTGATGCGCACTTGAAGCGCTGGATCAGCGTCACGGGAATTGATGGCTCTCCTGACGACCATCGCCTGGCCGTGCCCGCGATCGAGGAATCGGAAACGCCGCCGCAGGAGTAGATTTCCTGGGGAACGCCGAGCGCCTTAAACAGCTCTGCAGCGAACCGTGTTTTCCCGCATCCCGGCGGCCCTACGAAGATCGTGGGGCGCAGGAATACATGAGACCGGGATGACAGCTCCGTCAGGATCGTCTGAACGATGTCCGTGGCATAAGGAAACTCCTCGTAGAGCCGAACTGCGGTCGACCTGATATCCGGCACGGGAACGAGCGGCAGATGCTTGTTGACGACATCCCCAAACTCCCTCGCGACCCTCTTGCCTTCCGAACTGTCCTTGTTGCCGAGTTCACGAAAGACGATGACGCCTCGCTGCCTTTTGACACCTTCCCGTGAGCGGCTGGAGGATGGCTTGTCTTGATGAGGGTCGGTCGGAGCCTCGATCAGTTTCTGGTCAATGCCATCGCCTTCAATCTTTGCGATCTGACGCTCGTTCTCCTCGCATCCTTCAATGATATCGTAGATGAGATCGCGGCCGGTCCTCCCGACGTAGTCACGCACGTCAGCGTATAACCAATGCCCTCTTAAATGTTCATCGTTTAAGACCAGAAGATGATGTGATGCTACAAACAGCCATCCAAGAGCCTGCGAGCAGTAGTCGAACGCTTCGCCATTTGCTTGCTTCGATGGTCCGACCGTCAACGATACCGTTTCTGCCGCGACAATGGCCGCACTTTCGCGACAACCCGATGCTGCCGCGTAATAGTCGCATCGTAGTGCGAAGATTTTCGAAGGGGCGTCGTCTAAGGAACGGACCTGACTGAAGAACTGCGAGGCATTCCGAAAATCGTTCTCTCTCGGCGCCATGGTGAGAGGGCCGAGGATATCCTTTAAGCCCGTTCTCTCGGCAGTCTCCTCGCTGACACGCGTGAGCACCCGTTCCGCAAATTCCGCGGCATCTGCTTCGATGCAGTCGCCGAAGAACGGCATGCCGAGGAGGAGTTCTGGGAGGCTGGGCAGATGGCGTCCTTCAATGGCAGCAGTGGAGCGGCGCGAAAAAAGTCGCTTGCGCCGCCCCCAGGCCGTTTCTCCCCTCTTAGGCATCGGACGCTCCCCGATGCTCAAGTGGCCTTCCAAGCAGATAGAACCTGCTCAGCGTTCGTGCCCAGCCCAACTTCGGTGCGACCGCCCACAGTTCCGAGGTAACCGAACACCGACCCACTAATTTCGGATGACCCGTTACGGCGCCGATCAGACATGCCGCAGGGCGTGCTGTAAGTGCGTAATCGCTGATGATCGGCGCGTCGGCCAAATCCTTCTCAGTCGGCGCCTCGCCGTTGCGGATACGTCTTAGATCCGCCACCAGACGTTCGAGAGCATTGATGTCGTGCTCGATATCGCCGTGAAAACCGTTCTCTGTGGCCACGATGGTCATGACAACATTCCTCTATCGGCGCCCCTGGGAGGAGCGCAGGTTCAAGTCGAGAAAGGAGAATCAGGGGTGAGAGCGCCGGACGAGCGTTTCAGGACCGATCGGCGCATCCTCGAGATCGATGAGGACGAACCGTCGGAGCGCAAGCCCAGCGACCGCGGCCATCGGATCTGGAACGTGACGGAAGGCGTGAAGGCAATCAGCGAGCGGCGTGGGTCCATTCTCATCCAGCACGGCCAAAAATCGCACACGGTCGCCAAGTGAAAGGGATGTTCCCGTGTAGCCGAGAAGCTCCTTCACGTTCGAAAGCCGTGGCTCAGCGCGGATGAACGACTCGTCGACCTGCTCATAATCCACGTCCGCGTCGGATGCGCCCGAGCCAGCGACGGCTCCGTCGCCCATCGCGTCCAGTAGCGTTCGGGAACCATCGATTCGCACTACCTCGAAATCGGGGACATGAAGATGTGCGTTTCCCGCGCTGCCGATGAACCAGACCGCACGGGGCAGGCAGCGCCAGGAGACGATGTCCCGATCCAGATCCAGTAGGCATCCGAGATCTCGGGAGAGTTGGCGGCGGAACAACGGCGCGCCCGCATTCCGCATAGTCCCCGAAGGCGCAAAACGACGCCTGCGCGCTTCGGCGACGGTTCGTTTGAGAACCTGTCGTTCGAGATCGACGGCGGCGATACAAGGATTTCTTGAGGTACGAACTACCGATGACATGACGCTGACCTCCGCCCGGCACATGGCCGGAGCAGTTCACCCTGAACGAATGATGGGGATCAGATCAGCGTATCAAGAAGCGCACGCGGCCGACTTCCGGGACAAGCCGGGAAGGCGGGAGAGGGTATGTGCGAGTCTGAAACATGACATGAGAACAAATATCGAACATTGGGTTGGATGTCAACCACGATTTGATTCGCTGCGAACCGTGGTGGAGACCGTGGTCAGTTGCGTACACTACGGCCGATGACGGCGGGCAGCGAAGTCGTCGAGGACTACGGCCATGTCGGGCTGACACTCAGGGCTCATCCCCTCAGTTTTCTGCGCGAAGGCCTTCGGCACCGACGCATCGTCACCTGTGAGGAGGCCATGGCCGCGCGCGACGGTTGCTGGCCGGAGTTGGCGGGCATCGTTCTCGTTCGCCAGCGCCCGGACAGCGCCAAGGGGATCATGTTCGTCGCGCTGGAGGATGAGATTGGTATCGCCAATCTCGTGGTCTGGGCGAAGGTGTTCGAGGCGAACCGGCGCGCCGTCTTGTCGGCCAGCATGATGGCGGTGCGCATCCAGCGCGAGGGAGACGTCGTCCATCTGGTCGCCCAGCGCATCACGGACCTCTCGGCCGACCTCGCCAGCATGGGCAGCCGAGACATGACCTTTCCCGTGCCGTATGGCCGAGGCTACCAGGTCAGGAACGGCGGCTCGTGCCCTGATCCGTATGAACTGCCGCCGAAGGGCCTGCGCACACGCGACATCTACATACCCGACCTTCACATCGACACCATCAAGGTGAAGGCGCGGAACGTTCATTGATCAGCACTCGATCTGTGGAAGCGGGATGACCCAGGCCATCCCGCTTCTTTTGACCCGTCAGTTCCTGCGGACACGCCGACGCTGCTCGGCCTCCAGCTCCAGCCGGGCCACCAGCACCCTGAAATAGGCCACAACCTCGGCGACGATCGCGGCGGCCAAATCGTCAGGCCGCCGATCATTCACGAGTTGCTGGACAACTTCTGATGGCGTCGCGCTCTCTCGGCGCGCGATCTCCTCAAAACCATCCCAAACCATGGGATGGATGGAGATCTGCTCCGGCCCTGTGGCCAGCATGAGAGTGAATGTTTTCATTGATGCCTCCGATTGGAGCGGGCGAATTTGCCCGCTCCTCATCGAAGGCCGAGGCGGTTAGGCGCTCTAGGCAGAAGCCTCATGAGAGCGTAGCCACGGGCTGATCGTCGGCGAGGCTCTTCGCACGCGCCGGAGCAGCGACGCAATCGGCGGTCACGTGGGGCGGCCGCGGTCGCGCAACGCATCAACCGCTTCAGGCACTGGTCAGAATCCTCACGGTGGAGCATTCAAGCCATACAAACTACTTCAGAGGCAATGTGAACTTAATGTTTTGTTCGCTCCTCGATTCTAGTTCTTGCGTACAAAAGCCATTCTCCGATCGAGCAAACAGCAAGGGTAGAATTTCCATGCGCGCGGCGCTCCATCCTAGTGCTGATCGAAAGATCAATGCCGAGGCCTACGAACGCGAAATTGGCCACCGATCTGTCGATCGTAGTATATCCGATGATCGGCGCAAGGCGCGATGCCCGTACTGCCTTCAACGCCTCGCCGTCCGTGCAGCCACGACGCAGCGATCCGCTCACTTTGCTCATCCCAGTGACGGTGGATTCTGCCCCAGCAAAAAACCGGCGGGTGAACCTTATCTCGATTTGACACCGACAAACCCAGACCCAGGTGCGGCGCGCTCACTCAAGCGCGCCTTCAAAAGAAATTGGGTTAAGCATTATCGTCGCTTGGAAGCGATGGTCCCGTTTTTGAGCGTTAGGGAGTTTCTATCTCTACTGGACGAGGCGGACGAAAAACAGATTTGGGGTCACGTCGGCCTGGAGGAGCGTTGGATCCCATATATTCTCGTTTTGCTGGCGGACTTCCCCCCGTATACCAGCAGGCAAAAAGACGGGAAGCCCGCGCGGATTTACTGGTTCCGCTTTTGGTTCGGCTCGAAAATCACCGAGATTGGCCAACTTTGGATCTAAGCAACCGAACCCGTCATGCTCTTCCGAGCTTCGTTCGTTGCTCCGAAGAGGCGGAAGGCACGACCTCACTTCTCAGACATTAACGATCATTGCCCCATTCCGATACCACTGGACTTCCTAGAGGAACCAGCAGAAGAACCGCACATCTTCATCATTCGAGAAGTTGATCAGTGGTTTGCTCGCCACCCAACGTTTGCCGCTGATTGAGGGCGATGCACAGATGGGATGCGGCCTCATTAGCGTCGAACTGTGCGTCGAAAGCGACGCGAAAATCGGGAACGATCCGCCGCTTCTTCAGCGCTGTCGCGGCTACCTCGATCTCCGCGAGCAAGTCATCGTAGCTTGGTGCCACGTGAACACACCAGATCGAGACTCCCAGCAAACGATTCTGAATCTCATCGACGGTTTCAGCTATGGCGCCTTGTTCAGCCCAAGATTCAAGGAGGTTCCGTTCATAGCGCTCATGATCGAACCATTTACCAATTTTGATGGCGAGGGCTTCAGGAGAGCAAGGTAACGACAAATAGTCGTATGAACCATCCTCGATGCCACCCGGCATTACCCAACCCTCGATGATCAAGAATTGCTCACCATGAGAGTTATCGGAAACGTCTCGTTTTGATCTGCCTAAAATGTAAGCTTTGCTACTGTCAAATAATAATCCGGATGAATTCTGCGTATGCATCGCCGTTGCTTTCAGTAGCCGTTAGCTCAGATGCTATCCATCATTCAAACGCTGACGCATGACACAAGAGGATATGCGATAATGTTGAAACGAACAAAATCGGAGCCGTGATCATCAACGGTTTTGACGGTGAAGAATCGGGGTTTACTACTCGAACGGCAGCCATGATGCGCCAGAGCTTCCGGCTAGACTGGAGGTGAGATTGATCTCTGCGGGCGAGCAATCTGCCAGAGTGACCTGAAATATTAATTGCGGCGGAAACGTCGTTTCGGGAGCGGCGGTGAAGCAATCCATTCGAGCCTCCCGCACATATCGCCGCCTGTTGTAGTAGACGCGTCGGCCGCACGGCATGTGTTGCCGCCGGTATCGGCACGAGATTGCATCTATGGGCCTTTTGGACAGCAAGAATATCCCCCGGCTACCAATCCGCTGCGAGCCGATACCCGGAGAGAGCTTCAACGGGTTTATCGCACGGCTGGCGGAGGCCAATCTCTTCGATAAGGTCTCCTGGGTTGCCGAGGTGGCCAAAGTCCGATTTCCCCAAGTCTGGTACTCCGACGACGACATCGAGCGATTTTCCAGAGTCGCGGGCATCGAGTTCTCCGCCCTTAGGGCGATGGCGCCGAATCAGCCACGGCAGAAGAGAGACGTCTCCGTATCCACATCTCTCGGCCACGATGTGCCCGTAGATTTATTTGCGCGGAATGTCAGGCGAGTTTGTCCGCGATGTTTACAGGAATCCCCGCATCATCGAGCCATCTGGGATTTACGGTTCGTGCGTTCATGCATGGATCACGGCAATCGCCTGTTAGCGGGTTGCCCGCAGTGCGGGAGGTTTCTCGATTGGCGGACGAGATCAGTGCAATTGTGCAACTGCAACTTCCCGCTTACCGATGAGGACCTTTCAACGTGGATGCCCCCGGTACCCGTCGGAACCATCAAGGGACCTCGCTATCTGCAGGCCATGCTCCACGGCATTGAGCAACCAATTCCCAACCTTCTTGTCGGCCTCGATTTTGACGAGACCTACGACCTACTCTGGCGCTTCGGCTACTTCGGCAGCAACCGCTCAACCTTCAACCTCGACGATTCAGTAAAGCCTGAGGTCGAGATCTGGCTCACTCGCGGACTGGAACTGCTCTCGAAGGAGGCGATGGACTTGCAGCGCATCTTGATGAGGCGTGCGACCAGCACCCGAGGAGGTGCAAAGAAAAAGGAATTCGCGCTCCTCACCAAAGTGCAGGCCGCACTGAAAGAGATGAGTCCGCGAGCAGCGCCTCTTGAGGAAGTCGTGGGTGCGGTGTTGAGCGGACTTGTCAGCCCGGAAGGCAACTCAACCCGCGAGGTGGTCGTCTAAAGCCGCCGAATCCGGTCTTCGTTTGGACCTGCGAAAGCAGATGTCAACAATTCTGGCACGACTTGCTGAGAAGTACATCAATCCTGGCAAAGACAACCGGTTTTTATGGCACGCGGAAACCCTGTATCAATGGGTTAGCGAATGTTTTAGACCACGTTATCTGACAACGTACAGGCACGTGCATGCTTCGTTGGCATAGATCGGTTGGCGTCGAGACAGCGGTGAGTATTTCGAGCAGAAGGCGCCCGCCGCAACAGCCGCGAGGCCCGGATAGGGACGCGAATGGCGTCGACGCTGGCCATCCTGACAATCTTTGAATACACGCTACGGGGCCTAATCTCTGGTAGCTGGGATAGGCGTTGATGATGCGTGATATCAACATCAAGGCGACGGAGTACTTCGAAGCGGTCGCGCGGCTTGGGACGGTGACAAAAGCCGCCGAGGAACTCCGCGTATCTCCATCCGCCGTCAGCCAGCAGGTCCGCCTCCTGGAAACGCAGTTCGGAGTGAAGCTCTTTCGACGGGAGAAGAAGCGGCTCGTCTTGACGCTGGATGGCGATCGGCTGTTCCAGGCGACCACCCAAGCATTCGTCGCAATCCGGAACGCGCGCAGCGCCATCACGCGGCATAGAGACGTTCGTAAACTTACCATACGGACCAGCCCGAGCTTCGGAGTGCGATGGCTCGGCCCGAGAATAGCCAGTTTCGCGGCTGAGAACCCTGAATGGAACATCAGAGTGGACGCCACGCCGGATTTCACTGCTTTCGACGCGGAGGCCATAGATTTTGACCTGCGGTATGGACACGGCGGTTGGTCCGGGCTGACCGTCAATGTCGTCATGAACGATCTTGTTCTGCCGCTTTGCAGCCCGGACTACCTCGAGAAGCTGCAACAGATTTCCGATGATCCGGTCGAGCAGTTGCGGTCGGCGCGGCTGATCGACAGCGTCAAGGCTCTGTTCCGGTGGGATCTGTGGCTCGCATCGAACAGGGTCGAACTGCCGGATCTCACGTACCCCTTCCGTTTCGACCGCTCGTCAATGTCAATCGAGCTGGCGAAGCAGGGTGGCGGGCTCGCTCTCGACAGCGTGAACCTCTGCCTTCCCGAACTGAGGAAAGGTGAACTCGTCCCGTTCTCAACCAGGTTCGCCGTAATCGATTTTCCGGCCTACTGGTTCGTCTGCCCGCCGCAACATTTCAACCGTCGGATTATCGGGCGCTTTTCCGACTGGCTCACCACGACTGCCCTGGAACATGAGCGCGAAGCGCGCGTGCTTCTCGAAGGCTTCGGCTGCACGTTCAGGGCCGAGACCGGCTCAGGCCTGATGGATTGGCGGAACTCGTCCCCTTAGCTAATAGATCGTCAACGCCGGAACGTATGAGATCAGGAAGAGAACCAGGAGCGCGACGAGGTAGAAGGGTGCTAGGGCCTTTACCGTTTCGCCTATGCCAACCCGTGCAATCGCCACTGAGATGAAGAGGGTCGTCCCCACAGGTGGGGTGTAGAGGCCGATCGAGAGATTAACGACCATCATCAGGCCCAACTGGACCGGATCGATGCCGATCGCCTGTCCAATGATGACGAACAGAGGCCCGAGCAACAGCACTGCAGCCGGGAGATCGAGGAACGCTCCGATCACCAGCATGATGATGTTCAGCACCAGGATGACCATCCACGGCTCGCTGAAGGCTGATGTCATCCAAAGCGTGAGCTCCTGCGGAACCCGCTCCGCAGTTAATAGCCACTGGATGGTCGACGACGCCATGATGATGAACATCACCGCCCCGGTCATCATTGCGGTCTCGACGGACGCCGACCAGATGCCGCGCCATGTCAGGTCCCGATAGATGAGGCCGCTCACCAGGAGGGCATAGGCCACAGCCATGACGCTGACTTCGGTTGGCGTCGCAATGCCGAAGCGCAGAGTGCCGATCACGAAGACCGGCATCAGCAGTGCCGGGATCGCAGCGAATATCTGACTGCGGAAGGCGCGAAAGCCGCCGTGGAGCGGTGAGCGCGGAAGATCGCGACGACGCGCTACCCACCAGACCGCGATGAACATTCCGATGCCCAGCATAAGGCCGGGCAGAATGCCAGCCACGAACAGATCCACGATCGAGACGTTCGATACCAGCCCGTAGAGAATCAGCGGGATCGAGGGTGGGATCAGGACCGACACGGTGGACGAGGAAGCATTGATGGCGGCAGCGAACCCGCCTGGATATCCTTCCTTCTGTTGCACCGGGATGAGCGCATTGCCGAGTGCCGAGGCGTCTGCGACCGCTGAACCGGACACGCCGCCGAACATGATCGACCCGATGATCGACACTTGGCCGAGGCCGCCCTTGAAGTGACCGACAAGAAGGCGAGCAATGTTGATGAGGTAAACGCCGAACTTGCCCGACATCATCAGGCTGCCCGCAAGGATGAAGAACGGGATCGCGAGCATCGGAAAGCTCTGGGTCGGTGTGTAGAGGCGCTGGGCAATCACCGCCATCGGCTTGCCGTCAAGCCAGAGCGCGACCGCAACACCACCGAGCATCGCATGTGCGACGGGAACCGCGATGGCAAGAAGCAGGAAGAATACCCAGACCATGATCAAGGTCATGACACGGTCCTTTTCAACTCAGGCTCGCATGACTTGGATCGTCGTCGCCGATGTTCCCGCCAGAGAGCAGGATCAAAATATCCGCGATGGCGATGAGCGCCATTCCGGCAAAGGCATAGATCAGGCTCGCATAGCCCCAGATCTGCTTGATGCCCAGCGTAGAGAGGTTTTGGAACTGCGCCGCCTTGAGGATCGGCTGACTGGACCACAGCACGCTGATGCAGATCGCCAGTATTGCGAGTTCGATCACGAGCAGAAGGCGCAGACGGGCCCGCTCACGGAGAAAGTTCGGAAGCAAATTGATGGCGATGTTTCGACCTCTGGCCGCGGCGATGACGATGCCGCCACCGACCAGCCAGGGAAGCAGAAGAGCGTGAATCTCGTAGGCCCAGGTGATACCCGCGCCGAAGGCGTAGCGCAAAATCACGTTGAGCAGGAGCGCCACGAACATGAAGCCAAGGCACAGCACGGCGACGCAGCGCCCGCTCCAGTCGAGAAGCGTTACTAGTCCGACGACCCAGCGGAGTAAGGGGCGCTCACGCCCCTTACCGCCATCGGTCCGGGATGCCGGGCTCCCGATCGCCACTACTGACCTACGGCTGACTGCAGCGCTTCGACCAGTTCTGGATACTCGGCCGAATACTTCTCATAGACCGACGCCGTCGCCTCGACATAAGCCTGATGGTCGGCCGCAGTGAAAGTCACGCCCTCAGCTTCCATTGTGGGGCGCAGGCTATCGTTGGCTTCGAGCGACATCTCCCTCTGAAGCTTGCCAGCCTCGGCGGTGGCCTCGAGCGCGCAATTCTGCGTCTCTTCATCCAGCCCCGACCACCAGGCCAGCCCGGCGACGACCGGCGTACTCTCGTACTTATGGCCGGTAAGGGTGATGAAGGGCGTGATCTCGTGGATCTTCGACGTGTAGATGTTGATCAGCGGATTCTCCTGACCATCGAACACGCCAGATTGCAGGGCAGTCGGCAGTTCAGAGAAGGCGAGCGGAGCCGGAGAAGCGCCGAGCGCCTGAAAGATGTCGATGGTCATCTGGTCGGGCGGTGTGCGGATCTTCATGCCGGAGATGTCGGACGGCGACGGCACCGCCTTCGATACGTGGCTGACGTGGCGGATGCCGTTGTCCCAGAATCCTAGGATCTTCAGCCCCGCCTGCTGGGCGTGTTCATCCAGCATGTCGCCGATCTCTCCGTCGAGTACCTCCCAAGCCGTTGTCTGTTCCTCGAAGAGGAAGGGCAGTCCGATCAGGCCGATCTCCGGCACGATCTGCGACATGGCGCCTTGACTGTTAGCGGTGACCTGGATGACTCCCGCAGCCACTGAGGTCAGCATCTCAACGTCGTCACCCATCGTCGCCGAAGGTGCGACGTTAACGGTCTGCTCGCCACCAGTGCATGCGGTGAACAATTCCGCCCATTCTTCGGCGGCGACATAGCGCGGATTACCGGGGTTCTCACCGTGTGCGAAGATGATCTCTTGGGCCTGGGCACCGCCGCTCGCGATCACTGTGGTGGCCAGTAGGGCCAACAGTTTGTGTCCCATGTTCTCCTCCTCCTTGGTTAAGTTTATGGTTGATTGTCGGGCGCGCCGTTTATTCCTCCGGCGTCACCAACTCAGTGAATAAGCGAGCCTCCATTCACGTCGACCTCGGTGCCGGTGCAATAGGCCGACAGATCGGAGGCAAGGAACAGGGCGCACCCAGCGACGTCTGACGCTTCACCAGCACGGCCCATCGGGATGCCATCAAGGATCGCCTTGTTCATCTGAGGCGTGAGTTTTCCTGCCGTGATGTCGGTGGCGATGAAACCCGGGCAGATCGCGTTGACGCGCACGTTGTCGGGCGCGAGTTCGCGGGCCATGGCCTTGGTAAGGCCAAGAATACCCGCCTTGGCTGCGGAGTAGTGTGGACCGCCGAAAATGCCACCGCCCCGCTGCGCAGACACCGAGCTCAGGTTGACGATGCTGCCGAAGCCCCGGGCGCGCATGCCGGGAATGACCGCCTGGCTCATATAGAGAGTGCCGCGGAGGTTGACGTCGAGGACTGCCTCGTAATTCTCGGGCGCGATATCCATGATCTTGAGCGGCTGGGTGATACCGGCGTTGTTGACCAGCACGTCGATCCGATCCCAGCGGTCCAAGAGTGCGGCCACCGCTGCTTCGCATGCGCCCTTGTCAATCACATCGCATGCAAGGCCGAGATTCTGAGGTCCGAGATCAGCCGCTGCAGCTCTAGCGGCTTCCGCGTCCAGATCGAGAATGGCAACCGTCGCCCCGTGCTCGGCGAAAAGCCTCGCCGTCCCCTTGCCCAGCCCCCGGGGCGAAGCCGCGCCGGTCACGATTGCGAACCTGCCGTCCAATAGGCCCATCAGCCTGTTTCCTCCCACCATGCTCAGTCGCGGCTGTATTGCGGAGCCGTCGGCCGCCTTAGAGCCAACCTTTAATCTGTTCGGCGACCTTTCCGACCGAGATCCCGTACATGTCGTGCAGCGTCGGCAGGGCGCCCGCCTCGAGAAACTCGTCTGGAAGCCCGATCATGCGGAAAGTCGGCGTTACTCCGGCACGCAGGAGCGTTCCGGCAACGGCTTCACCAAGACCGCCGACGATCGTATGATTTTCTGCCGTCACGACGAGCCGACCGCCGACACCGGCTTCGGCCAGAATGGTTTCCGTATCCAGGGGCTTGATCGTTGGCGCATGCAGGACCGCGACATCGATTCCGTCCTTCGCCAACAATTCGGCAGCGTCGAGCGCGCGCATCGTCATAAAGCCAGACGAGATGACGAGGACGTCCTTTCCGCCCCGGATCATCTGGGCCTTGCCCAGCTTGAACTGATAGTCAGGCCGGTAGCGCGTCAGAACTGAAGGCACCTTGCCGCGCAGCAGTCTCGAATACACCGGACCGGGGTGCGCCGCGATCACCGGCACCATCTGCGCGATGTCGACAGCGTCGCAGGGATCGATGATCGTCATGTTCGGCAGTCCACGAAAGATCGCCAGATCCTCCGTGGCCTGATGGCTCGGGCCGTAGCCCGTCGTCAAGCCCGGCAGGGCGCAGACGATCTTCACAGGAAGATTTTCCTCCGCGATTGCCATGGCGATGAAGTCGTAGGCCCGGCGCGAGGCGAAGACGGCGTAGGTCGTCGCGAAGGGAATGCACCCTTCCCGCGCGAGACCGGCCGCGGCGGAGATGAGCACCTGTTCGGCCATGCCCATCTGATAGAACCGATCCGGCAGCGCATTCGCGAAGACGTGCAGGTCGGTGTATTTGGTGAGGTCCGCCGAAAGACCGACGATGCGATCATCCTTCCTTGCCAGATCGACCAGCGCATGACCGAAGGGCGCCGCGACGGTGTCGTAGCCCTCCGCAGCCAGCGAGGCGATCATGGCCGAGGTCATCAGCCGCTTGCCGTCCTTCCTGGGTACGGGCCGCGGTTCATACTTGCGGACCATCGACGCTAAGGTCATTGCGGCTTTCCTTCTTCCAGAACCGCCAGCGCCTTGCCCCATTCATCGGCTTCAACGCGCACGAAATGGGTGATCTCCCGGCTCTCGAGGAACGGCACGCCCTTGCACATCCTGGTGTCGAAAATGATGATGCGGGGTTTGGCTTCGCTGGCCGCGCGGGCGGCGTCAAAGGCCGTGACCACGGCGTCCAGATCATTACCGTTCACGCGCTGACAATGCCAACCAAAGGCCTCCCACTTTGCTTCCAGAGGTTCTGAGCAAAGCATCTCGGTCGACTTGCCGTCGGCCTGCTGATTGTTGAAGTCGACGAGGCAGATCAGGTTGTCGAGCTTGTGGTGCGCGCCCGACATCGCCGCCTCCCAGGTGGAGCCTTCACCGAGTTCGCCGTCCGACATCAGATTGTAGACGAAGGCTGGATTCTTCTTGCGCTTCAGTCCCAGCGCCATTCCAACGGCAATGCCGAGCCCATGCCCGAGGGAGCCGCCGGTGATTTCCATGCCAGGCGTGTACGATGCCATTCCCGACATCGGCATGCGGCTGTCGTCCATGCCGTAGGTTTCGAGTTCCTCCTCAGGCAGGACGCCCGCTTCCATCAACACCGCGTAGAGCGCGATGGCGTAGTGGCCGATCGAGAGCAGAAAGCGGTCGCGCGCCTCCCATTCGGGATCCTCGTGGCGGTATTCGAGAGCGTGGAAGTACGAGGCCGCCAGGACGTCCGCAATGCCGAGCGCCTGGCCGATGTATCCCTGTCCTTGAACCTCGCCCATCAGAAGCGCCTTGCGCCGTATGTTCCAGGCGCGCAGTTCCAGGGAGACATTAGATGTCGCACTGGGGCGACGCGTTGCGACCATGATTTCCTCCCGCGGCACTCAGCCGTTTATGCTGAGTAACATCAGTCGGAACAGAGGTCATTTATGAAATATTCATAACTTTGTTAGATTTTCTTCATAATTTGACGAACTGCGAACGGATTCTCCTAGCCCAGTGGAGAGCGCAAGGCTCTTCGGCCTGTGAGCGGCAAAGGTCCATCGATCATCAAGTGAGCGATCACGAACAAGCCTGTCGACGGACGGTCGACAGGCCCGTCCTAAGCACAGATGCTCTCAGGAGCCCACGACCTCCTGCGTCGCGCGCTCCAGCGCCTTCCGCACGCGTTCGGTTTCCGCCTCGTTCCAGCCGGCGCTGTGGAAGCGGAGCGCAGCCTTCAGCGTGTGCATGGCTTGGCGGACGGTTTCGGGCACGGCCTGGCCGGTCATGGCCTGGGCGGCCAGGTTCATCCGTTCCATCACCCCGTCGACGGCCGCCTGGTTCTCCGCCAGGAAGGCGCGGCCCTCGTCGGTGATCTCGAACAGCCTCTTGGCCCCTTCCGAGGCGGTCGCGCGGACATAGCCCAGTTCCTCCTGCAGGGTCAGGGTCGGGTAGACCGATCCAGGGCTGGGCGAATAGCCGCCGCCGAACCGCTGCTCGATCTCCTTGATCAGCTCATAGCCATGGCGCGGCTGTTCCGCGATCAGGGCCAGAAGAACAAGCCGAAGATCGCCGGGACCGAAGACCCTGCCGCCGCCGCCCCATCGGCCGAATCCGCCGGAGCGTCCACCATGGCGATGACTCCCTTGACGATGATCCGGCCCGCCATGGCGTTTGCCGGCCATCGCGTGCGCCCACATCCCTCGGTGATGACATCCATGATTCATATGCATATTGCGTCTCCTATTTTTGACTGACTCAAACGATATATCGTTTTAATCGGTCTTTCAAGTGATGTACCGGCGGCCATTCCCGCGCAGCCGGAGATTCCCCAGTTTTGACGCGACTGCGAAGGGCGCGTTGGGGTAAAAGACCGCTCCGGTGCCTGAAGCCGTTCCCCTCCCCCATCCAATCGCCTCCCCTCATCTCGCGAAGCCACGGCATGCCCGACATTCTCATCGCGCTCTTTCTCGGCCTCGTCGAAGGGCTGACGGAGTTCATTCCCGTCTCCTCGACCGGCCATCTGCTGCTGATCGGGCATTTCCTGGGGTTCGAGACCACCGGCAACACGTTCGAGGTGCTGATCCAGCTCGGCGCCATCATCGCGATCCTGTCGGTCTATTCGGCCAAGCTCTGGCAGTTGGCGGTCGATCTGCCGCGCGATGCGAAGGCGCGGCACTTCGTGCTGGGCGTCCTCGTCGCCTTCCTGCCGGCGATGGTCATCGGCGCGCTGGCGCATGATTTCATCAAGACCGTCCTGTTCGAGACGCCGGCCCTCATCTGCGCCATGCTGATCCTCGGCGGCGTCGCGCTGCTGGCGATCGACCGCCGGACCGTCGAGCCGCGCTATCGCGACATCACGGACTACCCGCTCTCGCTCTGCCTGAAGATCGGCTTCTTCCAGTGCCTGGCGATGGTGCCGGGAGTCTCCCGCTCCGGCGCGACCATCGCGGGCGCGCTGCTGATGGGGACGGACAAGCGGTCGGCGGCGGAATTCTCATTCTTCCTCGCCATGCCGACCATGGCCGGGGCGTTCGCCTACGACCTGTTCAAGAACCGCGACATACTCGGTTCCGACGATCTGATCCTGATAGGCGTCGGCTTCGTGGCGGCGCTTATCGCCGGCATCGTCGTCGTCCGGTCGCTGCTGGACATCGTGTCGCGCTACGGCTTCTCACCCTTCGCCTGGTGGCGGATCGTGGTGGGAACGCTGGGCCTTCTCGGCCTCTGGCTGCTGGGATAGAAGCTCAGGGCTCGGTATAGCCCATCACGCGCAACTCCAGCTCATATTGGCGGGGATCGCGGTCGAAGAAGAGCCCGCCACGGTTCAGGGAGCGGCCGGGGATATAGTCGAAGGTGATCTCGCCGGTCGCGATCGTCTCCTCGCCATCCTTCAGCTCCGCGCTCACCATGACGGCCGCCGCCGTGGTAGGCGCCCGGTTCCGGGCGACAATTTCCGCCACGAAGCCGCCCTCGACCTCCGTCACCATCTCCAGCTCCGCCGTCACATCGGGCGGAACCTGACCCGGCTTCTGGAACGCCTCCCAAAAGAGGAAGCCGACCAGCGCCAGCGTGAGCGCCAGCCCGACGCCGGCCGCAAACCATTCGAGAGCAGGCTTCACCTTGCCGTGGCTGGAATCCCGCTTCTCCATCTTCGATGCTCCGGCCATCTCAGACGATCAGCCTCGCGCTCGCCGCGCCCAGCGCGGCCGGGAAGCCCAGCACGACGGTCATCATGACGATCGCCGCCGTCGACAGATCCTCGGTGCGGCCGAAGGTCCAGAGGGTGTAGAGGCTGACCAGGAGCGCGATGCCGTAGCCCGCCACGCTGTAATGGACGATGCCGGCCAGGAAGCTCGTGCCCTCGGGCAGTTCCTTCTCACTGCCGAAGCCGACTGCATAGACGAAGGCGTGCAGGAGGAGGATGGAGAGCAGGACCAGCCCCAGCGCATGCAAGGGCGTCATCTTGTACGAGATCAGCACCATCTCTTCCGTCGGCGCGACGTTCAGCGCCAGGAACATCGCCCCCGCCGCCATCAGGAAAAGCTGCCCGGCATAGCCGGCGCGCCTTTCCTTCTCCGCCTTGTCCTCATCCTCGCCGCTTTCGCCCATCTGCTTGCGCGCGACGATGGCGCCGATGCCGGCCGGCACGCTCTGGATGGCGATCTTGCCGGCGACCTCGCCCATCGGCATGTCGGCCTCCAGCACGCCGAAAAGCGACAGGAGCACGGCCGAAGCGATGATCCCGACACCATAGGCGGCGAGTGAATCCATGAGATTGTCGGACAGGCGGGTGGTCTTCTCGAAACCCGAGAAATGCGACAGCCCGACCAGCAGGCCGAAGCTGACGAAGAAAAACAGCACCAGGCGCATCCGGTCGACATAGAAGCCCAGCCACCACATCTCCATCGTCATCAGCATCGGGAACCCGAAGATCAGCGCCCCACCGAAAGCGCGCGCCAATCCTCTGGCGTATTGCCTGTTGGCTCCCTCGTCCGAGGTCCCCGTCCTGGCCGGCACCTATGGGTCTCCGGATAATGAATCCGATCGCTGCACATTCGTAACGGATATTCCGGGCCGGCTGTTCCGCCGCCCCTCCTCAGCCGGAGAATGAGGAGCGGCGTTCCAAAACCGCCGGATCAGTTGCCGTCGGGCGAATCGTCCGTATCGTCCTGGGGAACCAGGACCTGGAGCACGATCTGGGCGGTCAGGGTCAGCTTCTGGGAGACGGACAGCCCACCGCCATACGGCTCAGGAGCCGGCGCCATCTCGGCCCGCGACGCCGCCATCATCGGCTGGCGGCGGTCCATCATCGGATGGTACCCCTGATTGAGGAAATCGATGGACGCCACGCGATAGTCGCGGTCGGGAAAGACCTGGTTCAGCCGATCCAGCTCTTCGCTGGCGCGCTCATAAAGCTCGGTGCGCAAATCGGCCTCGACCGCCTCGATCTCCGCCAGCGTCGGGGAGAAATCGGTATTCTCCACCCGGACCTGGAGGCCCGGCCGTGACGCGTCCTCCGCCCGGTCGGCGATGCCGCCCAGCGCCGTCTCCGGCAGCCGCGCCTCGGCGCGGGCGCGCCAGCGCTCAAGCCCGCTTTCGTCCTGGAAGCGATCGAAGGAGAGGAAACGCCATTCCGCGTCGGCGGCCAGCTGGTCGAGCGCCGCCAGCATCTCCGTCCGCACGCTCGCGGCGTCGCTGCCGGGCAGGGCGGCGTCGACGGCGACGATGACGCGCGCCTTCTCCGCCTCCACCCAATCCTCCGCCGACAGCGACAGGACCACCTGATCCATGATCGGGACCGGGCGGGACTCGAACGCAGCAGCCGGGGCAGCCGCGAGGGCGATGGGGGCGAGGGCCAGGACCGCGAGACGCTGACGAAGCGGAAACATGGGAGAGACCTTTCTGTTCGGGGGAACTGACGGTCGAACTTTTCCTCTCCATACCGGCGAAATTGCGGCGAAAGCGCGCAGGATCGTGGGCTTATTCAACCGTCGGGATCGCCGTTGGGATCACCGGCGGGCCTCATCAGAAATCCAGGTCGGGATAATGGGCGGGCGCGGAGACGCCGGGCACCACATCGCCCAGCAGCGGGCGGAAGCAGGGGCGCGACTTGATCCGCGCGTACCATTCCTTGGCGGCCGGATGGTCCTCCCACGGCACGTCGCCCAGATAGTCGACAACCGAAAGATGGGCGCCGGCGGCGATGTCGGCGATGGAGAAATCCTCCCCCGCCAGCCAGTTCCGCCGCTCCGCCAGATAGGCGATGTAGTCGAGATGGTAGTGGATGTTGGCCCGGCCCGCGCGGATCGCCTCGGAGTTGGGATAGCCCCGCCCCATCAGACGTTTCATGATCTTCTCGCCGGCCAGATTGTCGGTGACCTCCTGCCGGAACTTGACGTCGAACCAGACCAGCAGCCGGCGCACCTCCGCCCGGTCGACCGGCCCGCCCGGGATCAGCCTGACCTCGGGATGGACCTCTTCCAGATATTCGACGATCACCGGCGCCTCGATCAGCGTCGTGCCGTCCGGCTCGATCAGCACCGGCACCTCGCCGGCGGGGTTGAGCGCCAGGAAATCGTCCCGGCGGTCCCAGACTCTTTCGACCTTCAGGTCGAAATCCAGCTTCTTCTCGGCCAGCGCCAGCCGCACAAGCCGCGACGCCGCCGACAATGGCAGATGATAAAGGCAACGCATCGTGCCGCGCACTCTAGCGATTGCTGCGCCGCACGCAAGGTCATCGCCTGAACGGAAGAAGGGCCCCGCGATCGCGGAGTCCTTCTTTGTCGTCATGGACCTCCAAGGCCTTCGTCGATCCCGTACATCAGCTTTCTCCCTACTCCGCCGGCTGGCGCAGGGCGGCGGCGCGGTCGAGGGTGGTGGGATGGTCCAGACGGTCGACCATTTCCTTCGGCGTCACCTGCCAGAACCGGTCCTTGACCAGGGTCCAGTCGTTCAGGAGTTGGGCCGCGAAACGGCTCTGGGTCTCCGACACGTGCTCGCCGATCAGCTTCCGCACCAGATCGTCGTAATAGGGCGTCTCGATCCGATGCCAGATCACGCTGTCGTCGTTGACCCGGGTGGCGAAGCTGTCGTTGGAATCGTAGACGAAGGCCATGCCGCCGGTCATGCCGGCCGCGAAATTGTCGCCCACAGGGCCCAGGATCACGGCCGTGCCGGCGGTCATGTATTCGCAGCCGTTCGACCCGCAGCCTTCCACGACCACCACCGCGCCGGAATTGCGGACGCAGAACCGTTCGCCCGCCTGTCCCGCAGCGAACAGCTTGCCGGCCGTGGCGCCATAGAGGACCGTGTTGCCGATGATCGTGTTCTCGTTGCTGACAAGCGGGCTCGCCGTCCATGGCCGCACCGTTATCGTGCCGCCGGAAAGCCCCTTGCCGACATAGTCGTTGGCGTCGCCGAACACCTCCAGCTTCAGCCCCTGGACGGCGAACGCCCCCAGCGACTGGCCGGCCGACCCGCGCAGGCGGAGCGTCACATGCCCCGGCTGCAGGCCGGTCATGCCGAACTTCCGCGTGATCATGGACGACATGCGCGTGCCGATCGCCCGGTAGGTGTTCCGGACGTTGTAGGTGAGCTGCATCTTCTCACCCTCCTGGAACAGCGGCCGCGCATCCTCGATCATCCGCGCATCCAGCGTGTCGGGAACCTCGTTCCGTCCCTCCATGGTGCAGTACATGGCCAGCCCGCCCGGATCGGCCTTGGCCAGGAGCGGGTTGAGGTCGAGGTCGTCCAGATGGGCCGCGCCCCGGCTGACCTGGTGGAGCAGTTCGGTGCGGCCGATGATCTCGTTCAGATTCCGGTAGCCGAGCTGCGCCAGGATCTCGCGCACCTCCTCCGCCATGAAGGTGAAGAGGTTGACCACCTTCTCCGCCGTGCCGGTGAACTTCTTCCGAAGCTCGGAATCCTGGGTGCAGACGCCGACAGGGCAGGTGTTGGAATGGCACTGGCGCACCATGATGCAGCCCATGGCGACCAGCGAGGCGGTGCCCACGCCATATTCTTCCGCGCCCAGGATTGCCGCGACCACCACGTCGCGGCCGGTCTTGATGCCGCCGTCGGTGCGCAGCCGTACCCGGTGGCGCAGCCGGTTCAGGGTCAGCACCTGATGGACCTCTGTCAGGCCCATCTCCCACGGCACGCCCGCGAACTTGATGGAGGTCTGGGGGCTGGCCCCGGTGCCGCCGACATTGCCGGAGATCAGGATGTTGTCCGCCCCGGCCTTGGCGACGCCCGCCGCGATCGTGCCGATGCCCGACCGCGACACCAGCTTCACCGTCACCTTGGCAATCGGGTTGATCTGCTTCAGGTCGTAGATGAGCTGGGCCAGATCCTCGATCGAATAGATGTCGTGGTGCGGCGGCGGGCTGATCAGCATTACGCCCGGCGTGGAATGCCTAAGCTTGGCGATCTCCACCGTCACCTTGAATCCGGGAAGCTGCCCGCCCTCGCCCGGCTTGGCGCCCTGGGCGACCTTGATCTCGATCTCCCGGCACTGGTTCAGATATTCCGCCGTCACGCCGAACCGGCCGCTGGCCACCTGCTTGATGGCGGAATTCCAGTTGTCGCCGTTCCGGTCCGGCCGGAAACGGGCCGGGTCCTCGCCACCCTCCCCGGAATCGGATTTCGCGCCGATCCGGTTCATGGCGACGTTCAGCGTCCCGTGCGCCTCCGCCGACAGGGCGCCCAGCGACATGCCGGGCGTGACGAACCGCCTGCGAATCTCCGTGATCGATTCGACCTCGTCGACCGACAGCGCCTCGTGGGTGGAACGGAACTCCAGCAGGTCGCGCAGATTGATTGGCGCCTGCTTGCGCACCGCCTCGGAATATTTCTTGAAGGTGGAGTAGCTGTCGGTGTCGCAGGCGTGCTGCAGCATATGGATCAGCCCCGCCTCATAGGCGTGCCGCTCCCCGTTCCGGCGATAGCGGTAGAAGCCGCCGACCGGCAGCGTCGTCACCTCCTCGCTGAAGGCCCGGCCGTGCAGCTCCAGCACCTTCTTCTGGATGCCCGACAGGCCGATGCCGGAGATCCGGCTGGCCATGCCGGGGAAGAATTCCGCGACCATGGAGCGCGACAGGCCCACAGCCTCGAAATTGCAGCCGCCGCGATAGGAGGAGATGATCGATATGCCCATCTTGGACATGATCTTCAGAAGCCCCTCATCGACCGCCTTCTTGAAGCGGCGGACGCACTCCCCCACCGACAGATCGCCGAACAGGCCGCGCCGGTGCCGGTCGACAATGGCCTCCTGCGCGACATAGGCGTTGACCGTGGTCGCGCCGACGCCGATCAGCACCGCGAAATAATGCACGTCCAGGCATTCCATCGACCGGACGTTCAGGGAGGTGAAGGTGCGCAGGCTCTGCTTCACCAGATGCGTGTGCACCGCCCCCGTCGCCAGGATCATCGGCATCGCCACCCGGTCGGGGCCGATCCTCTCGTCGCTCAGGATCACATGCGTCGCGCCGCCGCGCACCGCGTCCTCGGCCTCCCGGCACAGCCGGCGCAGCGCGTCGCGCAGCGCGTTCTCGCCGCTGGTCCCGTCCGCCGGACGGTCGAAGGTGGCGTCGATCTCCGCCGCCGTATCGCCCATATAGTCGCGCATCGCCAGATACTCGGCGGTCGACAGCACCGGGCTTTCAAGCTGCAGCAGCCGGCACTGGGTTTCATCCTCGTCCAGGATGTTGCCCAGATTGCCCAGCCGCGTCCGCAGGCTCATCACCCGCCTTTCCCGCAGGCTGTCGATCGGCGGGTTGGTCACCTGGCTGAAATTCTGGCGGAAGAAATGGTGCAGGCCGCGATAGCCGTCGGACAGGATGGCGATCGGCGTGTCGTCGCCCATCGATCCGATGGCCTCCTTGGCGTCCTCCACCATCGGATGGAGGATCAACTCCAGATCCTCCATGGTGACGCCCGCGCCGACCTGCCGGCGGCGGAGTTCCGCCCTGTCGAACAGCGACGGTTCCTTGTCGCGGCCGATGATCAGCTCGTCCAGCTCCTTGATCCGGGTCACCCAGTCGCCGAATTCCTGGCTGTCGGCCAGCAGGTCCTTGATCTCCCGGTCGTGGTAGAGCCGGCCCTTCTGGAGGTCGACCGCGATCATCTGCCCCGGCCCCAGGCGGCCCTTCTCGATCACCCGGCTCTCGTCGACGCGGACCATCCCGGCCTCCGACCCCGCGATCAGCAGCCCGTCGCCGGTGATGGTATAGCGCATCGGCCGAAGCCCGTTGCGGTCCATGCCGCCCAGCACCCAGCGCCCGTCGGTCGCGGCGATCGCGGCCGGCCCGTCCCACGGCTCCATCACCGCGTTGCAATAGGCGATGAGCGACCGGTGACTGTCCGGCATGGTGGTGTTCGCGCCGGTCGCTTCCGGCATCAGCAGCGCCTTGGCCATCGGCGCGGACCGGCCGCCCCGGCACAGCACCTCCCAGACGGCGTCCAGCGCGGCGGAATCCGACGATCCGCCCTGGATCACCGGCTTGATGTCCTCGACATGGTCGCCGAACGCCTCGGCCCCCATCCGCGTCTCATGCGCCTTCATCCAGTTGACGTTGCCGCGCAGCGTGTTGATCTCGCCATTATGCGCCAGCATCCGGAAAGGCTGAGCCAGCCGCCAGGTCGGGAAGGTGTTGGTCGAATAGCGCTGGTGGTAGATCGCGAAGGAGGAGACGAACCGTTCGTCCAGCAGGTCGGGATAGAAGGAGGTGAGCTGTTCGGCCAGGAACATGCCCTTGTAGATGATCGACCGGCAGGACAGGGAGCAGATGTAGAATTCGTTGATACCCTCCGCCCGGACCGCCTTCTCGATCCGCCGGCGGATGACGTAGAGATCGCGCTCGAACGCCTCGTCGGGGATGCCCCGGGCATTGGCGATCATGATCTGTTCGATCTCCGGCCGGCTGGCGTTCGCCTTCTCGCCGATGATCTCGACATCCAGCGGCACCTGCCGCCAGCCATAGATGTAGTAGCCGAAAGCCAGGATCTCGCCCTCGACGATGCAGCGGCAGGTTTCCTGGGCGGCGAAGTCGGTGCGCGGCAGGAACACCTGGCCGACCGCGATCGCGTCCTGCGTCGGGGCATGGCCGCTGCGGGTGACGTGTTCGCGGAAGAAGGCCTGCGGGATCTCCACATGGATGCCCGCCCCGTCGCCGGTCTTGCCGTCGGCGTCGACCGCCCCGCGATGCCAGACGGCCTTCAGCGCGTCGATGCCGGCCTGGACGACGTCCCGGCGCTTGGATCCGTCCAGAGAGGCGACGAAGCCGACGCCGCAGGCATCGTGCTCGTCCGCCGGGTCATAGGCATGCGCCTCGGTCAGCGCCCGGACGTTGGCGTCCCATTCCTCCACGAACCGCCGGCCGTTCTCTTCGCTCATCTCAAACTCCGCCATCTCGCCAAACCACCCTCTCACCCAACCCTCTCCCCGCCGGGGAGAGGGCTACCAAATCACCCTCGCCCCTCAGGGGAGAGGGAGGGACCCGGCGAACGCCGGGAGGGTGAGGGGCTACTCCGCCGCCTGAAGCTGCGCGGTCGCCCTTTCCGACAGGAAGCGGTCGATCGCCGCCGCCGCGTCGCGGCCGTCGCGGATCGCCCAGACGACCAGCGATGCGCCGCGCACGATGTCGCCGGCGGCGAACACGCCCTCCAGGTTGGTCATCATCGTCCGGTAGCTGATGGACACGGTGCCCCAGCGGCTGACCTTCAGTTCCGGCGCGTCGAACAGCGCCGGCAGATCCTCCGGATCGAAGCCCAGCGCCTTGATGACTATGTCCGCCTGAAGCGTGAAGCCGGAGCCTTCGATCATCTGCGGCGTCTGCCGGCCGGACGCGTCGGGAATGCCCAGATGCATCCTGTGGGCGCGGACGCCGGTCACGACGCCTTCGCCGTCGAAAGCCTCCGGCGCCGCCTGCCAGACGAACTCGACGCCCTCCTCCTCGGCGTTGGCGACCTCGCGCTGGGATCCCGGCATGTTCGCCCGGTTCCGCCGGTAGAGGCATTTCACCGATGTCGCGCCCTGGCGGACGGAGGTGCGGACGCAATCCATCGCCGTGTCGCCGCCGCCGATGACGACGACGTCCTTCCCGGCCGCGTTCAGCCTGCCGCTGTCGAAATCCGGCACGGAATCGCCCAGCCCCTTGCGGTTGCTGGCGGTCAGGAACTCCATCGCCGGGACGATGTTGCCCAGCCCCGATCCCGGCGCCTTCAGGTCGCGCGCCTTGTAGACGCCGGTCGCGATCAGCACCGAATCGTGCCGCCCGCGCAGTTCCTCCAGCGTCGCGTCGCGCCCAATCTCGACATTCGCGTGGTACTGGACGCCGGCATCTGCCAACAGCCGCGTCCGGCGCTCCACGACCTCCTTCTCCAGCTTGAAGCTGGGGATGCCGTAGATCATCAGCCCGCCCATGCGGTCGTACCGGTCGTAGACATGGACCTGGTAGCCCTTCTTGCGAAGCTCCTCCGCCGCCGCCAGCCCGGCCGGGCCGCCGCCGATGATCCCGACGCTCTCCGTCCGCTCGCGCAGCGGCTTCACCGGCTTGACCCAGCCCATCTCCCAGGCGGTGTCGTTGATGTATTTCTCGATCGACCCGATGGTGACCGTGCCATGGCCCGATTGCTCGATCACGCAATTGCCTTCGCACAGCCTGTCCTGCGGACAGATGCGGCCGCAGATCTCCGGGAAATTGTTGGTCGCCTGGCTGACCTCGTAGGCTTCCTCCATCCGGTTCTCGGCGGTCAGCTTCAGCCAGTCGGGGATATTGTTCTGAACCGGGCAGTGCACCTGGCAGAACGGCACGCCGCACTGGGAGCAGCGGCCCGCCTGCTCCTCCGCCTTGGCGCGCGCGAATTCGCCATAGACCTCCTGCCAGTCCTCCCGCCGGATGTCGGCCGGGCGCTTGTCCGGCATTTCCGTACCGATCTTCGTGAAGCGGAGCATCTGGTTGGGCATGGGCGGCAACGATCCTGAAGAGCGCGGAGTCACTTTCCCGCCGATCGAGGATGGCGGAAGCTTGTTTTAAGGCATTCGGGCAGGGTTGGCGAGCAAAAAACCGCCGATAGGTCAGCTTCTATGACTATTTAATAAGTTGAGAACTACTCGCAACTTAGAGAAACGATATTTCCGCCCCTGGCGCTCCAAAAATAGGTCCGAAATGGGACCACTAAGACGGGCGGCGCTTTTTGGCTGCGCGGACGTTGGATGCTATAAGCCGTCGCCACACGAAATCCGGAGAACCCGATGCGCAAAGACCGCACCGTTCCCGCGGGAACCGTCCACCGCCTCACCCTCGACAGCGCCGTGCTGCGCGGCAATCTGCTGGACGATCCGACGGAAAGAGCGGTCCATGTCTATATCCCGGACGGCCATGACGGCGCGGAGCTGCCGCTGCTGGTCGACCTGGTCGGCTTCACCGGCGGCGGGCCCAGCCACACCAACTGGAAAAGCTTCGGGGAGAATGCGCCGGAGCGGCTGGACCGGCTGATCGGCACGGGCGCGATGCCGCCGGTCGCGGTCGCCTTCCCCGACTGCTTCACCCGGCTGGGCGGCAACCAGTATATCAACAGCGCCGCCATGGGCCGCTGGGAGGATTTCCTGATCGGGGAGATGCTGCCCTTCGTAGAAGGCCGGTTCGGCTGCGGCGGCGAAGGACGGCGCGGCGTCTTCGGCAAGAGCTCCGGCGGCTACGGTTCGATCATCCACGCCATGCGGCGCGCCGACACGTGGTCGGCCGCCGCCTGCCATTCCGGCGATATGGCGTTCGAACTCTGCTACCTGCCCGACATGCCGGGCACGCTGCGGGCGTTGGCCCGGCACGACGGATCGGTGGCGAAGTTCATGGAGGCGCTGGAGGCGAACCCGAAACCATCGGGCGACGACACCCATGCGCTGATGTCCCTCGCCATGGCCGCGACCTACGATCCCGACCCGTCGGCCCCGTTCGGCGTCCGCCTGCCGGTCGACCTGGAAACCTGTGAGCTTCAGGAGGATCGCTGGGCCGCCTGGCTGGAATGGGATCCCGCGCGCATCGTCGACGCCCATGCCGGGAACCTGAAGACGCTGAAGGGCCTCTATATCGATTGCGGCACGACCGACCAGTACAACCTTCTCTATGGCGCGCGCCGCCTGCACCGGGCGCTGGACCGGCTGGGCGTCGCCCACCGCTATGAGGAATTCCCGGACAACCATTCCGGCATCGACTACCGGATGGATGAAAGCCTGCCCTTCCTGGCGAAGGCCCTCAGCGGCGGCTGATCCTTCTCAGGATATCAGGGCAAACTTCCGTCACCGTCGCCCAGCGCCCGCTGCATCAGCACCGTGTCGACCCATCGTCCGTGCTTGAAGCCGACGGACGCCAGCTGCCCGACATGACGGAAGCCGTGACGGCGGTGGAGGGCGATCGAGCCGGCATTGCCGACATCGCCGATCACCGCCAGCATCTGCCGCCAGGGGCCCTTTTCGCAGGCCTCGATCAGCGCCGTCATGAGAGCGCCGCCGACGCCCCTGCCGCCCATGCCTTCGGCGACATAGACCGAATTCTCGATCGTATGGCGATAGGCCGGGCGCGGGCGGTAGCCGGTGGCGTAGCTGTAGCCGACCACCCTTCCGCCCATCTCCGCCGCCAGATAGGGCAGTCCAAGCGCCAGCACCGCCGCCCGCCGGACGATCATCTCCTCCACCGAAGGCGGGGTCTCCTCGAAGGTCGCGACGCCGTTCAGCACATGATGGGCGTAGATCGCCTGGATGGCGGCCATGTCGGCCTCCGTCGCGTCACGGACGATAATGGCGTCGGAGAGAGGGGCGACAATCATGGAAACTCCATCTTGATGTTCCGCTTCTCAAACGCAACTTCCATGCCGCAAGGACGCGCATCAACCCTTGCGGCCCAGCCTGCCCAGCAGCATCAGCAGCCCGCCCGCCACCAGCCCCCAGAAGGCAGCCCCGACGCCGAAGAAGGAGAGGCCGGACGCCGTGGTGACGAAGGTCAGCACCGCCGGCAGCCGGTCCTCTTCCTTCGCCAGCGCCGAAAGCAGCGCGCCGCCAAGGCTGCCGAACAGGGCGAGCCCGGCCACCGTCTCGATCAGCAGCGGCGGGGCGGCGGCGATGAAGGCGGCGGCGAACCCCGCGAACAGGGCGAAACCGACATAGGTCCAGCCGGTCGTGATGGCGGCGATATAGCGGCGGCGCGGATCGGGATGGGCTTCCGGCCCGGCGCAGAGCGCCGCCGTGATTGCCGCCAGATTGACCAGATGGCCTCCGAAAGCGGCAGTCACCCCGCTGGCCGCGCCGGTGGCGACGAAGATCGGCCCGACCTTCGGCCGGTAGCCGTTGGCGTTGAGCACCGCCAGCCCCGGCACGTTCTGGGAGGCCATGGTGACGATGAAGAGCGGCAGGCCGATGCCGATGATGGTGTCCAGTGAGAATTCCGGCATCACCAGTACCGGACGGGGCCATGCGCCCGCCAGCGCGCCTTCCGGCATGGGCGTCGCCAGGAAGATCATGAGGGCGGTCACCGCGACGGCGACCGGTACGGCGTAGAGCCGCGCATAGCGCAGCGCGACGGCCCAGGAGATCACGATCGGCAGCGCGTAGGCCGGCATCTCCCCCACCGCGACCATGGGCGCGAGACACAGATCCAGCAGCACGCCGGCCAGCATGGCGCTGGCGAGCGCCACCGGTATGGCGGCGATGGCGCGGCCGAACGGCCGCCACAGCCCCGCGACGACGATCATCGCCGCGGCGGCGAGGAACGCCCCCACCGCCTCCGGGAAACCGCCTTCCGGCGCGGCGATGGTGATCAGCAGCGCCGCGCCCGGCGTCGACCAGGCGATGCTGACCGGCATCTTCGTCCGATGGCTGAACCAGACGCCCAGCAGCCCCATGGCGAGGCTGAGCGCCAGCAGGCCGGAGGCCGCCTGCTCCGGGCTCGCGCCCACCGTTTCCAGCCCATGGAGCACGATCGCGAAGGAACTGGCGAACCCGATGAACCCCGCCAGCAGCCCGGTGGCCACAAGCTGGGCCAACCCGCCCCGCTTCGCATCCCCCGCGACATCATCCGTCATGTCCACCCGCACCCTTTCCTCATGACGCGCCCGTCGAAGCATCCGCCGGCGCCCTACCCAAAACCGTCATGCCGGACTTGATCCGGCATCCATTCGGCGGCGAAGTTCGCCCAACCGCCGCCCGGCTCTTCGCCTCCAGCGCCGCGTCGGCAGCCCATGGATTCCTGTGTGTTGGATGGTTGCTATGATGGGAGCGGGAAGGAGGCCGTTGGATTCGAGGTCGCCCGATCGGTAGACCGTATGCTGGCCTGGCCCCTTCCCGCTCGTCTTGCACCAA